>CAYSEM010000008.1:0-4516 GCA_964430115.1 uncultured Chloroflexota bacterium | reverse complement strand
AGAGGCGGGTGCGGTGGGGAGGGTGCGGTGGGGAGGGTGCGGTGGGCGAGGGCGGCGGGCGGTATCTGCCTGCGTGTGAAGCCGGCGAGATGGTCTGTAAGCCGGGTTCTGTCCCCCCTTGCGGGAGGGACGGCCATCCATCTAGGCCACCGATTACTCAGTGGCTCGAGCGATCAACCCGAGGACCCTGGCGGTGCGCCAGTTCCAGCCACAAGGGCTGAAGCGTCCTCCTATTTGACCTTGCTCCAGGCAGAGTTTGCCGCGTTTCACCCCGCCTCCGAGCCGAAGCTCAGTGGCGGACTCGTCTCTGTGGCACTAGTCCGCGCCTCGCGGCGGACGGGCGTTACCCGCTGCCTTACACCTTGGAGCCCGGACTTTCCTCGAACGAGCCCGAAGGCTCGCTCGCGACCGTCCGACCATCTCGCCGGAGGGGGAGTCTAGCGCGCCGCGACCTCCACGACGAGCCCATCAAAGCCGGCAAGCACCCCGTCTGGGAGACGTGCGGAGAGCTCCTGATAGTCAAGGTCGTGATCTAGGTGGGTGAGGATTGCGAGTCGTGGCCCCAACGCGGCGATCAGGGCGAGTGCCTCCTCCACCGTCTGATGCGTTGGGTGCGGCAGATCACGAAGTGCGGAGACGATCAGCGTGTCCAGGCCGAGCAGCCGCTCTCGTGAGGTTGGTGACACGGCAGAGACATCAGTGAGATAGGCAACCCCGCCACTTCGCCACCCGTGCGCGGGTCGACGGCCGTGAATCAGTGGGATCGCCTCAAAGGCACGTCCGCCGAGTTGCACATGCGGAACCGCCTCCATCAGGCGCAGTGAGGGGATGCCGTGACCAGGTGCAGTGCGCCCGTCAAAAGCGTATTCCCATCGGCGCAAGAGTTCCGTGCACGTCTCAGGTCCTGCGCCGACATCGAGCACCTCTTCCTGCGCGTCGGTATACGCACGCAACTCATCAATGCCACCTGTGTGGTCGACGTGAATGTGGGTGATCAGCGCACCATCCAATCGCGTGATCCCGCTGCGCATCGCTTGCTGTCGAAGGTCCATGCCAGGATCAATGATCACCGCTCGCGACGTTGCGGTCGGGGCATCGCGCCACTCCATCAGCAACGAGCTGCGAAGTCGCTTATTGCGCACATCCTTTGAGATGCAGACCTCGCAGCGGCAACCGACGCGTGGCACGCCACGAGACGCCCCAGTTCCAAGAAGTGTCAGCGTGGTGGCAGAACCACTTGATCCACCGTCGTCGCTCGCAAGGCCTTCTGGCAGCGGCGTCCCTCGCGAGCGCGCAACGTCATCTGGACGGCGCACCACCCACGCGGGACCACCTCGGAGTGCGCGATCAAGACCTTCGTTCGCAAGTGCATCGGCCTGATGATTCTCCTCGCGCGGAACATGCGCTGCGCTCCACACGGCAAACCGCGTGAGGCGAGCGCGCGCTTCGTCGCAGAGCGGCGCGAGCTTCGCATCCCGCACACGCCACCTGCCGTTGAGTTGTTCGACAACGAGCTTGCTGTCAAGGAAGAGTTGCAGTTCAGACGCTCCGAGTTCAGCGGCAAGCTCAATTGCCGAGATGACCGCCTTCCACTCCGCAACGTTGTTCGTGGTTGTCCCGATCGCGGCGGAGATGGTGGCATCAGGCTGCGCGGAAGGGTGATCGGCGCCGTCACGCGACGCGTCGTAGAGTGCAACGCCAATGGATGCTGGGCCCGGATTTCCCCGGCAGGCGCCGTCCGTTCGACCGATCAGCGCGCGCATCGCGCGCTAGCCGCGAGAACCGATCGCCGTAGAAACCTCGAGGATCGCCTTCGTGATGTTGATTCCGCGAGGGCAGGCGTCAACGCAGTTGAAGGTGGTGCGACAGCGCCAGACGCCATCTTCGTTGCTCAAGACCTCCAGGCGCTCCTCTGCCCCTTGGTCACGTGAATCAAAGATGAATCGGTGCGCGTTGACGATTGCAGCCGGGCCAACGTATTCAGGCTGCGCCCAGAAGCTTGGGCATGAGCTCGTGCATGCGGCACAGAGGATGCACTTGGTGGTGTCGTCGTACACGTCCCGCTGCTCTTGAGACTGCAGGCGCTCCCCCGTCCCCTCCGGCTCGTCGGCAATAAGGAAGGGGAGCACCGAGCGGTACTTGCCGAAGAATTCGTCCATATCTACGACGAGGTCCTTGACGACAGGGAGGCCGGGGAGTGGCGCAACGCTGATGCTCTTCCCAAGCTGCTCAACGCGAACCTTACAGGCGAGGCGGTTCCGCCCATTGATCAAGAGTGCGTCAGAGCCACAGACACCGTGGGCGCATGAGCGTCGGAAGGTGATGCTTCCGTCGAGCAGCTCCTTTGCACGGGTCAGCACATCAAGCACGCGGTCCATCGGCTCGACGGGGACTCGATACGTCTCCCAGTGAGCAGCGGTGTCCTTCTCAGGATCGAATCGCTGGATCTTTAGTTCAACATCCATCAGGCCACCTCTAGTAGACACGCGGCTTCGGCTCAAACTTGGTGATCGTCACTGGCTTGTAGTCAATCCTGGTTGCTGGAGCTTCGTCAGCACCGCGCCAGACCAGCGTGTGCGCAAGGTACTTCTCGTCATCGCGCTCAGGGTAGTCCTCACGGCTGTGCGCGCCACGCGACTCCTTACGCGCCAGGGCGGAGACGGCGGTCGCCTCAGATGCATCGAGTAGGTAGCCCAGTTCGCGCGCTTCGAGGAGGTCGGTGTTAAAGACGCTCCCCGTGTCCTCCACGCGCACTCGCTGGTACTCACCCTTCAGCCGCTGGATCTCCTTCACCGCGTTCGTGAGAAGTGTCTCGTCTCGATAGACCCCAACGCCCTCCATCATCACGTCAGCCAGCGCTCGGCGGATCTCTGCCGGTCGCACACCTTCAGGTCGCGTGGAGAGGGCGAGCATCTCGTCGCGGATTGCCCGCTCGGCCCCTGCAACGTGCTTCGGGGCGGTGGTTGTCTTGCAGATCTCAGACATGCGCTTCCCTGCTCGCTTCCCAAAGACGAGAAGGTCTACGAGCGAATTCGTGCCGAGGCGATTGGCGCCGTGGACGCTGACGCAGGCAACCTCACCTGCGGCAAAGAGGCCAGGGACGACGCCGCCCGCGGCGTTCGCAAGCACTTCGGTTTCGAGGTTGGTTGGCACGCCGCCCATCGCGTAGTGCGCTGTTGGCTGCACTGGCACCGGCTCGCTAATTGGCTCAACACCCTGATAGACGCGCGCGAAGTCGGTAATGTCTGGAAGCTTCTCTTCAATGACCTTGCGGCCGAGGTGGCGCACATCCAGGAATACGTAGTCCTTGCCTTCGATGCCACGGCCCGCTCGGATCTCCTGATACATGGCGCGCGAGATCATGTCGCGCGGCGCAAGCTCCATCAGTTTCGGCGCATACGTCTCCATGAAGCGCTTCCCCTCGCCATTCAGCAGGTAGCCACCCTCACCACGCGCCGCCTCAGAGAGCAGAATGCCGATCCCGACGATGCCCGTTGGGTGGAACTGATAGAACTCCATGTCCATCAGCGGAACGCCGTGACGCCAGGCGAGTGCCATGCCATCGCCAGCGAGCGAATGCGCATTGGAGGTCACGCGCCACGCGCGTCCGTACCCGCCGGTAGCAAGGAGCACCGCCTTGGCACGAAGCACGTGCAGTGAACCATCTGCAATCTTGTAGCCGACCACGCCACTGCATCGTCCACCCTGATCTGCACTGCCGCCCTCAAAGAGGAGATCAACAACGTGGTACTCGTCATAGAACTTGACGCCCGCCTTGATGCACTGCTGATAGAGCGTCTGCAGGATCATGTGCCCGGTGCGGTCGGCGGCGTAGCAGCTGCGTCGCACTGGCCCTTCACCGTAGTTGCGCGTGTGGCCACCGAAACGTCGCTGATCAATCTTTCCGTCTGGCGTGCGGTTGAACGGGAGTCCCATGCGCTCCAACTCAATCACTGCAGGGATCGCTTCGCGTGCAAGGACCTCAGCCGCGTCTTGGTCGGTCAGGTAGTCACCACCCTTGATGGTGTCGAACATGTGCCACTCCCAGTGGTCCTCTTCAACATTGCCGAGTGCGGCGCAGACACCGCCCTGTGCTGCGCCCGTGTGTGAGCGCGTCGGGTAGAGCTTGGTGAGGACCGCGGTTGGGATCCCTTCACGCGCAAGTTCAAGCGCCGCCCAGAGGCCAGCACCGCCCGCGCCAACAACGATTGCGTCAACGTCAATCTGTCCCGCTTCTGCTCGAAGAGCACTACTCATCTCGCCCCCTAATCAAACGGCAGCGCGATGACAACCTGGGTGCCTAAAACAAAGAGGATCAGTGCGAGCAGATAGAGCGCACCAAGTGAAAGGCTGCGCACGCGCGAGGGAACGTAATCCTGCAACACCGTGCGCATGCCAAGGAATCCGTGCACCAGTACGGCCATCAGCATCCCCCAGTCGAGCGCACGGAGGGCAACGGAATTCCATCGCGTCTGTCGCACCCACTCTGCACTCTGGTCTGCAGGGTCAAAGACAA
>CAYSEM010000007.1:23306-31167 GCA_964430115.1 uncultured Chloroflexota bacterium | reverse complement strand
ACTCGCGCATGCGGAAGACGAAGTTCCCTGGGCTGATCTCGTTGCGGAAGGACTTCCCTACCTGTGCGATGCCAAACGG
Source organism: uncultured Chloroflexota bacterium (assembly GCA_964430115.1). Taxonomy (GTDB): domain Bacteria; phylum Chloroflexota; class Limnocylindria; order Limnocylindrales; family Limnocylindraceae; genus Limnocylindrus. Next base: position 31,088 of record CAYSEM010000007.1, on the reverse strand, counting down.
AATCTTCTTCCGGGCCGCATCGCGCACGTTACGGTGCTGCACGTAGGCGCCCTGCGCCGTCTCCGGGCGGAGGTAGATGACGGAGGCGTCCTCCTCTACCGGCCCCATGAAGGTTTTGAACATTAGGTTGAAGCGTCGCGGTGCGGTGAGGCTCCCCTCGCAGTCAGGGCAGACCAGCCCGAGCTTCGTGACCACGTCGGCCTCTGCAAGCTGCGCAGTGGTGAGCGCGTCGGTTCCCGGAAGTTCATCCAGTCGGTAGCGACGCTTGCAGGCGGTGCACTCAACGAGCGGATCACTGAACGAACCCACGTGTCCTGAGGTGCGCCAGACCTGTGGGTGCATGAGGATCCCTGCGTCGAGACCGACCACGTCGTTCCGCTCTTGGACGATACTGCGCCACCAGGCGCGCTTCACGTTGTTCTTTAGCTCAACCCCGAGCGGGCCGTAATCCCAGACGGCGTTGATGCCGCCGTAGATCTCTGAGCTTGGGAAGACGAATCCACGTCGCTTCGCGAGGGAGACAATGACGTCAAGATCGGCAACCGCAGGCGTCGCGTCAGCCGCGGGGGTGCCAGCGAGCGTGAGGGATGGATCGGCGCTGATGCTCATGAAGTGGAAGCCTACCCGATCCGAGTGCGGCTAGAGCGCGCGGCCAAGCGCCACGCCCGCCAAGGCGGCAAGGAGCCCGAGCAGGATTGATCCGACGGCGAAGGCGATCAGCGCGAGGAGTTCACCCCCCTCGCCCATGCGTGCGAGCTGCAGCGCAAACGCTGAGAAGGTGGTGAACCCTCCGAGAAGTCCAACGACGATGAGGGGGCGTGCAGCGTCTGGAAGGAGCCGGTTGGCGATCAGCGTGACAACGAGGCCTGCGGCAAACGATCCACCCACGTTCACCACGAGTGTCCCAATTGGCGCGGCGATCCCAAGGCGCGCAGTGAGCGCATCCGCACCGCTCCGCAGCAACGCACCTGACGCACCGCCAAGAGCCACGAGCAGTGCGCTCGTAAGCGCACTCACGCGCTCACCTCGTCGAGAAAGCTGCGGCTCTTCGGTTCTCGCCCATAGAGATGCAAGATTGCCGCTCGGAGGGCTCGGTCGACCTCTTGAAGTGGTCCGCTCGGCAGCCGCAGCGCCGCGAGCTGTTCTGGGGAAAAGCGTCGGAGCGCCCGCAAGAGACGCAATCCGTCGCTGCTGAACGGTGCGCCTTCACCATGGCTCACGCAGTGGATCCCGCCCGCGCGCTCATCCCAACGGAGCGCCTCTCCCTCTTGCGGAGGGCGCCCACAATCAACGCAGTGATCAAGTTCTGGCGCGTGCCCGGCAGCGTCAAGGAGCGCGAGCTCACTCCAACGTGCCACCAGGACGTCTGGGACACCCGCCTCGAGCAGATCCCATGCGCGCAACAGCAGTGCATACAGTTCGGGCTCGGGCTGCTCTTCACTCGTGGCTCGCTCCACGAGCTCTGCTGCGTACCAGGCAACGGCACTACTCAGCAGCCGGCCACGAAGTCCGAGCCAGACGCGCTGTGGCTGCACCTGGGTCACCACGTCAAAAGTGCGCCCCGCCGCGAGCGCGACCTCGAGCTCTGCGAACGGTTCCACGCCACCGCCGAGACGGCTGGTCGGCTTTCGCACCCCCTTGGCGATCGCCTTGAACTTTCCGCGATCCGGCGAGATGAGGGTGAGCACGCGATCGGCCTCGCCGAGGCGGAAACGCGAGGTCACAACTGCCAGCGTCCGCGAGGTTCGACGTTCAGGCATGGTGAGAGGGTAGCATTGCAGCATGACGTCACTCCGTGGTACCCCGACTGGGGCGAACCTTCTTGAGCTAGACCTTGACGCGCTCATCGCCGCCACGGACGCGGCGATTCTGGACCTCCTCGCAGAGTGGGAGGAGCCAATCACCGCATCAATGTACGCACAGATTCGGTATCACATGGGATACGGGGATCCGAGTGCTCGACTCGGCAAGCGCATGCGCCCCCTCCTCGGACTCCTCACGTACTCCGCACTCTCAAGCGATTGGGAGCGTGCCATCCCTGGCGCAGCGGCCGTTGAGCTCGGTCACAACTTCAGCTTGATCCACGACGACATTGAGGACCAGGATAAAGAGCGAAGGGGGCGACCTACCCTCTGGGTACGCGAAGGTCTTGCGCAGGCCATCAATACCGGCGATGCGCTGTTCACGATTAGTCGTATTGCGGCACACCGACTGACTGAACTCGGCTTCTCCGACGCCAAGGTGATCCGCATGATGAAGATCTACGACCAGACCTGCCTCCGCCTCTGTGAAGGGCAGTTCATTGATATCGCGGCGAGCCAGAAGCGCGAGATGCAGAGCGTGGAGCACTACTTTGAGATGATCGGACGAAAGACGGCGGCTCTCATCTCGGGCGGTGTTGAGTCAGCCGCCATGCTCGCCACTGATGACGAAGCGGTGATCACGCGCTTCCGTACGTTCGGATGGGCACTCGGGCTCGCCTTCCAGATCAATGACGATCTGCTCGGGATCTGGGGGAGTGAGGCGGCAACTGGAAAGGCGCCATCAGATCTTGCCCGACATAAGAAGACGCTCCCCGTCCTCTACGCAGCGGAGCGCGCCAGCACTGAAGATCGCGCCACTCTCGATCGACTCTTCGCAACACCAGATCCGGACGCCGCACTTGTGGCTGAAGGGCTCGCCGTCCTCGCGCGAACGGGTGCAGAAGCCTACACACGAGAGCAGGCTGCACTCTGGCGCGAGCGAGCCCTCACGGAGATTCGTGCGGTGCCAGCAATGAATCCTATTGCGATCGTTCGGCTTGAAGAGATCATGGAGCGTGTGATCTCCGCGTAGGCGATCCGCCGAGGGGCTACTTCCCTTCGCTCTCCTCAGATCCGGCAACAGACTCCACAGGAGTCCAGCGCACGCGCACCTTCCCTACCCTGCGCCCACTCACCTTGATCACACTGATCACAAAAGGGGCGATGGTCACGCTATCGCCAACTACGGGAACGCGACCGATCTTGTGATATACAAATCCGCCGAGGGTGTCGTACTCCTCATCGTCTTCAAGTTCGAGCGGTGGCTCAACCAGATCGGTGAGCTCGTCAATGTCCGCTCGACCATCGAGGATCACCTCCCCCTCGGAGATCTCGACCTTCATCGGCTCTTCTTCGTCGAACTCGTCCTGGATCTCACCCACGATCTCTTCGAGGAGGTCCTCGATCGTCACGAGGCCCGCGGTGCCTCCGTGCTCATCCAGCACGATCGCCATGTGCACCTTCCGTCGCTGCAGTTCATGCAGAAGATCGTCGACGGGCTTTGACTCAGGGACGAAGAGGGCTGGGCGCATGATGTCGCGCAGGCGCGGTCGGGGCCCGCCCGCAGCAATGATGCGGAGCAGATCCTTCGCATAGAGAATGCCGCTCACATGATCAATAGACTCGCGGTAGAGCGGCGTGCGGCTGTGTCCCTCCTTCAGCACCACCTCTACGGCCTCGTCGAAGGTTGCCTCTTCATCAATTGAGACGATATCGATGCGTGGCACCATCACCTCGTGCAGCTTTGAGTCACTGAGTGACATCACCGCCGAGATCATCTGCTCCTCCTCCGCCTCAAGCACTCCCTCTTGGCTCCCCTGCTCCACAATGAGTCTGATTTCGGCTGCAGAGAGCTTCGGGGTCCGGGTCGGATCTATGCCGAACGGTTTGGAGATCACTTTCGTGAGCACAACAAGGAGCCCGACAAGTGGGCTCAGCACCTTGGCGAAGATTGAGATGGGCCCCGACGCTGTAAGCGCGATCCGATCGGGGTTTGCCAGCGCGAAACCCTTCGGGATCAACTCTCCGAGGACGATTGAGACGATTGAGACGAGCAGCGTGACGAGGAGCAGAGCGATCGGAGCGGCGCGATCGCCAATCCACGAGACGCCACTCAGCGGCGCGGCGATCAATTCGACGATGCTGACGGCAGCGACCGCGGATGCAAGCGCGCCGAGGAAGGTGATCGCAACTTGAATCACCGCAAGGAAGCGGCCCGGATCTCGAAGCAGTCGCAGTGCGCGAACCGCCCGCCTATCTCCATCATCCGCGAGCTCGCTGAGCCGCGTGCGTCGCACGCTGACATACGCGATCTCAACTGCCACAAAGAAGCCGTTCAGAAGGATCAGAAGCAAGATCAGGCCGAGATCGGCGAGCACAGGGTTCATTGGTTACTCCTTGCCCACCGTACGTGCAGGCACGCCTACAACGAGCGCTCCCGCTGGGACATCGTTCAGCACGACCGCTCCGGCACCGCTCTTGGATCCGTCGCCCATGGTGAGCGGTGCCACCATCAACGTTCCAACGCCCGTGAAGACGCGAGCGCCAATGACCGTTGCATGCTTCTTCTCGCCGTCGTAGTTTGCCGTAATCGTTCCGGCACCTATGTTGCTCCCCTCGCCCACGCTGGTGTCACCGAGGTACGAGTGGTGTCCCACCTTGACCTTGGCAGCGAGAGTTGTGCCCTTGAGCTCAGCGAAGTTGCCAACATGTGCGCCCGCACCAATCGTGCAGCCGGGTCGAATGTGCGCAAAGGGGCCAACGTCCACGCCGCTCGCAAGAGTTGAGCCATCGATGTCACTCGAGCGAATCGTGCAGCCTTCCCCGATGATACTTTCGTGGATCCGTGATCCAGCCTCAATGCGAGTCCCAGTTGCGATCGCGGTGTTGCCGGTTAGCATGACGTTCGGTTCAATCACCACATCGGCAGCGATGCTCACCGTAGGCTCGATCCAGACCGTGGTTGGATCCATCATGCCGACGCCGCGTTCAAGATGCGCCGCATTGATCCGCTCACGAAGAGCCGCGGCGGCGTCCGCGAACTGACGTCGATCGTTCACCCCTTCAAGGTCGACCCCACTCCCAAGGAGGACGGGGGCTGGCGTACCCTCCGCAGCGGCGCGCGCGACAAGATCAGTGAGGTAGACCTCTCCACTCGCAGCTGATGGTGCGAGAGTGTCCAGTGCGCCCTCAAGCCAGGCGCGATCAACGGCGTAGAGTCCAGCGTTGACGAGATCGTTCGCTCGACCTTCATCGGTTGCGTCGCGCTCTTCCACAATGCGTACCGCTCGACCCTCTTCGCTTAGCTCAACGCGGCCGTACCCGGTCGGGTCTTCTGCGTGAAAGGCGGCGAGCGCGATTGGCGCACCTGCGGCGCGACGAGTCGCGATCAGCGCGCTGATACTGCTCGGCTCAAGGAGTGGCGTGTCCCCGCACGCAATGAGAACCTCCGTTGCATCGGCTGGAAGTGCAGGGAGTGCACAACGAACCGCATCCCCTGTCCCACGTGGCTGCGGCTGTTCTGCGCGGAGCGTCCCCGCTGGCGCGAGCGCGTGCAGCGCGGCGGTTGCTGGGGAGAGGAGGAGGAGCGCAGGATCACGCAGCACGCTGCGGACCGCCTCAACGACCCAGAGCGCCATCGGGCGTCCTAGGAGCGGGTGAAGAACCTTCGGCTGGGCGGCGTGCATCCGCGACCCGACGCCAGCAGCGAGGATGATGGCCGTCACGCCTGTAAGGCGCTCCGGCCCGGTACTTGAGGGTGTCATCTGGAGGCGAGTCTAGCCGACCTTCTGGGCGATCGCCTCAATCTCCACAAGCCCCCCCTTGGGGAGCCCCGCCACCTGCACAGTTGAGCGTGCTGGATACGGCTCCGAGAAGGTGCGCCCGTAGATCTCATTCACCGTGGCGAAGTCGGCAAGGTCCGCAAGGAAGATGGTGCACTTCACCACATGTTCAACGCCGAACCCCGCTGCGGAGAGCAGCGCGCGCAGATTCTCCAGCGCCTGCTCCGCCTGAGCGGCAACCCCTTCGCGAAGCGCACCTGTTGCGGGATCCATTCCGAGCTGACCCGAGCAGAAGAGCAGGTCACCTGAGGTGATCGCTGCACTGTATGGGCCGATCGCTGGAGCGACTCCGCTCCCACTGACTGGTCGTTTCATCGTGGACTCCTTCCCTACGTTGCCAACTCTGTCGCAGTGACAAGAACGCCACCATCTGGAAGCGCAAGTTCACCACGGCCTACTGCCGCCTCAACGAGCGCGCCAGCCTCTGCCGCTTCGTAGAGCGAAGGATAGAGGAGAAAGAGGGTCGGCCCGGAGCCTGAGAGGGAGAGTGGGCGCCCGAGGAGGCGGCGCAGCGAGTGATCGAGCGGGCGCAGCCACGGGGTGATCGCTCGGGCGGCGGCGAGCAGGTCATTCGCCGACGCGAGTGCCGCCGATCGCTGGAGGAGCGCAGTGGTCGTGAGTCCGGCGAGCGCCTCACTCGCGAGGTGTTGCGAGCTCACGAGTGCCGCTCCGTATGCATCACCCCGAACCCCTGCGGCGAAGGCGGAAAATACGTCAGGCGTCTTAATCCCTTCGCGTGCGCTAATCAACAGCACGCCGGGAGCCGGCTCACTCCACGGTGCGAGTGGCGTCACCCGTTCACCTCGCCCCTCCATCAGCACCGGTCCGCCAGGAAGGAAGAGCGGCACATCGGAGCCGATACGTGCTGCAACCTGCATCAGACGCTCTTCTGCCAACTCAACCCCGCACAACTCAAGTGCACCACGAAGCATCGCCGCGGCGTCACTTGATCCGCCGCCGAGCCCCGCCGCCACAGGGAGCCGCTTCTCCAGCACGATGTCGAGCGGCGGAATCGGCACCTCCCTGCGCAGCTCGCGCAGCGCCGCAAGAACGAGATTCTCTCCAGCACCTGAGATCGGTAAGCCAGCACAGTGCAACTCATCTTGGGTGCCCTCTCCGCCAAGTAGCCGGAGTGTGATGTGGTCACTCGCGCGAAGTGGTGCCACGATGCTGTGAAGATCGTGATAACCGTCCTCGCGTTGACCCACAACCGCGAGGGTGAGGTTCACCTTCCCAGGAGCGTCAACCTCAACCCAGTGGACGCGCCCAGCGCCAACGCGTCCGCGACGAGCAGGAGCCTCCCCTGGAAGTGTTCGCATCACGCGCGGCGGGCGCGTCGGCGCGCCAGGGATACCGCCGAGTTCACGAAGGAGACGCACCCAGCCTTCGACACTGAGCGCCTGTGCTCGAAGATCCGGATCCGTATCCGCGCGCTCAAGCGCCTGCATGATCTGGTCGGCAGGAATCGGCAGTGCACGTGGCAGCGCGTTGCGCAGCTTCTTCCTGCGCTCCCTGAATCCGGCCTGGACGAGCCTCCAGAGCTGCTCCTCGTCATCTTCAGAGAGTCCAGCAAGCGGAGAGTGCGTCAAGCGCTCAAGAGAGAGCACAGCAGAATCCACTGTAGGAACTGGCTCAAACGATTCCCTACGGACCACGCGCACGATCGTGGCCTCGCTCCGAGATCGGACAAACGCGGTGAGATACGACCAGTCGCCAACCGGTGCGGCAACGCGCTCCGCAACCTCACGCTGGACGAGCAGGACGATTCGTTCTGCGGGGTGCTCAAGTAGGAGGAGGCGATGAAGCAACGGGCTGGTGATGTGATACGGGATGTTCGCCACCACGCGCCACACTCCGTCGGAGGGGAGGAGTGGTTCAAGGTCAACGTTCAACGCATCGCCGTGGATGAGGGTCAGGTCTCCACTTGCGATCTCTTTGGCGAACTTCTCCTGGAGCCGCGGGAGAAGATCGTCATCAAGTTCAATCGCAACCACCCGCGCACCGGCCGCCAGGAGGCCTTCGGTCAGTACGCCGAGCCCAGGACCAATCTCCAGCACGATCTCACCTGGTGCGGCACCTCCGGCCGCGACGATCGCATCGCGTGCCTCTAGATCCACAAGGAAGCTCTGGCTGAGACG
>CAYSEM010000007.1:0-23206 GCA_964430115.1 uncultured Chloroflexota bacterium | reverse complement strand
TGCGGCGAGTGCCGAGAGTGCCGCACCGCCGGGATACGGAAGACCGAGGAGGCGCGCGATCTTGTCAAACGCTTCGCCCGCCGCGTCGTCAATCGTGCTGCCAAGTCGTTCACTCGTCCCATCGGCCCGCACGTGCACGATCAGCGTGTGACCGCCGGAGACAATGAGACCAATCGCGGGAAGTTGCGGGGTGGCCGAGACGGAGACTGCATCGTGCAGCCACGCGGCGCGAAAGTGACCCTCTAGGTGATTCGTCGGAACGATGGGGAGTCCGCGTCCCCACGCCCACGCGGCGGCAACGCCTGCGCCGACAAGGAGTGAACCAATCAGCCCGGGGCCGGTCGTCACTGCAACCGCATCAATCTCACGCGCGTGTGGCCCCCCTTCTGCCGAGTTGAGCACCTCTTTCAAGAGTCGTGGCACCCAGAGGTGATGCTCACGTGCCGCAACTTCAGGGATCACTCCGCCTGTGGCAGCGTGGAGGGTGCTCTGACTTGCTACGCGCTCAGCGACGACCTCTCCCCCTTCGCGCACAAGCGCAACCGCCGACTCATCGCAACTTGACTCAACCGCAAGGATCAGCCGTGCACGGCTCATCGCGCCACCACGTCAAATGCCTCTGGATTCGGGAGGGGCTCGTCAGTCTTGGTCGCAGCGTGTGCAAGCGCCTCACGCGCCTGCTGACCAGGATCACTAAGTTCAGGGGTCGTCATGATGATCGCATCTTCGCCACTCTCTTCGTAATATCGAACCCTACGCCCAGCCTCTGCGAATCCGAGTCGCGCATAGAGCCGCTGAGCCAGTTCATTGGAGACGCGAACGTCGAGCGTTGCCAATCGCGCCCCGCCACGACGCGCCTCTTGCAGGAGCTCGAGCATCAGCGCCGTTCCGAGTCCCTCACCACGCAGCGGAGGCGCTACGGCAATCGTGGTCACGTGCGCTTCGTCCACCATCAGCCATATCCCGCCGAACCCCAGCAGCTCCCCTCCGCGCCATGCCCCTACATATCGCGCCAAACGGTTCGTCGTCAGCTCGGACTCATATGCGTTCCCTGGCCATGGCGTACTGAAACTCGCCTCTTCAATCGCGCGCATCAGCGGGAGATCGGCGATGGTCAACGGTCGAATCTCATACTCATCTCGTCGCACTAGACACCCCTCCCATCAACTCCGCGCGGCGGCGACGGGTAGCGAAGCTGAATCTCACTCCGTTGTGGTTCCTCTCCGCGCGCGGCAGTAGCGAGTGCCTCGCTCAGTACAGGTGAAGCGAGTTTTGCGAACGCATGCGGGAGGCGCGAGGCAACGCGCGCAAGGTCTGCGGAGGCTGGCGCGTCCGCATGCGCGGCGATCTCACTCCCCGCCTCGCGGATCACCAGCACCTCCCGAGTGCCGAGCGGCAGGACCACCGTTTCACCACCCACCTCTTTGGCGGCCGCGTAGAGCGCACGGTCGGATGGAATCGCGATGATGGGAAGGTTGAGGGCGGCAGCAACGCCCGCCGCCGCGGCAGAGGCCGCGCGAATACCCGTGTAGCTCCCCGGTCCAACGCCAACCACGATCGCCGAGAGTTCCGCGCGCGACGCCTCGCTCGGGAGGAGCGCGGCGATTCGTTCAAGGTGGCTGCGCTGCGGCTCTCCAGACTCGGCAACCATCAGGCCCCCCGATCGCGGACCGCTGAACGCGAGGAGCGCCACACACCCCTGTCCAAGCGATCCGTCGAGGATCAGTGCAGTGTGGTTAGGATCCATCGGCAACCTCAATCCCCGCCGCGAGTGCGGCCGTGTGCAAGCTCTTTGCGCGCGCCGCATCTCCGATACGCAGCGTCGCTACCCGAGCATCATCGTGAGCGCCGGGTGTGAGCTCAACTTCAAGGAGCGACGACCCTTCGCCCTGCAGCGGCCAACGCACCAGTTCTGGCCACTCAACAATCGTGATGCCCTCCGCATGGCGTTCGTCGATCAGTCCTGCTGCAAGCGGATCACTTCCCGGCGGGAGGCGATAGGCATCGGCGTGCCAGATTGGGAGGGCTCCCTGGTGTTCAGAGACAAGCAGGAAGGTCGGTGAGGTGAGCGGAGGATCGGCGTGGAGCGCAGACCCGATCGCGCGTGCCAGCGTCGTCTTCCCTGAACCGATCTCTCCGATCAGGAGGAGTCGATCGCCTGCGCGGAGATGGTGCGCGATGATGGTGCCGAGCCGCTGCGTCGCCGCGACGTCGTTGAGTTCGATGCGCAGCGAGATCACGCGGAGCGGCGCTGCAGATCACCGAGCGGTACTGCGCAGAGCACTCCGTCAATGCGAACCGCACCGAGCGGATCATCAGCACGCAGATCGGCGAGCCCCTCCCACACTCCAGTTCGACCCTCATGGGTCCCCCCGATCACAAGAACATCCCCCGCATCGCGGTCAGTTCCGCCACCGTGCACGACGATGCCAATCGGTTCGTCACTGAAGCGCACGCGCGCGCCGTGGAGGCTTCGAAGCAGGTGCATCACGCGCTCGTCACTCCCGGATGTGGGACGACGCGGCGTCATGATGATCAGACCAAAAGGAGCGGTGGCAACAGCAGCTGCAATTCGACGCTCAAGGGATGCGTTCAACGCGTCGCGTTCACCATCACTGAGTCCATGAACGATCACGCCACGCACCCCAACGGCCCGGGCACGCAGCACCGTCTCGGGCGATGCACTTCCAATCGCGAGGAGTCCTGCCGCAACGGCGCGCTCCCATCCACTCCCTTCAGGTTCCGTTTCACTGAAGTGAACCTCCCCTTCAACGAGATCCCCGAGCAACTGACGGCCACCGTGCACGCCGCGCGTCGCACTCCCTGCAGGGAGGAGACTGATCGGTGCAGGGATCGGGGCGGCGCTGGTGGCAGCAGTGATCGCCGCAGAGAGGCTTCCACTTCGCACCTCATGCGGCGCCGCGAGTGCATCGCCAAAGACGATCGCTGCCCGTGCGATCCCGCCATGGAGCGCGAACTCAGCCTCCTGCGCTCCGCGTGTGAGGAGCACTTGTTCCGTTTCGCCCGTCCGAAGTGGAAGTGGAAAGATTTCGCCGTGCGACAGTTTCACATTGCTGTTCGAGGTTCGCACAAGGAGTTCCTCCCCTTCCTCGCCCGCAACGCGGACGAGATCGCCACCTGGCAGCAGTAGGTCGCGTGCGAGCGATGAGAGTGCGGAATCAGTCCATGCGTCGTCCAGCACCTCTCCTCCAAACGCGGCGAAGATGCCATACGGCTCAAGCAGGATCCGCGTTCGCCCTGTCGGGACCAACGGCGCAGCGACACTGATCGGGAGTGTCCCAGTTGCGATCAGGCTCGCCGCAACGCCAACCAGCAGGAGCGGGGCGCCTTCAAGGTCAAGATCACCGAGGTCCTCATCCGCCAGCAGCTCGGCGAGGCGGCGCATCGCGTCGGCGACAGCTGCCGCACGCACCTGGTCTCGCGCATCATCACGATCGCGGAGGGGCGCGTCTGCTAGATCGCCCAGCAGGTCAGCCACCGTGGAACGATCAGTGCGACCAAGGAGCGCCAACACGCCATCGCAGCGACGGCGGCGTTCCACCGGATCAGCGGGAACCGTTGCTGCACCTGGCACGTCCCAGCTGACCGCGGCACGGTCTGGCGACACAAGTGTGAGTCGGCCGCCGTCGGCGGTGATCTCTGCAATCCGCACTGGGCCACCGAGCCACGCCGCGATGCGCCCCGCCGCGCGCTCCGCGTCCCCGCCGTTCGCCACGACTCGTCGCGGAGTTCCCGTCAATCCTGCGCTGGTCATCAACGTTGCCTCAAGCGCATCGACTGCTCCACCGCTCGGCTGTGAGAGCGCGCCGAGGAGGCGCGCGCCACCTTCGCGGCGAATGAGCGCTCCGCTTCGTTCGCCAGCCCCTTCGACGATGAGGAGGAGTGGTTCGTTCACGGGGCACTCTCGTTTAACGCGCAGAGTGCAACGGGGCGTCCGCCACGCGTGTAGACGCGGACCAGCCGACTCGTGAAACTTGTCGAGACTTCATTGGTGATTGTCGCGCGGCGCCGCGCCACATCCACTGGCTGAATCTCGTCGCCCCCTGATCGGCCAATGAAGACCACATCGTCAAGCGTACTCAGATCGGTGGCGGGGTGATCAGTGGCGTCGATCGTGATCGAATCCATCGCTATGCTCCCCACGACGGGGAGCCGCACGCCGCGCACGAGCACCTCCGCCTTCCCCTTCTCGTGATAAGAGATCCCGTCGGCATATCCAATGGGAAGGGTAATGATCCGTGAAGGTCGTTCCGCAACAAAATGCGGTCCGTACCCAACCCCGTGTCCGGTGGGGAGCGTTGCGATTCGCACGGGACGCGCGATCAGCTGGTAGACCGACGCAATGCCAATCTCCTCTGCACTGCGGGAAGGGCGCAGCGCATTCGGGACCACACCGAAGAGGGCGATCCCCACACGAGCAACATGTTCACCAGCGCCAATCGTCAACAGGCCACCCGAACCGACGAGGTGCCGTTCAAGCCCGCTCCGGAGTTCTGGCTCCGCGAGCGCGTCTGCAGCGCCGTTAAGTGTTGTTGCCTGCGCCGTAGAGCGCTCCAGATCCTCTGCTGCGGTGAGATGGCTCCAGATACCGCGCAGCAAAATGCGCGGACGCGCGGCGTGTAGCCGCTCCGCGAGCGCTGCGAGTTCATGAGGGAGTATCCCGTCACGTCCGAGTCCCGTATCGACCTCAATGTCAACGGTGAGCGGGCGAGCACCAGCGAGGTCGGCATCCAGGATCTCTGCAACGACGGCGGGTGACGTGGCAGGGACACCGATCTCAAGTTCGGCAGCGCGGCGCAGATACGCGCCTGGGACGCGCCAGAGGACCCGGAGTGGGGCGTGGATCCCCGCGTTGCGGAGCTGGATCGCTTCATCAATTGTGGCAACCAAGATCGCGCGCGCACCTGCAGCAAGCGCGGCGCGTGCCACCTCCACCGCGCCTAGCCCATATGCATTCGCCTTGAGCACCACATCAAGGTGTCCACCGACTGGTAAATGCGCCTTTAAGCCGCGCACGTTCTGTTCAATCGCATCAAGGTTCACCTCGACCCACGCCGCACGCCCGAGGGGCGGGAGGCCGGCGGCAACGATCGCTTCTGGGATCCCCACGCTACGCCTCGCGTACCGCCCGCTGCCCGTAGGCAACGGCAACGGCGTATTCACGCTCATGAGTGATCGATACAGCGATCGCTGCGATTCCAATCGCTGCCGCCCGCTCCGCGGCACTCCCGTGCAGGCGCACCGTCGGCTGGCCTGTTGGGAGTCGCTCAATCTCTATCTCACGCCACCCAATCCCGCGGATGCCGAGCCCGAGGACCTTTGAGACGGCCTCCTTCGCCGCCCAACGACCCGCAAAGTTTTCTGGGCGCGCTCGTACGTACGCCTGCTCTGCATCCGTGAGCACTCGAGCGGAGAAGCGGGCGGGGTGTCGCTGCATCACCTTTGCGATGCGTTCGACGCGCACGATGTCCACACCGAGTGCGGGGAGTTCAGCGCCTGAGGTCACGTGTGCCTGCATGCGGGTAGTCTACCGCCCGCTCAGCGGCGCTCTGCCAGCAGTGCGCTTCCCGCTGTAAGGATCGCGTCAACAACCGACGTTACGAGGGTCTCATCGGGGCCCTCGCCCATCACCCGGAGAAGAGGCTCCGTGCCAGATGCGCGCACCACGAGTCGTCCGCCACCCGCGGCGAGCTGCCGCTCTGCATCACGGATTGCACTGGACATCCTTGGGTTGGAGAGGAGCCACTCCGCCTCACCTTCACGCACGCTGATCTCTCGCTGGACCTGCGGGTCGAGCGGCAGCGTTGCGGCCAGCGCAGAGAGCGGTCCGCCCGAGCGCACCAGCAGCGCGATCAGCTCAATTGCGCTGATCAGTCCGTCGCCGGTTGGCGCATGCTCTGGAAAGAGGAGATGGCCACTCTTTTCCCCACCGAACCCAGGGCGCCCTGGGGTCAGCACCTCAGCAATGTGACGATCACCCACAGGAGTGCGCTGCAGCGTGATTCCTGCGTCGCGAAGTTGGCGCTCCACGCCAGAGTTCGTCAGGATCGTCGCCACCACACGCTCAGAGCCTGGAAGGGCACGGCGCTTCCGATCCAGCGCAATCAGGCCGATCACCACATCGCCATCAATCAGGACTCCACGTTCATCAACAACTGCGCACCGGTCAGCGTCTCCGTCGAGCGCGATTCCAAGATCGGCACCGAGCTCCACGACCCGTCGTCCGAGCGCCGCCGGCGAGGTTGCCCCCACTCCGTCGTTGATCAACCCTTCACCCATCGCCATTCCATCAACCGTTGCGCCCGTTGCGGAGAGTGCCGCTTCGGCGAACGGGGTACCCGCCCCGTTCGATGCATCAAGCACCACTCGGATACCAGCGGCGGCGCGGTTCGGTGTTGCCGTCGCTGCAACCAGTGCGAGCTGCGCTGCATAGCGCGCCGCATAGGCTGCGCCTCGCGCGTCGTCGCGCGCATCTGTGGCACTCGCGGCATCCGCCCTCGCGCCATCCGCGCTCGCCGCGGCACGCCTCTCGTCAATCATGCGTTCCAATTCACGCTCAAGCGCATCAGGAACCTTGCGGCCATCACGACCAATGACCTTCAAGCCGTTGTATTCCGCTGGGTTGTGCGAGGCGGTCACCACCACACCACAGGCAACCTCTGCGTCTGCCGCCACGACCGCGGCGAGTCCTGGTGTTGGGATCACGCCAAGGTTGATTGGAGTGGCCCCTCCTGACCTGATTCCAGCGGCGAGTGCTGCGCTCAGTTCAGGGCCGCTCGGGCGCGTGTCACGTCCAATGAGGATGTTCCCCGCGGGATACTGCGCCGCTAGGGCAGCGCCAACGGCGTAGGCAACTTCCGAGGTAAGTGATACCCCCGCGACTCCGCGAATCCCGTCGGTACCGAATCGGACCGCGGCCATCAGCAGCGCAGCTGCGCTAGATCAGCGCTTCGTGAACTGCTTCGCCTTGCGAGCGCGTCGGAGGCCGTACTTCTTTCGCTCCTTCGCGCGCGGATCGCGCGTGAGGAATCCGGCCTGTCGAAGTGGGAGTCGGTATGCCTCAGGGTCCGCCGAGAGGAGTGCACGCGAGATCCCGTGACGGATTGCGCCCGCCTGACCGGAGATCCCGCCGCCTTCAACCTTCACCATCGCGTTGAAGCGACCCTCGGTGCCTGTGACGCGGTATGGCGCGAAGACTTCCGCCTGCGGAATTGCGCCACCGAAATGTTCTACATATGTGCGTCCGTTGATGACGATCTGACCCTCACCTGGGACGAGGCGCACGCGGGCGATCGATGTCTTGCGGCGGCCAGTTCCCTGGTAGTACGGCAGGCTCACGCTCTTCTCCTTCGGGCTCATACGAGTGGCTTCGGCTGCTGTGGCGCGTGTGGGTGATCCGCACCTGCGTAAATCTTCAACTTGGTCATCTGCGCGTTCGCGAGCTTCGTCTTGGGGAGCATCCCCTTCACGGCGCGGCGGATCGCCTCCGTTGGCTTGCGCTGAATCAGGTCGCCGAGGCCCTCTTCACGGTGGCCGCCTGGGTGACCGGAGTGCGAGTGGTATCGCTTGCTCGAGAGGCGGTCACCCGTGACCACGAGCTTGGCCGCGTTGACGACGATCACGAAGTCGCCCGTGTCCATATGGTCGGCATATGTTGGCTTCGCCTTGCCGAGGAGGGCGGTGGCAATCTTCGTTGCAAGACGGCCGAGCGTTTGACCCTCAGCATCAACCACGTACCAGTTGCGCTCAATCTCAGCTGCGCGAGGCGTCCACGTCTTCATGTTCACATCAACCTCCTAGACAAGCTCTAGCTGAACGAGGGGGGCGGCATCGCCCTTGCGGATACCGATCTTGGTGATGCGGCAGTAGCCAGAGGTGCGCGCCGCATACTTCGGGACGATCTCACCAAACAGCTTCTCCACGACGAGCGGCTCGTCTGGGAGCGCGGCGATCACTGCACGGCGTGCGCTGAGGCCGCCCTTCTTTGCAAGGGTGATGATCTGCTCAACCTGCGGACGAATCTCCTTCGCCTTCGCCTCCGTGGTCTGAATGCGCTCATAGCGCAGGACGGAGACGATCAGGTTCTTGTACAGCGCGAGTCGTGGTCCCTGCTTCCGAGAAAGCTTACGACCGCCAACAGCATGCGACGTCATCTTAGGCCTTCACTTCTTCGTCGCTGTCGTCTTCGGCATCTTCGTCATCGAATGCAGCGTCGAGTGAGAGGGTGCTCTCTGGCACGTCGAACCCGCGCTCAACAAGCTTCTCGCGCACTTCGGTGAGGCTCTTCTGGCCGAAGTTGCGGAGCTTCAAGAGCTCGGCTTCGCCTCCGTCTAGCGCGCTCAGCAGCTGTCCAACCTTGACGATCCCCGCGCGCTTAAGTGCGTTGTATGCGCGCATTGGCAGGTCAAGATCTTCAATGGAGAGGTCTAGCAGGTTTCCGCCCGCCGCGACTACTGGCGCAGGTGCCGGCGCTTCGCCGAGACCTGAGAATGCAGCGAACTGGCCGACGAGAATTGCTGCCGCCTTACGTACAGCCTCTTCTGGCGTGATCGTGCCATCGGTCTCAATCTCGAGGATGAGCTTCTCGCGGTCGACATCCTGGCCAACGCGCGTGTTCTCTACGGTGAAGTTCACCTTGCGCACTGGGGTGAAGATCGCATCAACGGCCATCACGCCTCGTGGGCGCGCCTCGCCGTCTGGTTCGACTTCGAGTCGATCGGCGGAGACGTAGCCGACGCCGCGCTCCACCACCAGGAAGGCCTCAATCGCCGTCTTGTCTGAATCAAGTGTCATGAGCACCTGCTCTGGGTTCACGATCTCGACCTGTCCGTTGGGAGTGATGTCGCCTGCGGTGACGCTCCCCGCGCCCTTCTTATTGAGGGTCAGCTCCACGCGGCCCGTGGCAAAGCTGCGGAGTCGGATCTTCTTCATGTTGAGGAGGACCTGCACCACGTCTTCACGAACGCCTGGGAGCGATGAGAACTCCTGCTGGACGCCGGTGATCTGTACGGCCGTGATGGCGGCACCTTCAAGGGAGCCGAGGAGAACGCGTCGCAGGGCATTCCCCAGTGTCACACCGTAGCCAGGTGCGAAGGGACCAGCCTCGTACTTGCCGTACGAGCCGAGCTCCTCAAGCGGGGCGATTCGTGAAGTTACTGCGTCAGTCATCTCTCTCTCCTCTCTTATCGCGAGTAGAACTCAACGACGAGTTGCTCGTTGAAGTCGCCAGGCATCTGGTCGCGGCGCGGAGCCGCAATCACGTGACCCGCCATCTTCGAGGCGTCCACGCGCAGCCACTCCTGGGTTGCAGCACTCTTGAGGGTCTCTACGACTTCCTTGAATGGGGTGAGCTCGGCACGCCCTGGGCGGAGCGAGATCACATCGCCTGGCTTCAGGCTGTACGACGGGATGTCGACGGCACCACCGTTCACCGCAAAGTGACCGTGGTTGATGTACTGGCGTGCCTGGTCACGCGAGCTCGCAAAGCCCAAGCGGAAGACGACGTTGTCGAGTCGCAGTTCAAGAAGGCGAAGGAGGTTCTCGCCCGTCACCTCGGTACCGCGCTCAGCCTCAGCGAAGAGCCGACGGAACTGTGCCTCGCCGAGTCGGTACACGCGGCGCATCTTCTGCTTCTCGCGCAGCTGCAGGCCGTAGTCGCCTACCTTGCGGCGTCGAACGGCGTGCATGCCTGGCGGTGTTGGGCGACGCTCAAACGAACACTTCTTGGTGTAGCAGCGCGCGCCCTTCAGGAAGAGCTTCGCCCCCTCGCGGCGGCACTGTCGGCAGACTGGACCAATATCGCGACCCATGACGCTCCTCTCCTAGACTCGGCGCTTCTTCGGAGGACGGCAGCCGTTGTGTGGCAGCGGCGTCACATCGGTGATTGCAGAGATGTTGAGCCCAGCAGTCTGCAGGCCACGAATCGCCTGCTCGCGACCAGCACCCGGACCCTTGACGAATACCTCAACGGAGCGAAGGCCATGCTCCATCGCCTTGCGAGCAGCAGCTTCTGCGCCGAGCGATGCCGCGTACGGCGTGCTCTTGCGCGAGCCCTTAAAGCCCGCAACCCCACCAGAGCCCCATGAGAGCACCGCGCCGGTTGGGTCGGTAATGGAGATCACGGTGTTGTTGAAGGACGCGGCGATGTGCACCTGGCCCACTGGCACGTTCTTCTTCTCGCGACGACGCGTCTTCGTCGGCTTCTTCTCCATCTCAGCCATGGCTACTCCCCTGCCTTACTTCTTCTCGATCTTCTTGCCGGCGACGGTCTTGCGAGCACCACGGCGCTGACGCGCGTTCGTCTTGGTGCGCTGACCTCGCGACGGAAGGTTCTTGCGGTGGCGCGTGCCACGATACGTGCCGACTTCAATCAGTCGCTTGATGTTCATGGCGATCTCTCGGCGAAGGTCGCCTTCGATCTTTTGACCCTTGTCCACCACTTCGCGAAGGCGATTGACCTGCTCTTCAGAGAGGTCCTTCACGCGGATATCTGGGCTGATGGATGTCTGCTTCAGAATCTTCTGGCTGGTGGTGAGTCCGATGCCAAAGATGTAGGTCAGGGCGATCTCAACACGCTTCTCACGTGGAATATCAACGCCTGCGATTCGTGCCATGGCCCTATCCCTGCCGCTGCTTATGCTTCGGGTTTTCGCAAATGACCATGACGCGACCGTGCCGCTTGATCACGAGGCACTTGTCGCAACGAACCTTGACCGACGCAGAAACCTTCACTCGTTCTCCTGTGCTGCTACTTCAACCGGTAGGTGATCCGACCCTGGGTCAGATCGTATGGCGAGAGTTCAACTTTGACCCGATCACCTGGAAGGATTCGGATGAAATTCGTCCGAAGCTTCCCGCTGATGTAGGCACGAATTCGATGGCCATTTTCGAGTTCAACAACGAACAACGTGTTCGGCAGCGGCTCGACAACTGTCCCTTCGACTTCGATTGAATCCTTCTTCGCCAACAACCCCCCGTTTCAGACTGCGCTATTGATCCCTGGCGAGCCAGGGGACGACTGGGGAGAGACCCCAAACGCACGAAGGTGCAGCCTAGCAGAGCCCCGCCCCCCTCGCAACGAAGACCCCTCCCTCGCCACGCTCAGGCTGAGCGTGCGCCAACCCCTCACGGCCGCGTGAGGATCTGGGCCCCCTCCGGGGTGATGGCAATGCTGTCTTCGAAGTGCGCAGCGAGACTCCCATCAATTGTTACAACGGTCCACTCATCATCCATCACCCCCACCTCAGGGGAGCCGAGGGTGAACATCGGCTCGATCGCAAGGCAGTGACCGGGGGCGAGGGTTAGGCTCTTCCGCCCAGTTCGGTAGTTCGGAACCTGGGGGGCCTCATGCATGGCGCGGCCGATCCCGTGTCCCACATAGGGGCGGACGATCCCAACCCCAGCCGCAAGGCCGACGTCTTCGATCGCTGCCGAGATCTCCTCAATGGTTCCCCCCGGTCGGGCCGCTGCGATCCCTGCGTCGAGCGCCTCCCGTGTCACGCGGATCAGGCGCGCCACCTCTGCGGGAGCCTCGCCGCCCACGTAGAAGCTGCGCGCCGCATCGCCGTGCCAGCCCTCAATGATCGCCCCCGCGTCCACGGAGACGAGTGCGCCAGCCTTGATCTCTCGGTCACCAGGGATCCCGTGCACCACCTCGCTGTCAATCGAAAGGCAGATCGCCGAAGGGAATCCGTGGTACCCCTTGAAGTTCGACGTTGCTCCCAGCGCAAGGATCTTGCGCTCCGCGGCGGCTGCAATCTCCGCACTGCTCGCCCCAGGCACCGCGAGCTCCTCTACCAGCGCAAGGACGTCGGCGACCACAGCGCCAGCGCGACGCATGAGTGCAATCTCCGCCGCTGACTTCCTGGTGACGCCGCCCATGAAGGCGTTATGCCCCGAACCCAACGGCGCGGGCGGCGGTCGCGAGGGCGGCCTGAATCTCCGTGATTTCGCCGACGCCCTCAACCACCTGAAGTCGGCCCTTACTCTGATAGATCTCAACGACCTCGTCGAGCGCGCTCAGCTGGTTTGCAAGCCGCGCAGCAACCGTCTCCGGTGCGTCATCGCTGCGTGTGATGAGTGCAGAGCCACAGGCATCGCAGACGCCCTCCACTGCGGGCGGTCGGCTTGCAACATGGAAGGATCGCCCACACGATGAGCAGACACGCCGACCGGTGAGGCGTGCAGTCAGGACGCTCACATCAACCTTGAGCAGGATCGCGTTGATTGCACGGCCACTGGATGCGAACGCGGCATCAAGTGCCGCAACCTGCGCTGCATTGCGTGGGAAGCCATCAAGGATCACGCGTGTCGCCGCGTCAGCGCGTGCAAGCCGAGCACTGATCATGCCAACGGTGATTTCGTCTGGTACAAGCTTCCCCGCATCAATGTATGACGCGGCGCTTCGGCCAAGTTCGCTGCCTGCTGCAATCTCTGCGCGGAAGAGGTCGCCCGTGGCCACATGTGCGGCGCCAGTGGCGGCGGCCAGCGCCTCCGCCTGCGTCCCCTTCCCTGCGCCTGGGGCGCCGAGAAGGATCAAGATCACTTGATAAAGCCCTCGTAGTTTCGCATCAGCATTTGTGCCTCAAGCTGCTTCATGGTTTCAACCACCACGGTCACTGCGATGAGGAGTCCGGTGCCGCCAAGGCTCACGCCGAGTCCACCGAGATCACCAAAGAATGCTCCAAGCGCGTATGGTGACACCGCAATAATCCCAAGGAACATTGAGCCGAGCAGCGTGATGCGTGTGACCACTTTGCTCAAATACTCTTCGGTTGGCTTTCCAGGACGGATGCCGGGGACGAATCCGCCGTTCTTGCGCAGCTGGTCAGCGGTCTCGTCGGGTTTAAATGTGAACGCCGTATAGAAGTACGTGAACGCGACCGTCAAAAGGAAGTAGAACGGAAGATAGACGATTTCATTCTGTGGCCCGAGCGTGTTCACGATCCATGTTGCGCCAGCGGCCACCCAATCAACCTCGGAGGCGGTGAAGTAGCCAGCGATCTGCGCTGGGAAGAGCAAGATGCTCATCGAGAAGATGATCGGGATCACGCCCGCCTGATTCACTTTGAGTGGCAAGAAGGTGCGCCCACCTTGGTAGACACGATTGCCGCGAACGCGACTTGCGTACTCCACTGGAATGCGTCGCTGGCCTTCAGTGATCAAGATGATCGCTGCCACCGCAGCGGCTCCCAAGCCAAGGAATGCCACCAACACTGAAATGTCTGGCGATGCAAGGAACTCTTGGATGGCGCCTGGGACGCGGCCAATGATGCCCGCAAAGATGATGAAGCTGATGCCGTTGCCAATGCCGCGCTCGGTTACGAGCTCACCCACCCACATGAGGAGGAGCGAACCGGTGGTGAGGATGATGATCTGCACCAGGGTCTCTGGGCTGGCAAGGTCGAATGTCGTGGTCAGCACCTGCTGGCTATTGAGCAGCGCGAGGAAGGCGTAGCTCTGGAGAAGCGCCAGTGGGACCGTCAGGTAGCGGGTGTACTGATTGATCTTGTTGCGGCCGTACTCGCCCTCTCGGCTCAGCTCAATGAGTCGTGGCACCACGCCGCTCATGAGCTGCATGATGATCGAGGCGTTGATGTACGGGTTCAAACCGAGGCCTACCACGCTGAATCGCGCCAAGCCACCGCCTGAGAAGAGGTCGAGGAGCCCGAAGAGGGCGTTGTCCTCAAAGAAGTTGGCGAGTGCTGCAGGGTCGGCACCAGGGACTGGCACATGGCTGAGCAGTCGGAAGATGATGAGCATGCCGGCAACGAAGAGCACCTTGCGGCGGATCTCTGGTGAGCGCACCGCATTGAGCAGGGTCTCAATCATTGATCGGCTCCTCTCTCGCTCTCTCTACCGCGTCGACTGCTGTGATCAGGCTTCGGGCGAGGTCTCACTCGCTTCACCCTTTGGCGCACTTCGTGACGTGGACTTCGCAGCCTTTGAGGTCACCCCAACCGGTGCCGCGCTCTCGGCGGTCGCCAACTGCAGCACCTGGGTGCTGCCACCAGCCGCCTTGATCTTCGTGAGCGCGCTCTCCGTGAATGAATCAGCAAGGACAAAGAGCTTCGCGGTCAGGTTGCCGCCACCGAGCACCTTAAGCGGCTTGCCGCGGCTCTTCATGAGGCCGGCTGCTTCAAGAATGTCAACGTTGATGGTGAGCGGCGACTCGCCCTTTAGGCGGCCAGCGTCAATCCAGTTCTGGATGCGGCCAACGTTGACCACCGCCGACTCTACGCGGAGCACGTTGCGGAAGCCACGAAGCTTTGGAATGCGGATATGAATCGGCGTCTGTCCACCTTCGAACCAGGCCGGGATGCTGCCGCCGCTGCGCGAGGTCTGACCCTTCGTGCCGTATCCCGCGGTCTTTCCGCGGCCCGCAGCAATACCGCGGCCCACGCGAATGCGCTTGCGCTTTGAACCAACCGCTGGCTTCAGATCGTGGAGTTTCACTTCTTCACCTTCGCCTTTGCCTTCTTTGCGTGCTTCGCATGCTTAACCTTCTTGGCGGCAAGGACCTTTGCCCCCGCTTCGGCCTCGGCGCCCGTGAGTTCCACGGCCTCTACGAGGAAGCGTACCTGACGGATCGCTCCGCGCACGGCGTCGTTATCCGGAAGGATGTTGCTGTGGCCGATACGGTCGAGACCGAGCGCGCGGATGGTGCCGCGATTGCGGGCGACGTGACCGAGCTCACTGCGGACCTGGGTGACCTTCAGCAGCTTCTCAGCCATTGTGCACCTCCTTGGTCTCCTGCTGCCCGCCGACTCGGATGCGCACGCGCTTGCCGCGCGCCGCTGAGATCTGTGCCGCGGTGCGGAGCTGGCTCAGCGCTTCAATGGCGGCACGTGTGGCGTTCACTGGGTTTGAGGATCCATAGACCTTCGAAAGGATGTCGTGAATACCTGCTGCAGTGATGACCGCGCGGATTGCGCCGCCGGCGATGACGCCCGTACCCTGCGATGCAGGCTTCAACATGACGCGGCTCGCGGTGTGCTCAGCGTGCACTTCGTGCGGGATGGTGGTGCCAAGGAAGGGAACCTTGATCAGATGCTTCTTTGCATCCTCGGTCCCCTTGCGGATTGACTCTGGAACTTCGCCAGCCTTGCCTACGCCAACACCCACGTGCCCCTGGCCGTCGCCAACGACGACGAGCGCGGAGAAGGTGAAGCGTCGGCCCCCCTTGACAACCTTTGCGACGCGGTTGATCTGGACGACCTTCTCGGTGAGGGTCAGCTTCGACGGATCGATTCGGCTCATCTCGGCGCCCTCCTAAAACTCAAGCCCGGCAGCCCGGGCAGCGTCTGCAAGCGCCTTCAGGCGCCCGTGATAGCGGAATCCGGCGCGGTCAAAGACCACCTGCGCAACCCCAGCAGCCTTGGCGCGCTCGCCAATCAGCGTGCCGACGGCGGCAGCCTCTTGCACCTTCGTCATCTTTGTGTCGCCCTTGGCGGCCGCATCAAGCGTAGAGGCGGCAGCAAGCGTCGCCCCGCGCTGGTCATCAATGACCTGCGCGTAAATGTGGTTCAAGCTGCGGAAGATTGCCAGGCGCGGACGAGTGGCGTCGCCAGACACCTCCATACGGATGGAGGCGTGACGGCGCTTGCGCGCAGCGACTCGCGTAGACGCGCGGCTCACTTGGCACCAACCTTTCCAGCCTTACCGGCCTTGCGGCGGATGACTTCGTTGGCATACTTCACGCCCTTCCCCTTATACGGTTCAGGCTTTCGCAGCGAGCGGATCTCAGCCGCGATCTGTCCAACAAGCTCCTTGTCATGGCCCAAGACGGAAACCTTGGTTTGCCCGTCAACTTCAAAGCTGATTCCGGCTGGTGGATTGATCTCGATCGGATGGCTGTAGCCGAGGGCAAGCGTCAACTTGTTGCCGCTCTTTGCGGCGCGATAACCAACACCGTTGATCTCTAGCTCCTTGCGGTAGCCAGCTGAGACGCCCTCCACCATATTGGCGACAAGGGTTCGGCAGAGGCCGTGCAGCGAGCGATTGGTTTTGGAGTCGCTCGGTCGGCTGAGCTGCAGCACGTCACCCTCAGCCACAATGGCGATCTCTCCTGGGAGGTCACGCGAAAGGGTCCCCTTCGGGCCCGTGACCGTGACCGTACGACCGTCAATGGTCACCTTGACCCCAGACGGGACGGTAATCGGCTTTCGTCCAATGCGTGACATCAGTTCGCTCCTCTCACCACACGTAGGCGAGGATCTCGCCACCGAGCTCGGCCTTATGGGCCTGCGCTCCGGTCATGATCCCCTTCGATGTGCTCAGGATCACAATCCCGAGTCCGCCGAGCACGCGTGGAATCTCAGTCTTCCCAGCATAGACGCGCAGGCCAGGCTTGCTGATGCGCTTCAGGCCAGAGACAACCGGGACCTTCCCGTCTACGTACTTCAGCGTGATCTTCAGGAAGTTCTCAGGGACGGTGCGTGTCTCTTCGACGCTCGCCACAAACCCTTCGCGAACGAGGATCTGTGCCATCTCTGTCTTCAGCTTGGAGGCAGGGACGAGCACCTCGGCGTGACGCGCACGCGAGGCGTTGCGAATCCTCGTCAACATATCGGCAATTGGATCGGTCACATTCATATGCTCACCAACTCGACTTTGTTACGCCTGGAATCTCTCCGACCAGGGCACGCTCACGGAAACAAATTCGGCAGAGGCCGAACCGTCGGATAAAGGCACGCGGTCGACCGCAGAGCGAGCAGCGACTGTACGCGCGCGTAGAGAACTTCGCTGGAGCTTTCGACTTCAGAACCATGGACTTCTTTGCCATACCAGCCTCCCTCAGTTCGCGAACGGCATGCCGAGCAAGGCCAGGAGTCGCTTTGACTCCTCGTCACTCTTCGCCGTTGTGACAATCGTGACCTCGAGTCCTCGAAGTCGATCGATCTTGTCAAAGTCAATCTCTGGGAAGGAGAGCTGCTCCTTGAGACCCAGGGTGTAGTTGCCACGGCCATCAAAGGCCTTCCCAGAGACGCCACGGAAGTCTCGAATGCGCGGGAGGGCGACACGCGTGAGCCGCTCAAAGAAGTCCCACATGCGCTCACCGCGCAGCGTGACCTTGGCGCCAACTGGATTCCCTTCGCGAACCTTGAACGTTGCGATCGACTTCTTCGCCTTCGTCACGATGGCGCGTTGTCCAGTGATCAAGGCGAGGTCGCCGACAGCGGCGTCAACCGCCTTCGAGTTCGTCAGTGCCTCACCGAGTCCAATGTTCACGACGATCTTCTTGAGGCGTGGGACCTGCATGACGTTCCTGTAACCAAACTCGCTCTTCAGCGCTGGGATCGCCTCGGCCACGTAACGCTGCTTCAAGGTGCCGCTCACTTGGTGACCTCCTTGTGGGCGATCGTGGTGGCACAGCGGCTGCACTGGCGCGACTTCTTTCCGTCCGCCGCTACTGCCATCTTGATGCGCACTGGTCGGTCGCACTTTGTGCAGACAAGGGCAACCTTCGCCAGATCAAGAGGGCTGGCGATCTCGAGGATGCCGCCCTTATCGACCGTCGGCGTCTGTGAGCCGGAGCTCATCTTCTGGCGCGGCTTCTGGTGTTTCTTGGCGATGTTGACGCCAGTGACCACGACGCGTCCAGGGTTGACGAGGCGCTCAACGGTGCCACGCTTGCCTGCGTCCTTACCGCTCAGGATTGCCACAGTGTCTCCGACTCGGATCACGGTGCTGGTTTGGTATTCCGAACGCATCAGAGCACCTCCGGCGCGAGCGAGATGATCTTCATATAGTCGCGGTCGCGAAGCTCTCGTGCCACCGGCCCAAAGATGCGAGTACCGCGCGGGTTTCCGTCAGCGGCAATGAGGACGGCGGCGTTCTCGTCAAAACGAATGAAGCTGCCGTCGGGGCGCGCGATCTCCTTGACCGTGCGCACGACCACCGCCTTCACCACATCGCCCTTTTTGACACCGGCGTTCGTGGTCGCCTGCTTCACGGCGGCAACGATCACGTCACCCACCCCAGCCACGGTTGAACGCGATCGACCGAGTATGCGGAAGCACTCGATCTCCTTGGCCCCTGAGTTGTCGGCCACGCGCAGGCGGGTCCCTGTCTGAATCACAGTGCACCCCCTTCGGCTCGCTCAAGGACTTCAACCAAGCGCCAGCGCTTACGTGCGGAGAGTGGTCGCGACTCTTCAATGGTCACGAGGTCGCCGACCTTTGCGCTGTTCTCTTCGTCATGGGCCATGAACTTGGCGGTGCGACGAATAACGCGCTTATAGACGGGGTGCTGCTGGAGGCGCTCAACACGAATCACGATCGTCTTGTCGCCCGCATCGCTGAGCACCCTGCCCGTCTGCGTCTTTCGCTGGCCCGTCTGCTTCGCCGTCATCTTGCCCCCTACGCCTTCTGGCTCGCCTGGCGCTCGGCCAGGACCATCAGCAGTCGCGCAATGCTCTTACGTGACTTGGTCACAACACTGGTGTCCTTCAGCTGGCGTGTGGAGAGCTCAAAGCGCGCCTGCCAGAGGTCACGCTTCGCGTCGGTAATTGCCTGGACGAGTTCAGCGTCGCTCATGGAGCGGGCCTTCACGATATCGATCACGCCTCATCCTCCTTCGCTGGCTTCACCGGCTTCACGAGTTCTGGCTCCTTTGGCGCAGCGTCTGCTGCAACTGGTGTCTCCTCAAGCGAAACGCCAGAGGCGACCTTCGCGAGGAACTTCTTGCCGAAGACAACCTCGCCAAGGCCTGCAGCGCGCTCCAGGGTCACCGTGTTGACTGGGAGCTTCATCGAGGCGAGGCGGAAGGCCTCCACAGCATCCTTCTTCTCGATTCCCGCAACCTCAAAGAGGACGCGGCCGGGCTTCACCACCGCGACCCACTGGTCTGGTGCACCCTTACCCGAACCCATGCGGGTTTCGGCTGGCTTCTTGGTGATTGGCTTGTCTGGGAAGATTCGAATCCAGACCTTGCCACCACGCTTGAGCGAGTGGGTCATGGCGCGACGTGCCGCTTCGATCTGGCGTGCTGTCACCCAGGCGCACTCAGTGGTGGCAAGACCGAACTCACCAAAGGCCACGGTGCGACCCGACTTCGCAGGGCCGGACATTCGTCCGCGCTGCACCTTGCGCCACTTCACTCGCTTCGGCATCAACATGGTTACGCCCCCGTTCCCGTGTTCTCGCTGATCGGCTTCGGCTTCAAGACATCCGCAGGCGCATCGCCGCGATAGATCCAGACCTTCACGCCGATCTGGCCGAACGTGGTCGGCGCGTGATAGACGGCGAAGTCAATGTCGGCGCGCAGCGTCTGAAGTGGGAGTCGCCCATCGCGGTCCCACTCTTCGCGGCTCATCTCAGCACCGCCGAGGCGCCCTGAGACCATCACCTTGACGCCCTTGGCCCCCGCCTTCATCGTGCGCTGGATCCCCTGCTTCAACGCCTTGCGGAAGGCAATGCGGCGAGTCAGCTGGCCACCAATTGCGGCGGCGACGAGAAACGCGTCGAGGTCAGGCTGACGGATCTCCTTGATCTCAAGCTTCACCTTCCCTGCGCTGATCTCGCCGATCGCTGCGCGCAACACCTCAACGTTCTGGCCGCCTTTACCAATGACCACGCCCGGCTTCGCCGAGTGCACGGTCACAGTGACGTAGTTGAGACCGCGCTCAATCTCCACCTTGGAGATGCTTGCAGCAGCGAGCTTCTCATCAATGAGCTTGCGGATGCGCAGGTCTTCCTGCAGCAACTTCGTGTAGTCCTTATCCGCGTACCATTGCGCGCTCCACGTCTTCGTGACGCCGAGTCGGAAGCCGATTGGATGAACCTTCTGTCCCATATCAGGCCTCCTTCGGGCTTACGGTGACGGTGATGTGTGTCATCGGCTTGTTGATGGAGAAGGCGCGGCCCTGAGCGCGTGGTCGGAAGCGCTTCAGCGTTGGGCCTTCGTCGGCACTCGCATCGACCACCCAGAGGCGCTCGGCTGGAATGCCATGGTTCGCCTCGGCGTTCGCCGTGGCGCTCTTAAGGACGGAGGCAACATCGCGTGCTGAAGAGTGCGGCAGGAAGCGGAGGATCGAGGCGGCATCAGCCACCTGCTTCCCCTTGATCGCGCGCACCACGAGCTGCGCACGTCGGGTCGACCCACGCACGTACTTCGCCGTTGCCTTCACGCGGATGCTCATGAGGCGCCTCCTGGCGAACCGCCAGCAACTGCGGTGGTCCGATCAACGCGTGAGTGCCCCTTGAAGAGGCGCGTTGGAGAGAACTCGCCGAGTCGGTGCCCGACCATGTTCTCCGTGATGAAGACAGGGACATGCTTGCGACCGTTGTACACGGCAATGGTGTGTCCGATGAAGTCTGGATAGATGACGGATGCACGCGACCAGGTCTTCACGACGCGCTTCTCATTTGACGCGTTCATGGCCTGGATGCGACCAAGGAGCCGCTTCTCGACGAAGGGGGCCTTCTTGCTTGAACGAGACATGCCTCCTCCTTCCTACTTCGCGTGTCGCGAGCGGACAATCAGCCGCTGCGTCAACTTGTTGCGACGGGTTCGTAGTCCCATCGCGCTCTTCCCCCACGGGGTCTTCGGTGGCATTCCGGTTGGTGCCTTACCTTCACCGCCACCATGAGGGTGATCGACAGGGTTCATTGCAGAACCACGAACCTCTGGGCGCTTCCCCATGTGGCGCGCGCGCCCGGCCTTGCCGAGCTTTAGGTTCTCGTGGTCGATGTTGGATACCTGCCCAACGGTGGCCATGCAGGCAAGCGGGACGAGTCGCATTTCGGACGACGGCATTCGAACGGTGGCGAACTCGCCCTCCTTCGCAACAAGCTGAGCGGCGGCGCCTGCGGAACGAACCATCTGGCCGCCCTTCCCTGGTACGAGTTCAATGTTGTGAATCGTGGTGCCGAGCGGCATGCGCGCGAGCGGCAGGCAGTTGCCGAGCTTCGCTTCGGCGTTCGGTCCGGACTCAATGATGTCGCCAACCGTGAGGCCGTTCGGGAGGAGCATGTAGCGCTTCTCTCCATCTACATAGTTGAGCAGTCCGATGCGTGCGGAGCGGTTTGGGTCGTACTCGACCGTTGCCACGCGCGCTGGGATACCGAACTTGTTGCGGCGGAAGTCGATCTTTCGATAGAGACGCTTCTGCTCGCCACCGCGGTGACGCACCGTGATCTTCCCTTGGTTGTTGCGACCAGAACCGCGCACCATCTTCTCGGTGAGCGGCTTGTACGGGGAGTCAGTCGTGATCTCTTCGAACGTTGGCATGGTCATCCCGCGGACGCCGGCGCTGGTTGGCTTGAGTCGTCGCAGAGCCATGGCTATACCCCCTCGAAGAACTGAATCTTCTCGCCTGGGGCGAGGGTGACCACAGCCTTGCGCCACGGAGTCGTCTTCCCTGGGAAGGTGCTGCGTGCAAGGGTGCCACGTGTGGACTTCGCCTTGGTTGTCAGCACGTTGACCTCTGCAACTTTGACGGTGAAGAGGGTGGCGATCGCTGCAGCAATCTCAATCTTGGAGGCGTCCGCGTGCACCGCGAAGGTGTACTTACCCACCTGCGACTGCAGGATGGACTTCTCGGAGATCACGGGGCGAAGCACGGTCTCGTGCGCGCTGCGGCTCATCCGTACACCTCCTGGATCGTCGCGAGTGCTGCCTTCTCCACGATGATCGTGTCGGCATTCATCAAGTCAACAAGGTTGAGCGAATCGGCACGAAGGACCGCAAGGAGCGGAATGTTCGCTGCAGACTTCACGAGCGCGCTGTCAACGGTTGGCGCGACCACGAGGACGCGCTTCCCTGCGCTGAGCGCGAGGCACATCTTTGAGATGACCTGCGTCTTTGGCGTCTGCATGCCGAACTCATCGACCACCTTGAGCGTGTCTACCTTCGCGGAGAGAGCGCCAAGGAGTGCGGCGCGGCGCATGCGCTTCGGCATGGGCGTTTCGTGGGAGCGAACCTGCGGCCCGAAGACCACACCGCCGCCCTTCCACTGCGGTGATCGTGTGGAGCCCTGTCGTGCACGACCGGTCCCCTTCTGCTTCCACGGCTTTCGCCCACCACCTGCAACGTCATCACGCTTCTTTGAGGCGTGCGTGCCCGTGCGTCGGCCAGCGAGCTGTGAGACGGCTGCCTGATGCATCAGCGCCTGGTTCACAGGGCTCGAGAAGACGGCGGGTAGCTCAACGCTCCCCACCTTCGCCCCGGCCTTTGAGAAGACGTCAACGCTCGGCATCAGATCTGCACCGACTTGCTCATTGCGACGAGCGCATTCTTGGCGCCTGGGATGGAGCCCCGCACGAGAATGAGGTTGCGGGCGCCATCGCAGCGCACGATCTTCATCTTCTGCACGGTGACCCGATCAACGCCCATGTGCCCCGCCATGCGTGTCCCCTTGTAGACGCGACCTGGCGTCGTGCCTGCGCCGATTGAGCCAGGCTCGCGGTGATGGTCGGCGCCGTGCGTCTCAGGCCCGCGCGAGAAGCTGTGGCGCTTGATGGTGCCGGCGAAACCCTTCCCCTTGGAGATTCCCGTCACGTCCACCAGATCGCCTTCGGCGAAAAGAGTGACATCGAGGGTCTGACCGAGCGTCATGCCGTCGACTGAGTCAACGCGGAATTCGCGCGTCACGGAGCAGGCGGGTAGTTCGCCCTTGAACTGTCCGAGGTCCGGCTTGTTCAGGCGACGCTTCCCCGCCTCAATCCCCACCTGCACGGCGGTATAGCCGTCGCGATCAGGGGTGCGCAGCTTCGTCACCGTGTTCGGCTCGATGGCAACGACAGTTACCGGCACTGATGTGCCGTCCGCTGCGAAGATCTGAGTCATCCCAACCTTGCGGCCGAGCAGTCCAAGCGTCACTTCACTCACCTACATCTTGATTTCAATGTCGACGCCTGCGGCCAGAGTCAGACGCATGAGCGCGTCCACGGTCTTTGGCGTTGGATCGATGATGTCCACCAAGCGCTTGTGGGTTCGAATCTCGAACTGCTCTCGGCTGTCCTTATCAATGAACGGCGAGCGCAGCACGGTGAACTTCTCAATGCGCGTCGGCAGTGGCACCGGACCAATCACATCGGCACCCGTGCGCTGAGCCGTCTCAACGATCGTCTGGGCAGACTGATCGATGAGGCGGTGGTCATACGCCTTGAGCCGAATGCGGATCCGCTGCTTGGCCATCGGTTACTCGGTGATCTTCGTGATGGAGCCGGCACCAACGGTGCGG
>CAYSEM010000006.1:29394-36617 GCA_964430115.1 uncultured Chloroflexota bacterium | reverse complement strand
TGATCCATGACGCGCGCCCAGGTGGTGCGCTGATGGTCTGGGCACACCTTGCACCACCACTCGGCGACGGCCTTCGTGCCGCGTATCGTCGCCTCTTGCAGTGGAATGATCGCTTCCCGTTTGCAAAGTTTGCGATCGCTGAAGATGGTCGTCCCACGCTGAGTGTTGAACTGCGCGCTGCGGAGGCCACGCCCGAGCAGGTACGAGATGCGCTCGCCCGGGTGCTCCTCATCGCCGATGCGCTGGTCAGCGAAACCGCGGAGTGGATCTGGATTGGTGGGAAGGTGCCGCCAGATCCCGGCGGTGAGCGAAGGAATCGCCCACTGCTCGCAGGCGCAGGAGATCTCGGCGAGCGACTCGAGGGGTAACGCATCGCGCTCGGATCACTCGAAGAGGCGCGGCTACACTGGGCAGATGCCAGAGCTTGATCGCCCCACGCGACCCGTCCCGGCCTCCCTGCCAGCCGCCTTGAGCGGCGAAAACGCCGACGTCTACTTCCTTCGCACCCAGCAGGTGCTGCGCAGTGACGGGCGAAACCCGATCGTCACCATGGAGGTCTTCTGCCGCAAGGAGGGCGCCACCCTCTGCGGCATCGATGAGGTGAAGGGTCTCCTCGCGGTGGCACTGCACGAGGAGGCGGCGGCCGGCCGAGCGACCGTCTGGGGGCTCCGTGATGGCGACGTGATCGGCGCCAAAGAGGTGGTGCTCCGCATCCGCGCGCCGTATCTCAGCTTTGCCCACCTGGAGACCGCCTACCTTGGCGCCATGGCGCACGGCACCGGCTGGGCGACCGCTGCGCGCGCCATCGTTGATGCGGCGGCACCGACACGAGTGATCGCATTCGGTGCACGGCATGTGCACCCGAACGTTGCGGATCGACTCGATCACGCCGCGTTGATTGGCGGTGCACAAGGCGCGTCAACCTCAGCGGCGAGTTCGCGTCATGGGATTGCTCCAGTTGGCACAATGCCGCATGCACTCGTCCTGATTTACGGTGACACCGTGGAGGCGGCACTCGCATTTGATCGCGTCATGGAGAGCGACGTGCCACGCATCGTGCTTGTTGACACGTTCCGTGATGAAGCCGAGGAGTCGGCGCGTGTGGCGGCGGCGCTCGGTGATCGACTGGGCGGCGTTCGACTCGACCGCGCGAGTGAGCTGGGTGGCGTGACGCCCGAACTTGTCGCAGAGGTGCGCGCAGCACTTGATGGCGCGGGCGCAACCAGCGCGAAGATCGTGATCTCTGGCGGGCTCACGGTGGAGCGGATCGCGCAGTTCAAGGCGGCCGGATCAGCAGTTGATACGTATGCGGTGGGGAGCGCGATTTCTGGCACCCGACCGATCGACTTCACCGCGGATATTCATGACATTGACGGGACGCCGATTGGAAAGCGCGGCCGTGCAAGTGGTTTGACAGAGTCTCCGCGCTTGCGCGAAGTTGATCTCGCTGCGTGGCGCGAAGCGACGCTGAAAGGATAAGTAGACTCCCAACATGCCACTCACGATCAGCAGCCCAGCACCAGAAGCGCGAGACCTCCTCACGCAGGCGGAGGCCGCAGCACGTGCAGCAGCGATCAGTGGCGTCTCCTATTCCATCCGACTCGGACTCACCGCTGGATCTGCGTCGTTCACGGGGCGTGCCGAGGTTCGTTTCACGCTTGCTCAGTCAGCGATAGGCCCGATCTTCCTCTGCTTCCGAGGCCAGACGATACAGGCCATGCGCCTTAATGGGAGTGACGTATCTACGCCTGCCTGGAACGGATATCGACTCACCCTTGATCAGGGTCTCTTGAAGCACGGAGCGGAGAATCGGCTTGAGGTTGAGTACGAGAACGCCTTTGACACGGGTGGCGACGGAGTCTTCCGCTTCGTAGATCCGGAAGACAACGCCGAATACATCTACACAAACTTTGAACCGTATGAGGCGCACCGCATGGCACCACTCTTTGATCAGCCGGACATCAAGGCCCGACTCACACTTGAAGTGCTTGCCCCATCCGAATGGGTGGTGATGGCGAATGGCGCCGAGCGCGCCACTGGACCCGTTGAGGCTGATGGGCGTACGTTGCGCACCTTCACCGAGACGCCTCCACTCTCCACCTACCTCTTTGCGATGACCGCTGGCGCTTTCGTCGGCGAGCGACGTGAACTGAGCCTCCCTGGTCGCGCGGAGGCCATCCCTGTGGGGCTCTGGTCGCGGCGCTCCCTCGCCACACACCTTGAGCACGGCCGATTCCATGAGATGACGGAACAGGCATTCCTCTATTTCGGCGGGCTGTTTGGACGCGAGTACCCGTTCGACAAGCTGGATCACGTCTTCGCGCCGGAGTTCGCAACTGGTGCCATGGAGAATGTTGGGCTGATCATTTATCACGAGCAATATCTCTTCCGAAGTCGCCCAACTGCAAGTGACATCACCAGTCTGACGGAGGTCGTCTTCCACGAGATCGCGCACATGTGGTTCGGCAACCTAGTCACGATGCGATGGTGGGACGATCTCTGGCTCAATGAGTCATTCGCCACCTACGTGTCGTACCTCTGCCTGACAGAGGGTGCGCCATACCCAGACGCGTGGCGTGACTTCAATGTGCAGCTGAAGGGATGGGCGCTCCGCGAAGATGATGCGCCAACCACACATCCGATCGCGGGGAGTGTGCTCGATACCGATCAGACATTCCTCAACTTTGACGGGATCACCTACGGAAAGGGGGGCGCAGTCCTTAAGCAGCTCGGCGCGCGTCTCGGTCGTGAAGGGTTCGCCGCCGGCCTTCGCCTCTACTTCCAGCGCCACGCATTCGCGAACGCCACCCTCGCCGACTTCCTCGCAGCACTCGAGGAGGGGAGCGGCGTGCCGCTCGCTGACTGGTCGGCGCAGTGGCTCCGCACGAGCGGACCGAACCGGTTCGCCGCTGAGGTGACGGAGGGCCCAGGAGGGAGCATCGCGAACCTGTCGGTGCGCCAGGAGGTTGTCTCAGGAGATCTGCTGTTCCGTCAGCACCTGATGCGCATCGCGCTCCTCTATCCGGATCGGAGTGGCGTCAGGATTGAGGGGCATGAGCTCCTCCTTGACGGTGAGCGCGCACATGTGCCGAGCGCCACCGGTCGCCCACTTCCGCTCGCCGTCATCCCAAACCTTGACGATCTTGCAGTTGGGAAGATCGCGCTCGACGCCGCGACAATTCGCTTTGCCACGGAGAGGCTGGAGGAGATCCCTGACGGACTTCTCCGCCAGGTCACATGGACTGCCATGTGGGAGCTCGTTCGCGACGGATCCTTTAGCGCGAGCGACTATGCGGCGCTCCTCGTTGCGCGGCTCCCTGAGGAGCAAGACGCATCAATCGTGCAGCAGATTGTGGAGTCCACACTCGGTTCACTGCTGCTGCGCTACCTCCCAGACGGTGAACGTGAACGCTGGGGGAGCCGCATCGTTGAGGTCGCGCGCGCGCGACTCGCCCGAGGTGGAGACGAAGGGACACGGATCGTCTGGTCGCGCATCTTGGTTCTCGCCTCGGTCACGCCGCGTGACATTGAAGAGAGCTGGCAGGTTGCTGCTGGCGAGACGCCACTCGAAGGGGTGGAGATTGACCAAGATCACCGTTGGACACTCCTGATCCGTGGCGCCTCACACGGACTGCCACAGCGTGCGGCGCGACTGCGGGCCGAGGCGGAACGCGACCCGAGTGACCGCGGCGAGCGCGCGCTCCTCAGCGCCGCGGCGGCAGAGCCGAGCATCCTCGCGAAGCGCGCCGCGTGGGAGAAGATCCTCACGCCGAGCGGCCACGGCAGTGTGAGCCGCACCCTTGCGGCCGCTGCCGGATTCGCGTGGCCGTGGCAACGCGAGCTTCTTGCGCCGTATCAGCCGCTGCTGGCGGACGCGCTCCAGAAGCTCGGCGCAAGCGACGTCACCTTTGCACGGGATTGGTTCCGCGCCGCCTCTTTTGGCTTCTGGGGTGACCCCGTAGGGATGCTTGAGGTGGCGGACAAACTGATTGACCGACTCGGCGATCCAACGAGTGGGGTTCCGGCCGTTGATGCCGCGCGTCTACGTAGGTTCACACTGACCGAACGCGATGCACTCGTGCGCATCCTTCGGCAGCGAAGGGGAGAACTAGCGGGTTAGTTCGCTCGCAAACTCTTCGAAGACGCCGAGGTAGTGGTCCACATCAGCGTCTGTCATGCTGATGGAGAGCGTCCACTCTTCGTCACGACCCGGCGTGCCAAAGATTCCGCGGTTCATGTTCCAGATCCAGAGCAAGTCGATCAGCTCCTTCTGCTGGGCGGTCTTGTAACTCTCATAGTCCACCACTTTGGTACTCGCAAAGGTGATCACACCCTTTGATTGGATACCAGCCGGGTAAGCGGCGAGTCGATAGCGGTCAATGATTCCCTGCGATCCATCAAGGAGCCGCGCATTGATGCGGCCAAGATGTGCATAGGCGTCGGGGGTCATGACGCGTTCAAGATTTGCGCGCGCCGCTGCCATCACAAGGGGATTGCCGTTGAATGTGCCGACCATGTACACCTCGCCCGAGAGCACTGGCGCCCACACTTCATCAGTTGCGCCGATCGCACCAGTTGGGAGTCCGGCGCCGAGTGCCTTGGCGAGACAGACCATGTCAGGCTGGATTCCGAAGAGTTCCGTTGCGCCACCTGCAGCAACGGTGAGTCCTGTTTTCACCTCATCAACAATCCAAACCACGCCGTACTTCTTCGTGATGCGGCGCACTTCAGTAAGATAGCCAGGCTCAGGGAGAATCACGCCGCAGTTCATCAGCGCCGCCTCCATGATCAAACAGGCAGGGAGCTTCCCCTCGGCCTGCAGTCGCTCAAGTCGGCGTTCAAGTGCGGGTGCATCATTGAATGGAACCGCAACGGTCATCTGTGTGACAACATCTGGGATCCCCTTGCCGTATGGGATTGATGGATAGTTCTCGCGGTCACCAATGTCATAGACGTTGAGCCCAATGTCGACCATCACATAGTCGTGATGACCGTGATAGCTGCCGAAGATTTTCATGACGCCATCACGCTTGGTGAGCGCGCGCGCAATGCGGATCGCATCCATCGTTGCTTCTGAACCAGAGTTGACGAAGCGCCATCGTGGCAACTTCCAGCGCGCGGCAAGAAGTTCGGCGACGATGTAGGCATCTTCTGTTGGGGCAGAGAAGTGTGTTCCGAGTCGCATGCGGCGCTCCACCGCCTCGGTGATGATCGGATGGGCATGCCCCTGCACCATGCTGCCGACGCCGTTGTGGACGTCAAGGTACTGGTGGCCGTCGACATCCCAGATGTACTGGCCGAGCCCCCGCTCAAGGTAGATCGGATAGGGCGCGCGGCGTTGATAGCTGGAAGGGACACCGCCAACGAGCGTCTTCTCCGCTCGCGCATAGGCCGCCCCAGAGGCTTGGGTGCGCGCGTCTAGGCGAGCGGACTCGGCAGCGGTCAGCGCGGCAATGCGAGCAGGGTCAATCTGGACGGTCGGACCAGCCGGGGGCTGTTCGCGATGGGGAACGGCGGGGCTGGTTGGAGCGAGCATCTTGAGCGGTTCGATTGCCATACATCACACCCTTTTGCTGCGGAATCCGCACCGCAGACTTGCTAGGGCGTGATATTAGCAGGAATATGCCCATATCGGTGCGAATATCGTAGGTTGAGCACACTTCCCTCGTGGCCGAGGGGTCCTCTTCGGTCCAGAGACGCCCCCGCGCGAAGCGCCTCCCTGAATGTGCTCCTACCCTGATAATCAACCCATGAACCTCGCACGCAGGCTCCTCCTCTGGGCGTCCACCAACGCGTGGTTGCGAGAGCGCGCGATGCGCACTCGGTTCGTGCGCCTCTCCGTGCGCAAGTTCATGCCCGGTGAGCAGATCGATGATGCAATCGAGGCCGCGGTCAGGTTGCAGCCGAGCGGCGTCAACGCGATCTTCACCAAACTCGGTGAGAACCTCGCGGAGCTCACCGAGGCGGAGCAGGTCTACGCGCACTACCTGAAAGTGCTTGAGCGCATCAAGGAGACTGGGATTAGCGGGGAGATCTCAATCAAGCCGACACAGCTCGGCTACGACCAAGATCGCGAAATCTGCTTCGACTACTGCATGAAGATCATGAAGGCGTGCGAGGCGCAGGGAACACTCTTCTGGATTGACATGGAGGGTTCTCTGTACACACAGGGAACCATTGATCTCTTCACGCGACTGCGTGCGCACTCGGAGAGCGTTGGCATCGCGATCCAGGCGTATCTCCACCGCACCGACGCCGACCTCGAAGCGCTCGCTGCGCTCGGCTCCAAGATCAGGATGGTGAAGGGGGCCTACCTAGAGCCGGCAGACGTTGCCTTTCCGGACAAGACCACTGTCAACGAACAGTTCGTCAAGAACTGCATCCGCCTGCTGCGCGCCGACGCGGACCGTCCAGGTGCCCTGCTGCACATCGCAACGCACGACACAAACATTCAAGATCGACTCTTGGCACACGTCGCGGAACACGGGATTGAGAAGCGTCGCTACGAGTTTGCGATGCTTTACGGGATCAACAGCCAGCGCCAACTTCACCTCGCAGCGCGTGGTGAACGTGTTCGATGCCTTGTGGCTTATGGGGAGTACTGGTTCCCTTGGTACATGCGTCGTCTCGCCGAACGCCCCGCAAACATCGGCTTCGTCCTTCGCAACGCGCTGAAACGCTGACCGCGGCGCGCGACCTCTTCGGAGGGAGTCTCAGCGAATCGCAGCGCCACTCGCGACGTCAAAGAGGTAGAGCTTTTCGAGTGGGAGCGCAAGCTTCACCTTCCCCCCGCGCTTTGTCGCATTCTCGGAGTCCACGAGGGCGAGCAAGTCGCCGACGCCCGTAGAGCAGTGGAGTAGCTCCTGTGCGCCGAGGTACTCAACGACGTCCGCCTCCAGCTCAAGCTGGGCCTCATGCGGCTGCGCTGCACCAAGGTGCAGGTGCTCGGGCCTGAATCCAATGGTGACACGGGTGAGTCCGGCGAGTAACTTGGCGCGTTGCCCCTCCAGCTCGATTGTGATGTTCCCTGCGCTGACGCGCGATCCGCTGACGCTCGCTTCAAGCAGGTTCATCGCAGGGGAGCCGATGAAGCCGGCAACGAATCGATTCACTGGCAGGTCGTAGAGCTCATGGGGCGTACCGACCTGCTGGAGGAGGCCGTCGTTCA
The DNA here is from genome assembly GCA_964430115.1 of uncultured Chloroflexota bacterium. GTDB lineage: Bacteria > Chloroflexota > Limnocylindria > Limnocylindrales > Limnocylindraceae > Limnocylindrus. The sequence goes on along the minus strand of CAYSEM010000006.1, from coordinate 29,449 downwards.
TCACGGCGATCCTGGTTCCCATGGTCATCGCTTCGACCTGGTCGTGAGTGACGTA
>CAYSEM010000006.1:14680-29294 GCA_964430115.1 uncultured Chloroflexota bacterium | reverse complement strand
TCACGGCGATCCTGGTTCCCATGGTCATCGCTTCGACCTGGTCGTGAGTGACGTAAACAACAGTCGTCTTGAGCCGTGCATGAAGTCGAAGGATCTGGGCTCGTGTCTGGACGCGAAGCTTCGCGTCAAGGTTGCTGAGAGGTTCATCCATCAGGAAGACGGCTGGTTCGCGCACCAGCGCGCGCCCCAGGGCGACGCGTTGGCGCTGGCCACCGGATAGTTCCTTTGGTTTTCTGGCGAGGAGTTTCGCGAGGTCCAGGATCTCTGCCGCCTCGTTGACCCGCCGCTCAATCTCGGACTTTGGAATCTTGCGGAGCTTGAGGCCGAAGGCGAGATTCTCCTTTACCGACATATGCGGGTAGAGCGCGTAGCTCTGGAAGACCATGGCGATGTCGCGATCCTTCGGCGCCTTGTCGTTGACCACCACGTCACCGATCTTCAGCGTCCCACTCGTGATGTCTTCGAGACCAGCGATCATTCTCAGCGAGGTAGTTTTGCCGCAACCGGACGGTCCTACGAGAACCATGAATTCTCCGTCTCGGATCTCAAGATCTAGCTTGTCCACGGCGAGGACCTCGCCGTACCTCTTCGTCACGCCTTCAAAGGTCACCGTCGACATGCGCACCCTCCCTGCTGGCTGGCCCCTCTATGGGGGCATCCTGCCGCAGGCAGAGGTTAAAGGCGTTGCGGGCTGCTGCAACAGACTGTTCCGAGTCGGGACTCCCGCTCCACGGCCGCCAGCGTGGGGTTAGAGCGTCTTCGTCACCTTGGTTAAGCCAGCAGGTGCGTCCGGGTTCAATCCGCGCCCAGTTGCCACCGCTTCGATGATGGCGAGACCGGCGATCGCGGTGACTGGGGTGCAGAGCGGACCACTCGCCCCCGTAGGGAGCGCGAGCTCCTCGCCTGGTCCTAGGCCGCGGCTGGCCGCGCCGCTCGTGTGGATCACGAGGAGTGGCGCACCGACCCCACGAAGCCGATCAATGCTGGCCGCAACACCCGCCTCTGTCTTGGGATCCGTTGCGAGCACGATCGCGGGCACGTCGGCGTGCGCGGACGCGATCGGGCCGTGGAACAGGTCTGCCGCAGAGTAGCCATCCGAGAACATCCCAGATGTCTCACGAAGTTTCAACGCCAGCTCAAGCGCATTTGGATACTCGAATCCTCGCCCAACAACGAACGCGCGACTGCTGTGCAAGAGTGCGGCGTAGAGCGGCGCATCCACACCCTTGGCGAGCCATGTCGTTGCCGCGCTGAGAGCGGCTTGCATCCGCTCAGGGAGCGCGTCAATCTCGTTCGACCATGATGCGTCGCGTCCTGCGTGTCGCGCTGCCGCCGCTGCGATCAGGGCGACACTGACGAGTTCAGCGACGTAGGTCTTGGTTGCAGCCACGGCGCGCTCCGGCCCCGCGTCAAGGTCGACGGTGCGCTCGGCGGCGGCGGCGAGTGGTGAGGCCATGTCGTTCGTCAGCGCCACGGTATAGGCACCGCGCCGGCGCGCAGATTCAACAAGGGCGATCATGTCTGGGCCTGCCCCAGATTGGCTGAAGGCGAGCAGCGCACTGTTGGGCGACGCACTCTCCACCCCGTACTGCGTCAGCAGGCTGGCGGCGGCGAGGGCGACGGGGACTCCGAGCGCGTGCTCCAGCAGGTAGCGCGCATAGATCGCTGCGTGGTCGCTGGTTCCCCTTCCTGCTACCACCACGACGCTTGGGCGGCGCTCCGCCAACTGTGCGCCAATAGCTTCGTAATGGGCACGATTTGCAATCAGTCGCGACGCAACCTGAACAGACTCAGCGATCTCGCTTCGCATGATTGCCCCGTTACCAGTCCCGCTGGACATCCACCCCCCCTAGTCTCGGCGGTCAATCCCACCGTTCTTTGGGAGGCTACCACCCTCCTCCAGCCCCTTGGTCGTGCGTGGCCCGGGAACCCCGATGCGGGCGGCAGCGTTAGGGTGGTGACGGCATCTGCCGCAGTAGTCGCCACACGGCGAAGGAAAGGGGTATCACCACATGCGCAACCGCCTCCTCAGCGCGCTGATGCTCGCAGGTCTCCTCGGGATCTTCGCGCCAGCCTCTTCCGCATACGCCACGTCTGATGACCCATGCGCGCCAGCCGAAGATGGCAGCGTCCCGGAGATGTGCCAGGGGGGCGTTGCCTACCCCGAGATGGGTAGCGCCTTCTTCTCGGCTGAATTCACGCAACTAGTCACTGGAGATGAGATCTCCCGCGCCCTCTTCAATGTTGAGAGCGGCAGTATCACGTATTCCGACGGCAGCTTGAGCGCCACCGTTGGCTGCAACAACGTGTTCGGGTCGGCCGAGTTGACCATTGGAGATCCGAGCACGATCACCCTTGCCGGCCCACTCGCCTCAACCAAAATGTTCTGCGAGGGCCTGATGGAGGCTGAGGCGGCACTGATCAGCATTCTTGAGGGCGAGTTCCTCTCGATTGTTGGCGACGGAATCACAAGCTCTAACGGGATGATTCGTGTGGAAGGCGGCGTGCCCATTGCCATGCCAGACGTCATTGCGCCAGAGTACCCACCGTTCATGATTCAGATTGACGGCACCAACTATGACGTCGCGAGCGGCTACGTCGTCATTGATGGCGACCAGCTCAGTGCATCAGTCGGATGCAACACCCTTGGTGGGGGAGTTCTAGTTGATGGCGATACGCTCACACTTGATGGCCCCCTTATCTCCACGATGATGTACTGCGAAGGCCTGATGGACGCAGAGGCTGCACTCGCGACGGTCTTGCAAGGGGAGAACCTGACGTGGGTCAGCCCATTCGAGCTTCGCAGTGATGCCGGTGCCGTGATCTTCGCCGCACTCTGCGGCGACTGTGTGACGCCACTAGGCGAGCCGAGTGATCCAACGGGACTCGCGATCGCCTTGACCCTGCTCTTCGCACCGATCGGCGCGGCCGGCGTTGCACTCTCACGAGGACTTGCAACAAGGAACTGATTCGATTCAGCGGCCGCACCGCTGAGTATCGGAGAGGCGCTGCGCTAGGTGCGCCGCGCCTCTTCTGCTGTCGGCATCTCCTTGATGCGCCAGACCGGACCGAAGAGGAGTGGAACGAAGGCGAGCGAAGCGCCTGCGCCGCCGATCAGAATCGCGGCGCGGACTCCGAGTGTCTCGCCGATGATTCCGCCGATGATGGAGCCGATCGGCATGGTTCCCCAAACAAACCAGCGCATGGTCGCGTTCATGCGCCCCGACATCGCTTCAGGGGTGATCGCCTGCCGAAGGCTGACTTGATTGATGTTGTAGATCGTCCCCGAGCCGCCCATGGCAAATCCAGCGGCCGCGATGAGGAGAAGGTTGATGGCATCCGCTCCAGCACTCCCAAGCCCGACGGCAACCTCAAACGGCCCCCCGAGTGCGACTGTTGCCACGATGACACGTCCCACACCGAAGCGACGGCTGAGGGGCCCAGCAACCAGTGACGCAACGAGTCCGCCGACGGAGCCGAGAGAGAAGGCGGTACCGATCAGCGCAGGGGACATCTTGAGCTCGTTGATTGCAAAGAGCATGAAGGCGGCGCCGCCAATGCTTGAGAAGAGATTTGAGGTGGCCGTGGCGGCGCCGATTGTGCGCAAGACGGGGTGCCCGAAGACGAAGCGCAGACCTTCTGCAATCTCGCGTCGCATCGTACCGGGTGCCGGCCTCTGTGGCTGACCCTCGCCCTTTTGGGCGGTTTCTCTCAACGTCAACTCTGACGCCGTAGCCCGATCCTTAATTGTGGCGAGGAAGAGCGCGGAGACGAGGAACGATGCGGCGTCTACAAGCATTGCAACAGGCGCGCGGAGTACCTCAACAAGGAGCCCTCCGAGGCCTGGGCCAAGGAGGCCTGCAGCGGAGCGACTGAGCTCCAGCTTGCTGTTCCCCTCGACAAGGTCCTTTCGGCCGATGAGTGACGGAAGGTACGCCTGGTACGCCACATCAAAAAACACGGTGAGGACGCCCACTGAGAATCCAACAATGATCAGCTGCGTCAGGGTGAGCAGCCCCGCAAGGTAGGCGATTGGGATCGTCAAGATAAGCGCAGCACGACCGAGATCGCCGCCGATCAGCACGGCGCGACGCGGGAGTCGATCAACGAGCGCGCCCGCGAGCAGGCCGATGAGGAGGAAGGGGAGGAAGTCTGCAAGGTTCAGGATCGCCACTTCGAGGGGACCAGCGTTTAGGAGTGTGATGGCAACAAAGGGGAGTGCGATCGCGGTGATACTGGAACCGAAGTGGCTGATCGTTTCCGCCGCCCAGAGTCGTAGAAAGCGTGGGTCACGATTCAGTGACCGTCGGGGGTCAGCGGACTCGGTCATCGCGAGACATTAGCAGTCGCTGCGTATGGATGAGGGCAGGCCGGAGCGCACTATCAAAGTTTCCAGCGTCTGGGTGGGGTGGCCAGAGGGAATTGAACCCTCATCTGCGGCTCCACAAACCGCGGTCCTAACCATTGAACGATGGCCACCATGCCCAGTCGCAGTATGCCGCATCAGCCCTCCGCCTTCACGAGGAGGCGCGGCGGCAGAGGGCGAGGAGGGTAGAATGTGGAGAGAAGGGGAGGGTGCAACATGCAGATCAGGCGATCAATTCCAGCGGTAGCGCGGATTCCAGCGGCGGAGCACGGCGTGACGCTCGGCGACTTCTTCTTCCCGGTCTTCCTTGGTGAGCGACTCGGTTCGCGGCTTCAGGGGCTCGCCCTCGCAGTCGTCGGTGCGCTCTTTATCGGAGCAGCCGCACAGGTGGTCATCCCGCTCCCTGGCACACCAGTGCCAATCACAGGGCAGACGTTCGGCGTCCTCCTCGTTGGCGCGGCACTCGGTGCGCGACGGAGCGTTGCCTCGCTCAGCCTCTATCTGCTGCTCGGCCTTGCTGGTGCGCCGCTCTTTAGCTCGGGCGGTCACGGCGTTGAGAAGTTTGCAGTCAGCGGCGCTGACGGTGCGCTCGCGCTGGCGCCAACTGGTGGCTATCTGATTGGCATGCTCTTCGCCGCATGGATCGTTGGACGACTCGCCGATCTCGGATGGGATCGAAGTGTGGTCGGCACCGTCGGCGCAATGCTGATCGGCAACCTCATCATCTATGCGTTTGGTGTGAGTTGGCTCGCGGCTGCACTGCAGGTAGGCGCGAGCGAAGCGATCAGCAAGGGGCTCACGCCGTTCCTTATTGGCGACGCGATTAAGATCGCGCTCGCTGCGGGAATCTTCCCGAGTGCCTGGTGGTACGTCAACAACGGCCGCAGCGCCGGCCCACGCTGAACCGTCGCGCCGTTCGCGCGGCAGCTGCGCAATGACTCCGAAGCGCGGTGCGCTCCTAGCGATTGACCTCGGCAGCACCGCGGTCAAGGTGTTGATCACGGATGTAGAGAACGGTGCGCCACGCGCGTTGATCCGTCAGAAGAGCGCCCACTACTTAGTGGGTGAGGGTGGGGTTGCCGAACAAGATCCCGATGCCTGGTGGCGTACGATCGTGCGTGCAACGAATGAGGCACTCGCAGTTGCGGGAGGGGACACTGAGATCCTCGGGATCACAGCCGTTGGGCATGGGCCGACACTTGTTCCAGCGCGCGCTGATGGGTCAGCGGCCGCACCAGCGATGCTCTGGAGTGACCGGCGGGCGGCGAGTGATGATGCGCACCTTGCCGCCCTTCTCCAACGCTCAGGTTGGCTCCTTGCCGAGCTCCCAAAGGCACGTTGGTTCCTCCGTGAGCGTGCTGAAGCGGCAGGCAACACTGCGCACCTGCTCTCAACCTGGGATGCGCTTGCGTTCCGCCTAAGCGGCGAGGCGGTCGCCTCATTCTGGGATCCAGCTCGCGGCCTTTCCCCTGCGGACCGCGCGCTCCTGCTCGGAGCGCACGGCGGGCTCGATGAGCGCGCGCTCCCACCCGAGGTTCACCCAGGAACGAAGATCGGTCTGCTGCGAGCTGGGGTCGCAGAAGAGTTAGGGCTGCGGGCCGGCACCCCTGTTGTCTCTGGTACGAATGACGGCTTGGCGGCAGTGGTTGGCGCGGGTCTCATGCACGTGGGACGTGGTGTTGATGTTGGAGGTGCCGCCGGTGGCGTCGGCGTTTCGGCAACTGCAGATACCGCCGCGCGCATTAGCGCGCACGTTGGCGCTGCACTCTGGTCTGGTCCGGCGCCCACTCCATTCGGTGACCTCCGAATTCTCGGTGGTGCACTTGGAGGGACTGGCCTCCTCCTGGACGATGCGATCACCAGCGCGATCGCTCGCGGCGCGCGCCCAGAGACGTTGATGCAGGAGGTTGCCGATCTTCCTCTCGGCGAGTTCTCTCTCGGTTCAGCTGCCAGCGAGACACTTGGTGGCGTTCAGCGCGTTCGAGCTGCAGCAGAGCAAGGCGCACTTGCGGTTGAGGCGCTCCTCGCACCCGCGCGTGCCGCGGGCTTGCCACTCGATGAGATGTGGCTCTCTGGTCCGGCAACAGGAGCAACGGTTGGTCTTCACACTATGGAGACGCAGGTGCCGCGCGGAATTCGTCAGATGCGCGCTGATCTTCTTGGGGTACCCGTGGTCGTGCCGCGCATCGCAGAGGCGGCGGCGGCGGGCGCGGCGGCGATCGCAGGGGTGGGCGCTGGCATCTACGCGTCGCTCAGAGAGGCGGCGGACCTCATTGCGGTGGTTGATCAGCGAATTGACCCAGATCCGCTCAGCGCTGACGCTGCATCTGCTGCACGAAAACGGTTCCGTCGAGAATAGGGACTAGGCCTTCGCCTTGCTCTTCGCCGCCGCTGCAGCGCGGCCGAGCTTTGTGGTTGACGCAGCGCCATCCTCAAGTGGGAAGTGGCAGGCAACGGCTACATCAAGCGCGCGCGGTGAGGCGGCGAGGAGCGGCTCCTCGGTGGCGCAGCGCTCTGGATTGCCGAGCTGTTCGCGCAGCCAGCAGCGCGTGCGGAAGCGGCAGCCGGATGGCGGGTTGATCGGCGATGGGATCTCGCCTTCAAGAATGAGGCGGTCGGCCGTGTCGTGCGCCTCAATCTTCGGCACTGCGGAGAGGAGTGCAATCGTGTACGGATGTTGCGGCTTGGTGAATACCTGAGCTACTGGTCCGGACTCCACCACCTTCCCGAGATACATCACCGCCACACGATCGGCGAAGTAGCCCACAACGTCCAGGTTGTGACTGATGAACATGTAAGTGAGCCCCTGCTTCTCTCGAAGGTCCGCGAGCAGGTTGAGCACCTGGCTCTGGATGGAGACGTCTAGGGCCGAGACCGGCTCGTCAAGAACGACGAACTCAGGATCAAGTGCGAGCGCGCGGGCAATGCCGATCCGTTGGCGCTGACCACCAGAGAACTCGTGAGGGTATCGAACGGCATACTCCTGTGGAAGGCCAACGATCTCAAGGGCTGCGTGCATGCGGTCCTTGCGCTCCGTCGCGGTCCCGATAGCATGGGCAACAAGACCCTCTTCAATCTGGTCGCCGATTGGTAGGCGAGGATTGAGAGAACCGAATGGATCCTGGAAGACAATCTGCATCGTGCGGCGCAACTTGCGCTGCTCCTCCGCACTGCGATCGGTGAGTTTCGCACCGTCAAACCAGACCTCACCAGCAGTCGGCTTCTGAAGTCCGAGCGCAACGCGGCCGAGCGTTGTCTTCCCCGAGCCCGACTCGCCGACGATTGCGAGCGTCTCCCCGCGCGCAATGGTGAGGTCAACGCCGTCAACCGCCTTCACCGTCTTTCGCTTCTGGATCAGAGGAATGGCGCTGCCGATCGGGAAGTGCTTCTTCACCCCGCGTAGCTCGAGCAGATTTGCGGACCCTCCCGCTGTGGCGCGCTTCTCGCTCACTTCGCGCCCCCTGCAATCTCATCAGCGCGGAAACATCGGACTGAGCGATCGCCGGTCCGCGGCGTCAGCTGAGGTACGGACGCGGCACACGCTTTTACCGCGAATCGACATCGTGGGTGGAATCTGCATCCGCTCGGAAAGTTGGCGGGGGAGGGAACGGCGCCTTGGATGGTGGTGAGGCCCTTTCCGCGACGCGCATATGAGGGGATCGAGGCGATGAGATCGAGCGCGTACGGGCTCGCTGGTGCGCGGAGCACCTCTTTTGCAGGTCCCTCTTCAACGATTTGGCCTGCGTACATGACCGCGATGCGATCAGCGGTCTCGGCCACAACTCCCAGGTCGTGCGTGATCAGCATTAGCGCCGTTCCACGTTCGCGCGTCGTGCGTCGGAGCAGATCTAACACCTGGGCCTGAATCGTGACGTCTAGTGCAGTGGTCGGCTCATCGGCGATGATCAGTTCTGGCTCACCGGCGAGCGCCATGGCGATCATGGCGCGCTGTCGCATGCCGCCAGAGAGTTGATGTGGGTATTGTTTGACGCGCTGTGGTGCCTGCGCGATTTCCACGAGTTCCAGGAATTCGATCGCCTTCTTGTGCGCCTCCTTCCAGCCTGCGCGTCCATGGGCAACGAGCACCTCGGCGATCTGCTCGCCAATGGTGGTAACGGGATTGAGCGCAGAGAGCGGTTCTTGAAAGATCATTGAGATGCCACCGCCACGAATTTTGCGCATGTAGGACTCAGGCTTGCCGAGCAGCTCCTCTCCGCGGAAAAGGACAGAGCCGGTGACGATCGACTGGTCTTTGACAAGGAGTCCGATTGTGGCGAGCGCCGAGACGCTCTTCCCCGATCCCGACTCACCAACCACCGCAAGGCACTCGCCCTTCCCGAGGGAGAATGAAACGTTCTCTACCACCTTGATCACGCCTGCAGCGGTCTTGAAGGAGATGTTGAGGTCCTTCACCTCAACCACTGGCGCCCCCTTTAAGCCGCTCACTTGCGCCCTCGTGGGTCAAGAGCGGAGCGAAGCGTGTCGCCGATCATGTTGACCGAAAGAGCGGTGAGCACGATGAAGAGTCCGGGGAAGCCGATCCACCACCAGTTCCCCTGCTGCAAGAACTTCGCCGACTCCGAGATGATGTTCCCCCAGGTTGGGACAGCTGGATTGATGCCGAAGCCGAGATAGCTGATGAAGGCTTCGCTGATGATTGCACCACCGACAATAAATGGCGCTGCAACGACGAGCGGTCCGATCGCATTCGGCAGGATGTGACGCAACGCAATACGGAGCGGCGGGACCCCTAATGCGCGCGCCGCTTCAACGAACTCCATCTCTCGAATTGCGAGCACTTGACCGCGCACTAAGCGCGCCAATCCCATCCACCCAAAGGCAACGAACACTAGGACAAGTGACCAGACGCCACCGCCACCCTCGCCCTGGAAGATTCGGGCGAGGAAGAGGATGACGAAGAGTGACGGGATCATGAGGAAGACGTCGGCAAGTCGCATCAGGAAAGAGTCAACCTTTCCTCCGAGGAAGCCGGCGATTACGCCGACAAGAGTGCCGATGGTGATAGATCCGATCGCGGTCGCGAACCCGATGATCAACGATGTTCGACCACCGTTAGCAACGAGTGTCATCACGTCAAGCTGCAACATGCCCGTCTCGCCAAATGGTCGGCCCCATGCAGGCGGGCGCCCGACGAACCTGATCTCATCAGGTTGTGGCACCACATAGAAGTCATATGGGAGGAGGAGCGAACCGATCACGACGAAGACGAAGATCGCGGCGAGGATGAAGAGCCCACCTGGACCCATGCGAGTCTGCATGAAGCGGCGCCGCGCCTGCTGCCACGGGCTTTCGGAGACTGGGAGTTGCGCCTGTGGGGAGGTGCTCATAGTCGCACTCGTGGATCAAGGACGGCGTAGAGAAGGTCCGAGATAAGGTTGCCGATCGCGACGGCGGCGGCGCCAATCGAGAGGATGCCCATGAGGAGCGGGTAATCAAGGTTACCGATCGCGATCAGCGTGAGTCGACCAATCCCTGGCCAGCTGAAGATGGTTTCGGTGATGAGCGCGCCAGAGACGAGGAAGGGGAAGGCGAGACCAATGTTCGTCGCGAATGGAATGAGGCCCGTGCGCAGGATGTGGCGGCGATTGATGCGTAGGTTGCTCAGCCCCTTTGATCGCGCGGTGCGCACGTGCTCCATCCCCATGGACTCCATCACGCTCTGACGTACGTATCGTGCGTCGCCCGCGACGCTGATGGTGACGAGCGTTGCTACGGGGAGGATTAAGTGACTGGTCAGATCTGCAATGGCAATGCCAGGATTTTGGGAGAAATAGACCCAGTACGCGTCACTGCCGAACGCGGGAGAGAGCCGCCCGTCGGTCATACCGCTCACTGGGGTTATGCCGAGGCCCACGGAGAAGATTGAGATCAGGGCAAAGCCCAAGATGAATGTGGGGAACGCGGCAATCACATAGGTGAAGACGCTGACGGTGTTGTCGAAGAGTCCGCCATTCCTCAGCGCAGTGATCACTCCAAGGACGACAGCGAGCGAGAGCCAGAGGGCTGCGGACAGGCCGGCGAGGATCAGTGTGGGGAGGAGCGCTCCGCTAATCCGCTCGATGACGGCATTCCCGTTCTCGTAGCTGTAGCCGAAATCACCGTGCACGATGCCCGTGTCGACGCCAGAGATGAACGTGGGAAGGATGCTGGGGAAGCCTGTTGGGCCAATCAGCGCCTCAATGCCATCGGCGTCGCGGCGACAAGCGCCGAGCCAGCGGCAGTACTGCACAGGGACGGGCTTATCGAGACCGAGCGCCTTGACATACGCCTGCTGCTGTTGCGGGGTGAAGCGTGGGTTGTTCGCGTACTTCTGCTCTGGGCCGCCAGGGGCGGCGAGGAGGAGCGCGTAGATGAAGACGGTCGTGCCGAGCAGGATGAGGAGGCTCGCGCCGATCCTGCGCACTGCAAACTTGAGCATCACCCCTCCTTCCCGCATCCCCCGCGTGTCTGCCGAATCCTAGCCGATCCAGTCCCCGCGGCACCCCTCTTGGAGCGTGCAGCGATCCAATACCTGGAGGCGTGATTCGGGGAAACAGAAGGGGCGGGACTTTCGTCCCGCCCCTTCTGAAGCATCACCCGAAGGTGACCTGAACCCGATCAGTTCGCGAGGGAGAGATCCCCTGCGTTCCAGAGCGGACCGGCCTGCGTTGGGTTCTGGAGGAACCCACCGACCTTGTCGCTCACGAGCTCGATCCCCATCCAGTAATAGAGAGGGATTTCGACCGTCGTTGCCGCCATGATCTCCTGGACCTTGGCTGCAGCGGTGGCGATCGCGTCAAGATCGATCGTGCCCTTGATGATGTCCAACTCAGCATCGAGTGCTGGGTCGTTCACCTTCGCATCGTTCTGGCCATCAGGCTGGAACTTGGTCGAGTGGTAGACACCATAGAGTGATACCGCCTCGATGCCCGAGCTGTAGGCATGCAGAGCAACGTCGAAGTTGCCGCGGGATAGGTTGCACGAGAGGCTCTCGTCCGACTCAGTCCACGGGGCGAAGATCGTACCGCCGCCGTTGTACACGGCCTTGATCCCGATCTTTGCCAGGTCACCCGCCACGTAAGCGATCGTCGACTTGCGCACTGGCTTCATCGTTGTGCAGAACTCGAGGATGGCTGAGACGCCGTCCTTCTCCACGATGCCGTCGCCGTTGCTGTCGACCCAGCCCGCGTCGGTGAGGGTCTTCTTGGCAGCGGCCAAGTCAAACTTGACTGGCGTCTGCTCCTTATAGAACCAAGCGAGTGGGGTGACGCTCGAAGAAGCGACCACGCCAGCCTCGCCGAGGATTCGGCTCCAGATGGCGTCCTTGTCGGTGGCCTGGGCGATCGCCTTGCGGATCGCTGGGTCAGAGACAGGGCATCCACCGCCACGCGTCGTCTTGAGCGGCTCGAGGATCGAGCAGTCATCCGGCGAGTGGTTCGGTCGGAAGAACTCATAGGTGAATACGCTCTGCGGACGCTGCTGCGCACCAAGATCCTTGGTGGTCGCGAAGGCGTTGCCGTCGAGGTCGGTCACGATGTCCAGCTCGCCTGCGCGGAACTTCGCGATACAGGTGTCTGGGTCACCGCAGACGACGTACTTGATGCGGTCGAGCTTTGCAGGCTCACCGCTGTACGGATTCTTCCACTTGTCGTTGCGGACCATGACGGTCTCAACGCCTTCGGTGCGGCTCTCAAACTTGAACGGTCCCGAGGTTGGGACGTTCGGCAGGTCCTCTGGTCGGAAGCCGGCGCCAAGCACCATGTCCGTTGCAGGGTTGCCCGAGTTGATGTCGAACTTCTCGAAGTAGTGCTTCGGCATGACGCCAACGCCACCGTACACGCCCGAGTAGAGCTCGGAGTAGTGCAGCTTGATCGTCAGGTCATCGACGCACTCAACATCGGAGATTTCTGCAGCGCCCGTTGTTGAAAGGGGGTTCCCCTCAGTCATCACCCACTGGTGGGTGTACTCGGCATCTGCACAGGTGATCGCAACGCCATCTGACCAGACGAGCCCGTCGCGGAGCTTCCATGTCACGGTCATCGCGTCGCCGTTCTCGCCTGGGAGAATGATCCCGCCATTTTCAATCGTCGGGATCTCTGTTGCCATCCATGGCACGTACTTCGCCTCATTGCTGAGGGTGACGAGGCCGTCCCACGTGGTTGCAAGCACGTTCGCCGACATCACCGTGGAGTAGTAGTACGGGTGCAAGCTATCGACGTCCTGATAGTCGCCGACAAGCAACGTTCCGCCAGTACCGCCTTCACCAGGCTTGTACGAGCCGACGATGCTAGCGCCACCGCCGCAGGCGCCCGCGATCATCGCAGCGCTCACGAAAAGTGCCGCTAGTGCGGACTTCTTTCGCATGTTTCCTCCTTCGATCGGCACCCGTATCCGAGTGCCGTGTCTCATGAAGCGCGATCTGCGCTTGGGCGTAGGGTATCCGATCAGCGGGGGGCTCTGGAGCACGCGGTGCGAAAGCGTTTCACCGGGTTGCGCGAGGGGCTACGGCTGTAGTCGGCGAATCTCCCAGCCGTCCCCGTGCGGGAGGTATTCGAAGCGGTCGTGCAGGCGGTTCGGGCGCCCCTGCCAGAACTCCCAGCGGTTAGGGGTGAGGAGGTAGCCGCCCCAGAAGTCGGGGAGCGGAACGGGGGCGTCCCCCGCGTGGGCGGCCGCCTCGGCGGCGAGGGCCGCCTCAAGGTCGGCACGCGTGGCGATCGGTTCGCCCTGGCGGCTGGCGCGTGCGCCGAGCTGGCTCTCGCGGGGGCGGCTGGCGAAGTAGTCGGCCGACTCGGCAGGGGTGAGGCGTCGCACCGGCCCCGAGCAGCGAACCTGTCGTTCGAGTCCCGGCCACCAGGTGCTGATCGCGGCGCGCGGGTTTGCGGCGAGGTCGCGACCCTTCCGACTCTCGTGGTTCGTATAGAAGCGAATGCCGTCTGGGCCGATGCCGCGAATGAGCACCATGCGAACGCTCGGTGCGCCGCCCGCATCGGCGGTCGCGAGGGCGGCGGCGAGTGGTTCAGGGAGGCTCGCGGCGATCGCCGCGTCAATCCAACGCTGAAGCTGCCTTGACGGATCGGGGTGCAGGTCGCTCTCGTTCAGTTCGCCCTGCGAATAGTTGGAGCGGCCGCCGATCGGCCCGTTCTGGTCAGTCACGGTCAGGCGAGACCCTCCGGAGATTCGAGTCGCGACTTCAGATCGCCAAGGAACGTTGCAACAAGTGCGCCGTCAACGGCACGATGATCGGCGGAGAGTGTGGCGGTGAGCATCTGACGCGCGACCACGGCGCCGTCGCGCACTACGGCGCGCTGCTCGCTCCGACCAGTCGCAAGGATGGCAACCTGCGGTGGTGTGACGATCGCGGTGAACTGCGTCACGGGGAAGCCACCGAGATTGCTCAGAGTGAACGTTGCGTCGGAGAACTCTGCGGGCTTCAACTTGTTCGCCTTGGTGCGCGTCACAAGGTCGCGAAGCTCGGATGAAATCGTGGCGAGGTCCTTGCTCGCGCAATCAAGGAGTGCAGGCGCAATCAGGCCGTCGGGGATGGCGATTGCAATGCCGATGTTGATCTGGTCGACGCGCTCGAGTGTCTCGCCGCTCCATACGGCGTTGAGTGCAGGTGCTGCGGCGAGTGACTGCGCGAGTGCGCGAACGAGCCAGGCGGTGATGGTGACGCGGTCGTCGCCGCTCTTCCCTTCATTAAGGGCGTTGTTGGCGGCGGTCACCGCCTCCATCTCAATGTCTGTAGAGACGTAGAAGTGAGGAGCCTTTGACTTTGACTCCACCATGCGGCGGCTGATCGCCGCGCGCATCGGCGTGAAGGTGACCGGCGTGCGGCCGGGCTTCTCCACCTACTTGCCGTCTTCGACGAAGGCGATCACGGTGCCGACGGCGACTTCGGCTCCAGCGGGGTGCACGATCTCAACGAGCGTTCCAGCGGCAGGAGATTCAAACTCCACCGTTGCCTTCTCGGTCTCCAGCTCGCCGATCGGCTGACCCGCGGTCACGGTGTCGCCAACCTTCGCGGTCCAGTTGCCAATCTTTCCTACTTCGGTGTCGTAGCCGAGTCGCGGCATCTCTACTGGTACGCGCATCGTGCCCCCTCCTCGTTCCCTGCCTCGTTTATGTCTGCCACGTTGGGCAGCGCCGCGGTGCGGCTTCGCCCCTAGTGTAGCCATGCCCGCAGGGTGGGGCCGGGTGCCGCTTCCGGCGTGTCAGCGCACTAGCGCTGAGATTCGAGCGCGGGCTCTG
>CAYSEM010000006.1:0-14580 GCA_964430115.1 uncultured Chloroflexota bacterium | reverse complement strand
GGTGCCGCTTCCGGCGTGTCAGCGCACTAGCGCTGAGATTCGAGCGCGGGCTCTGTTGCGATCTCGTCGCCGTGGTGGAGCCGAGTCGCGGAGTCCCAGCCCTCACCGATATCGGCGGTCGCTGCCGCAACGAGCCGGAAGGCGCCGGTCACAAGGAAGATCACCACATATGTTGGATAGGCGATAGGGAATACGGCGAGCACGCCAACGCCGATCGCTTGGCCTGTGGCGAGGCAGGCGGCATTGACGGCACCGAAGGTTGACTGTGCGCGTACCACTTCGCCTGGCTCTGCGAGACGGAGGAGTCGCTCTTGCGCAGAGAGCATCCCCGCTGCGAACCCGATGGTGACAACGATCATGACGATGACCAAGATGACTGGCGCAAACGGATTCCAGGGTCCGGCGAGCGCTGACGATGCCATGCCCACGCCGCGAACGATCAGCGACGCTCGATAGAGGCGACTCGCAGAGCCGCGCTCAAGCCAGTTGCCAATGACGAGTGCGCCAACCAGCGCGGCGGCAGAGCCGACCGCGGAGAGTAGGATGGCGTACGCCGCCGACTGATTCAGCACGACGATTGCGTAGATGGAGAGATACGGGGCGAAGCCTGCGCCGAGCGCGGCGATCGCGTTGGTACGAATGAATCGTCGCACCGGAGTAGAGAGTGAGCCGCCACGAACTGATCGTTCAGGCGCCAGCGCGCCGGGTCGCGGCAGCTTGCGCATGGCGCGGATGAATGCGAGGCTCGCCACGAGTGCGCCTACAAACGCTGGGGCGTAGATCATCACCCCCCAGTCGGCTTCGCCGACGCGAACCATAAGTGCAACAGGGACGAGCAGCACGGACCCGAGGCCGAATTGAATCGCGAGTGCGCGCGGCGCAACAAAGCGTCGCTCCCGTTCAGGAAGGATGCGGCCGAACCAGGTCTGTACGTTTGCGCCTGCAAGTGCCTGTGCGGTTGCGCCAACGCCGAAGCCGATCGCAATCAGTAGGATCCCGCCGATCGCAGAGAGGAGTCCCGCCCAGATCAAGACGACGACCGCAATGTAGAGGAGCGGTCGCATCAGTCCGATCGCGGCGATCACGATGGTGAGGCCGCGAAGGTCACCGCGATTGCGTCGCAAGATGGCGGGGACGAACGCCTGCAAGATGCCGCCAACGAACGGGAAGAGGCCGATCAGCGTGGCGAGGGCGGGGGAGGCACCAAGCGTGGTGACGAGTGGGATGGCGAGACCGTCACCGGCGAGTGCAACGGCGATTGCGTCAGAGACGGCGAGCGTGCCGAATGCGGCGTAGCGGCCGGTGAGGAAGCGGCGCCAGTCGGCGGCGGCGCCGCTCACTCTGGCTTGGCGGCGGCGCTGCTCGCGCGAACCTGCTCTTCAATCTTGTCGACCTCTGCTGCAATCGCGGCTCGCAGCGCATCAAGTTCGTCACGTGCCTTCTCGGTTGCGGTGTCCACCGCTGTCAGTGTCTTCTTGATCTCTTTGACGGAGTCGAGACGTGCGCGGAGCGCGTCGATCGCTTCACGGGCCGCGGAGAGATCAGCACCGCTCCCTTCCGCCTTCATGCGGATGAGCGCAACCATGCGCGCCAGGCGGTAGCTCGCCTCGAGGATGGCGACATCTGGAGACTCTGGGTCCACCACACAGAAGACCCCGTTGCGCGTGATCTGAAACGGCGCGTACCCCGGCGGTGCCGCCGCCTCGCTGAAGACCATCAGCGCCACTTCAGCCTTTCGATTCTCTCGCGCCTCCACGAGTTCCTTCTCAATCGCTGGCCCCGTCATGGACTTGTCCTTGACCTCAACCACAATGCGGAGCACGGCGGCGGAGGCGTCCTTTGCGTTGATAGTGATCACCGCGTCGCCCTTCTTTGAGTCGGTAACTGCGCCAGTGATCCCGCCCGTCCCCTCGATGTCGTCGTTGGTTGCGCGGAGCAGCTCGGTGAATTCGGCGATGATGCGCGACTCAAAGTCGGCCCCCTTCGCCGTCCCCTTCTTTCGCTCGCCCTTCGCCGCCTTCTGCGACGCGTCGAGCTCCACGATCTTGAGCAGCACATCGTCAAATCGTTTCGCGATCTCCGCGCGGAAACTGCTGAGCGGTGAGGCTTCGCGCGTGGGGTCAAGCAGATGGGCGAGCTTGCTCGCGTCGCCGTCAAAGTAGGTGCCGAGGATCGTGTTCAACTTTCCGATCGCCGAATCGCGGCGGTTCTCATCGAAGAGGTCCTTGGTGAACTGGGCGAGCTGGCCCTTGTCGCCAATGAAGCGTTCGAGGGTGGCCGGCATCACGCCCCCTTCGGTGGCGAAGTTCTTCCTGAGGATCTCTTCCACCTCTGCGGTCGCCTTCTTATTGGAGTCGGCGGCGTCGTTCAAGAACTTGTCGAAGGCGCGGCGCACATGATCAACATCAATAGAGCCGCTCGCACTCTGCAGGGCCATCAGGCCAACGCGAAGCGCGCGTTCAACCGTCTCTGGTCGCTCTTCTGGTGAGCGGCTCTCAAGGTAGCCGGCGAGCGCCCGATCAACGATCTCTAGCGAGGCGACGCGGATTCGATCGCCGACAATGTCGACCTGCGCGGGCTTGTTCGCTGCGCTGATCGGGACGATCTCTGGCGCGCGCTCACTCCCCATGTGCTTGACTCCTCATGCGTCGCACCACTCGACGCGCCACTATCGGAGGGCGATCGTGCCGCAGGCGTCGCAGAGTGCAACGAGCCCGTGGCGATCTCGTGCATAGCCTGCGGTGTGCATGATTCCGGGACAGCCGACGCTGCGACAGCGCCACGCCCACGCTTCGTCTTCGGCGGCGTTTTCGTAAGGGAGCGCTTCAGCGGCGAGCCGCTCGGCGAGCCCCTCACGGGCTGCAAGTGTTAACGCAATTGCCGCGGCGCGCTCTGCTTCGCTCTCTCTCTTATAGGGATAACTCTGGGCAACATTGCTCGGCATGCGGCGAGTATACCGAGCCGCTATCGTGGAGCGGATGACTGGTTCGATGCGCTCGCTCCTCCTCGGGACCCTGGTCTTGCGGACGGCCACGGGCACCACGGGCGCCCTCCTCGTCTTCTGGACCGCCTTCCTTCGAGATGGCGGCACGATCACCGTCACGACCGCAGACGTTGCGGCGATCTCCCTCGCCTTCTATGCCACCGAACTCGCTGGTTCGCCGATCTTCGGGATCTTGGCGGATCACATCGGAAGAAAACCAGTGATGCTCCTTGGGCCGTTCTTCGGTCTGGTAGCCGTGCTGATGACGCCGTTCGCCCTGACGATTCCACTCCTGATCGCCACACGACTCCTTGAAGGAGCATCCACCGCCGCGAGCGTCCCTTCCATCCTCTCGTATGTTGCGGCGAGCACCAGTCACGACGAAAAGCTGCGCGGTCGCGTGGTGACGCTCTTTGAAGTTGCCACGCTTGGTGGCCTCCTCGTCGCGGGGACGGCACTTGCCGGTCCGCTTTGGGAGATCTTTGGCGCGAACTCGTTCTTCATCAATGGTGCGATCTATATGGTTGCGCTGGCGCTCTTTGCGTATGGGGTGAAGGATCAACACTCGCGACCTACCCACGCCACTGAGAACCGACTCAAGCGATACGCCCAGCTCTTCAGCCAGCGCGGCATCCTCCTCTTTGTTCCAACATGGGTTGCAATTAACGCCATTGTTGGCGTCTGGGTGCCGCAAGGGCTCTACCTACTCACCGGTAGTTCGGGCGTCCCTTCTGAGGGGCAATTCCTTCTCTCCGGGTTCTCACCGACGCTGATCACGAGCGCGCTCGCGGCTCTGGCACTGGTTGGCGGGGTGGGGCTGATGTTCTGGGGGAACTCATTTGCCAAATATCGACGCACGTCCGTTCTTTTGGCTGGTGTGATCGCCTTCTTTGTGGCGATGGGTGCCGTCTGGCTCCTCAATCGAATGACGGGGAGTGAGCTGCCACTGATCGCCGCACTCCTCCTCATCCTCTCCGTCTCCATGTTCTTCCTTGCTGGCGCAACGCCCGCCGCTCTCGGCTTCCTCGCCGATGTCTCCGAGCGATACCGCGCGGATCGAAGTGCAGTGATGGGCCTCTACTCGATCTTCCTTGGGCTCGGCCAAGTGATCGGCACATGGGTCGCAGGACAGGTGGCGAACGTTGCGGGCGTTGACGGGCTGGTCTACTCCACGCTTGGCTTCCTCGTGATCGCGGGTGGCGCACTGCTCGTCCTGCGCCGTGTGGAGCACGAGATCCTGCCCACTCTGAGCGCGAGCCATCGTGCCGCCCATAGCGTGCTCTCGAACCCACCGAAATAGGCACCCGCAACGCCCACTCCCGCCGATAGACTGAGACGACCAGGGGAGCCCCCCTGGCCTAGGGGAGGTAGAAGCATGGCGGCAAAGGTTGCAATCGTCACCGACAGCGCATCTGATATTCCACCACAGCTCGCTGCGGAACTCGGGATCACCGTCGTACCCGTGATCGTCTCCTTCAACGAGGAGAGTTTCAAGGTCGGTGAGGAGATCTCCATGGATGAATTCTGGAAGCGGCTTACTGCGCCAGGGGCGCCATTCCCGAAGACTGCGGCACCTTCGGCCGCCGCCTTTACCGCTGCGTACGACAAGGCATTCGCGAGCGGCGCATCTGAGATCGTCTCAATTCATGTCGCCTCCAAGCTCTCCGCCACATATCGAAGCGCGGAGATGGCAGCCACCGCACACCCTCAGAGCAAGAACATCCACTTGGTTGATACCGCGACTGCATCGGCAGCCGAGGGTCTCCTGGTGAAGCGAGCACACCGTTCGGCTGCTGCGGGGAAGAGTGCTGCAGAGATCGTTGCGGATATTCGCGGCGTCATCCCGCGCACCCACGTGATCTTCTTCTTGGACACACTCGACTATCTGAAGGCGGGTGGGCGCATCAGTCCGGCACGAGCCGCGATCGGCGGACTCCTCTCGGTGAAACCGATCATTGACATCATTGACGGTGAAGTTGTCACGCTGGACAAGCCGCGGACCACGGCGAAGGCCCGCGAGCGCTTCATGCAGATCGTCGGCGAATCTCCCATCGAAGAGCTGACGATCTTGCATTCCGAGGCACCAGATGTTGAGGAGTTCCGAACGGATCTCGTCACGCGCTTCCCTGCGATTGGGGCGCTCAAGCCAGGGATCGTTCGTGCGGGCGCGGCGATTGGGCCACACACGGGTCCGAAGGGCCTTGGCGTTGCACTGATCCGCGCCTCGTAGGCTTCGCACGAGCGGCGCGCCGCTCTACGAGCGGGCGGCGAGTTTCTGGGGCGCGTTGTAGCCTGAGCGCGTAACGCCCCCAGGGCGGCTGACTGCGACCTCTCGCCGCAGCGGTCTGATGAGCATGAGGTGATCAAGGATGAGCCAGAAGAGCGCGTGGGCGGTTGCCCAGCAGCAGTTTGATCTCGCCGCAAAGCGGCTGAATCTTGATCCAGGGATTGCTGCCGTGTTGCGTGAGCCGCGCCGACAGCTGACCGTGCATTTCCCAGTGCGCATGGATGATGGTTCCACTCGAGTCTTTGAGGGCCACCGCGTCCAGCACAACCTCGGTCGCGGCCCAGCGAAGGGAGGCATTCGATTTCACCAGGACGTGAATATTGATGAGGTGAAGGCGCTCGCCATGTGGATGTCGTGGAAGTGTGCCGTGATGGATCTTCCATATGGCGGTGGCAAGGGCGGCGTAACGGTTGATCCGAAGCAGCTCTCGATCGGCGAAGTTGAGCGCCTGACGCGCCGCTTCACCACGGAGATCGCCGTGATCATTGGACCAGAGTCAGATATTCCAGCACCCGACGTGAACACGAACAGCCAGACGATGGCCTGGATGATGGACACCTATTCCATGCACGTTGGCTACACCGTCCCTGGCGTGGTGACGGGGAAGCCGATTGCACTCGGCGGCTCCAAGGGTCGCAATGAGGCGACGGCACGGGGCGCGGTTATCTGCGTCCGCGAAGCAGCGTCAAAGATCGGGCTCAACCTGAAGGGTGCGTCGGTTGTGGTGCAGGGGTACGGCAACGCGGGCTCTATTGCCGCGAAGTTGATTGCCGACCTTGGCGCAAAGGTGATCGCCGTCTCTGACAGTAGCGGCGGCATCCAGAACGCAGCGGGGCTCGACCTTGCCGCGGTTGACGCGCATAAGAAGAAGACGGGGAGCGTGGTCGGACTTGCTGGCGCAACGCCCGTCTCCAACCAGGCGATCCTTGAGATTCCGTGTG
Organism: uncultured Chloroflexota bacterium; assembly: GCA_964430115.1. GTDB lineage: Bacteria > Chloroflexota > Limnocylindria > Limnocylindrales > Limnocylindraceae > Limnocylindrus. Next base: position 8,369 of record CAYSEM010000006.1, on the reverse strand, counting down.
ACGTGTTGATCCCGGCGGCGCTCGAGAATCAGATCACCGCAGAGAATGCGGCGAAGATCAAGACGAAGATTGTTGCTGAGGCGGCCAACGGACCAACGACGCCAGAGGCAGACGAGATCCTCTTCGCCAACGGCGCGCTGGTGATCCCTGACATCCTCTGCAACGCGGGCGGCGTCACGGTGAGCTACTTCGAGTGGGTGCAGGACCTGAATCGCGACTTCTGGGAAGAGGAGGAGGTCAACCTTCGCCTGGAGAAGAAGATGGTGCGCGCATTCCATGAGGTCTACGACATGGCACAGGAGCAGAAGAGCCACCTGCGCACAGGTGCCTACCTCCTCTCCGTGAAGCGCGTTGCCGACGCGATGAGCGTCCGCGGCATCTACCCATAAGCGGCGATCGCCTCGCGCGGATCTCGGTACGGGGCTGCGCGGCGCGGCGCGGTAGGATGCAGCGATGACCGGCCTTGATCACGAAGAGCGCTTCCTCTTTCGCGAGGAGATCCTCGCGCTCGCTGGTGCGCTCGGCGACCCGACCACGCTCGACAACGTGGAGGATCTCCTTGTTGACCTGATCACCTCCAGTCACTTTGACGCTGAGGTCGTGACCCTGGAGCGCTCGCTGCAGGCGATGCTCGGTCAACGACAGGGGGCAACGCTCGTCAATGCGCTCACCGCGGCACCCGAGGCGTTCAATGAGGTGCATGATCTGCGCCTCCAGCCAGAGGTGCTGGAGCGGCTCACCAGCTGGCGGGCTCGATTCGGTCTCGCGATTGATAACGCGCTCAGCTTCCTCTCCAATCCGGACGGCATCCAGGGTCACAACTTCACCACCCAAGTTGCACACGGTGACGATCGTCGCGCGCTGCAGGGTCGACTGACATTTGTGCGCTACAGCAATGAGTCCGAATTCTTCATTGCCGACGCCACCGTCTTCCTCTCCGTTGCTGCAGATGTGCTGGATAAACTCGGCACGCACATCACACGGGAAGATGTGGACCCAGAGGTCGTCTCGCGCCTCGGCGACGCGGTGAAGCTGATCGAGCGGCGCACGGCGCCACGCGGCGAGGAGTAGCGCGCATGGCCGACGGCGCTCGGCAGATCTTCCTTGCCGCAACCGGACAGAATCGCGGCAAGACCACCGCCTCGCTCGGACTATTCGCCGCGTTTACGGAGCGCGGCCTGAAGACGGCCTTCATGAAGCCGGTCGGGCAGCGCTGGATCATGCTCAACGGTGCGCCCGCCGATGAAGATGCGGCACTGATGCGAGAGGTCTTCGACCTTCCCGACCCAACACACCTCCTCTCACCCGTGCAGATTCCTCGCGGCTTTACCCGTCGCGTGATTGAGGGCGAGGTGGTGGAAGACTTCAGCGCACGCATCCTCGACGCGCACGTCGAGATGGCGAAGGGGCGTGATCTCCTCCTTCTTGAGGGGACGGGACATGCGGGCGTTGGTGCGGTCATCGGGCTCTCCAATGCCGATGTTGCGGCGCTACTCGGTGCGCCAGTCATCATCGTGAGCGAGGGCGGGATCGGTCGACCGATCGATGAGATCGTGCTCAACGCTGCACTCTTCGCTGCGAGGGGTGTGGAGGTTGCAGGGGCGATCGTCAACAAGGTCAACTTGGAGATGGAGCCACAACTTCCTCGCCTCCTGGAGAAGGGACTGGCGCGCCACAAGATTCCACTCCTCGGCGTACTTCCGTATCGGCAGATCCTCTCCAACCCAACGCTGGCGATCATTGAGGACGGCCTGCAGGGGGAGACGATTTGGCCAGGGCGCGACATGGATGCAATCATCGGGCGCGTCTCCGTGGCCGCGATGCAGCCGCAACATGTGATGGAGCGCATTGGTGCGGACGCGCTCGTCGTGGTGCCGGGCGATCGCGAAGACGTTCTTGAAGCGCTTGCGCAACTCTGGTTGAGCGGCGAGGCGCATCCGAATCGACCACTCGGCTTTGTGCTGAGTGGCGGCTACCGGCCGAGCCCGCGCATCATTGACTTGCTGCGAAAGGCCGACCTCTTCACGGTGCTGATGGAGGGTGACACCTACACGGTTGCTTCAAAGGTGCATGGCCTTCTCGTCAAGACGCATCCTGAGGATGTGCGCAAGATCGATGAGATCAAGAGCCTCGTCGCCTCCGCACTCGACATTGATCGCATTCTCAGTGTGTCGCGCCCGGTCCCTTCGCGCTAACTCCGCCGTTCGGCAAGAAGACACTCATCAATGAGACGCACCCCTTCAACAATCACGGCGACCGTGAGGAGACCCTCACGAGGGCGCGCATCATCTGAAAGTGCCTCAAGCGTCTGAGGGTCGGCTAGATCCAAATACTCCAACGTCACGACGGGCTGCTGGCTGAGCACGTCCAGCGCCGCGCGACGTACCTGCGCGACGCTCGTTGCACCAGCTGCGAACGCATCACGCGCCGCCTCAAGCGCGCGCGGAACTGCAACCGCTGCCGCGCGGCCAGCGGGGGAGAGGCGCGCATTGCGGGAACTGAGGGCGAGACCATCGGCGTCGCGCACTGTTGGCACACGACGGATGCTGACCGGTGGCGCAGAGGTGCGCCGTGCACTCATCCACTCCACGACGCGCAGCTGCTGCGCATCCTTTTCGCCGAAGTATGCTCGGTCAGGCGTCACGAGATCAAAGAGTCGTGAGACCACAGTAGCGACGCCAGCAAAGTGCCCTGGTCGTGCCGCCCCTTCAAGACGCAGTGCGAGCGGACCTGGGTCAACGGGTAGCACCGCCTCATCAGGCGGGTAGATCTCTGCATCGCTCGGATGGAAGAGCACGTCTGCGCCATGTCTCTCAGCGAGGGTGGCGTCTGCGTCAATGGTCCGCGGATAGGCGGCGAGATCTGATGGGACGGAGAACTGCTTCGGATTCACGTAGATGGAGACGACGACGGTTGCACACTCTGCGCGCGCTGCGCTAATCAGGGCGGCGTGACCGGCGTGGAGCGCCCCCATGGTGGGAACGAAGCCGATCGGTCGTGGTGCTGCACTCAGTGCAGTGGCGAGCTCGGCGCGGCTCTGGATGCGCTGCATCACTCCATCAGCGCGAGTGCGGCGCGAAGCTCATCACTCGCGGGGATGCTCTGCGCACTCGTTGGAAAGGTGCCTCTCGCAACATCGGCTCGCCACCTTGTCAGTCCAGCCAGTGCCTGATCGCGCAGCGTGGCGTATTCGACAGCGTGGCGTGGCGGTGGGCCTGAAAGGATCCCGAGCAGATCAGGGACGACCTGCACCTGGCCAGAGCAGCCCGCTCCGGCGCCGATGCCGATCGTTGGAATGGTGAGCCGCTGGGTGATGAGTGCGGCGAGTTCGGCGGGTACCAGTTCGATGACGATCGCCGCGGCGCCAGCCGCCTGCAGCGCGAGCGCATCGGCGAGAAGCTGTTCCGCTGCGGCGGGCTCCTTCCCCTGGGCGCGTGCGCGATCTAGCTGCAGCGCCGACTGCGGGGTGTAACCGATATGCCCAATGACGGGGACGCCGCTCTCCACGAGTGCTCGCACGATCGGCGCCATCTCTGCACCCCCCTCAAGCTTCACGGCGCCCGCGCCAGCGTCACGCAAGAAGGCGCTCGCGTTCGTTGCTGCGGTGGCGACGTCGACGTAGGAGAGGAAGGGCATGTCGGCAATCACCAACGCGGTGCGACTTGAACGAACGACCGCCGCAACGTGGTGGAGCATCTCGCTCATCCCAACGCGCACGGTGCTCTCATGGCCGAGTGCAACCTGCGCGAGTGAGTCGCCCACGAGGATTGCGGGGATCTCCGCCGCCTCAGCGAGCTCAGCGGTTGCCCGATCGTAGGCGGTCAGCACCGCGAATCGCTGGCCCGCGTCTCGGAAGCCTTGCAGCGTTGCGACGCTGGTGCGTCGCACTGCACCCTGCGCGCTCATCCGCGCGTTGTCTCACTCAGGAGTCGCACCGCCTGGTCAAGGATTCCGTCGGCAACCACACGCTTTGGCGCTGGACCAATTCGCTGCGTGCTCCCATCCACGTGCAGGATCTCGACCGCGTTCTCCGCGCTCTCAAAACCGATCCCTGGCGCACTCACATCATTCGCAACGATGCAATCAAGGTCCTTCGCGGTGAGCTTCTCTGCCGCGCGCTTCGTTGCGCCGCTCTCTGCGGAGAAGCCGATCAGTTTGGTTGCTCGCTTCGCACGTGGCCCGAGCGCGGCGGCGATCGCAGCAAGGAGGTCAGGAGTCGGTTCAAGGTGAAGGGTGAGCGCACCATCACGACGCAGCTTCTCCTTGCTCGGCCCACCAGCCATCCGGAAGTCAGAGACGGCTGCGGCAGCAATGAAGAGGTCCGCGGGGGTCGCCGATGCGCCGACAGGCGGCGGCAGGAGTGTGCGCTCGAGTGCAGACTGCAAGTCGGCAACGGTGCCGACGCGCACGATCTCCACCCCCTCAGGGAGCGGGATGGCAACGCGCGCAGCGATCAGCACCACATCAGCACCGCGATCGCGTGCCGCTTCGGCGAGGGCGACCCCCTGCCGTCCTGAAGATCGATTCGCCAGGATCCGCACCGCGTCGATCGGCTCCTCGGTACCGCCCGCGGTGATGACGACACGGCGACCAGAGAGATCGCCTGAAGGGACGAGTGGTGGTCGCCGCGCTTCGTTGGGCTCGCGGATCGGTGTGCCCCCAATTGCCGCCACGAGCGCCTCAACGAGCGTGACAGGTTCAGGGAGTCGACCGACGCCGCTACTCCCGGATGCAAGCGCACCGCTCTCTGGTGACACGACCGTGTAGCCGAAGTCGTTGGTGAGTCGCGCCACGTTCGTGGCGGTTGCCGGATGCGCCCACATCTCGCCATCCATTGCGGGGGCAACAACAACGGGCGCGGTGGTGGCGAGGCAGGCGGCGGTCACCACATCCCCAGCGAGTCCGCCGGCCATGGCGCCGAGCCACTGCGCCGTTGCGGGTGCGACGAGGATTGCATCGGCGCTATCGGCGGCAACGATGTGACCGATGCGACCATCTGGGAGCAGGTCAAGGAGATCGGCATCAACGGCGTGTCCGGTCAGCGTGCGCAGCGTGAGTGGCGAGACGAACCGTGTTGCGGCTGGCGTGAGCAGTGCCTGCACGTCTGCGCCCGCAGCGCGTAGCGCGCGAACAATCTCTGGAGCCTTGAATGCGGCGATCGATCCAGTGATGCCGAGTACGATCAGTCGCCCGCTCAGCGGTCCTGTTGTGCTGGTGGGCCCGCCGCTCATGTGCGGACGCTCCGTGGGAGGGCGAGGAGTGCGCGCACCACAAGATCTGGGTCACGGAGATCGGCGCGAATTCTCGCGCTCCAGCCCGCAGTCGCCGCGCCACCTGTGAGGCTGATTGCTGGCGCTGGCGACCCTGGGTCGCGTCGCTCCATTTCGGCGACGCTCTCTTCGATCAGTGCCGTAAGACCGCCACGCGTGCTGCGCAAGATCCCAGCGGCGAGTGCGCTCTCCGTTGATGCGCCGATCGGCCCTGGAATCTCTGGGCTCTCGTCATAGAGGGTGACTTCGGGAAGCGCAGCGGTTCCACTCGCGAGTGCACGCGCGGCGAGAAGTGGTGATGCGGCGATTGCGCCACCGAGAAGCTCACCTGCTCGGCTGACGCACGTTAGTGTGAGTGCCGTACCGAGCGTCACCGCAATCGCACCGCGCTGGTTCGGCACACCGTGTTGCGCATACGTGAACCAGGCGGCGAGGGCGCGATCGACGCCGATGCGATCAGGCTCCTCAAGGCGAGAGACGAGCGGGAGGTCCCCACTTCGCAACACGTCAACTGCGATCGTTCGCGCCGCGGCAACGTCGCGGAGCGCTGCGGTGCCGTCGGGGACGACACTCCCAACGACGAGTTCGGTGGCGGCACCCCCTTCGCTCGCAGCGAGGTCGAGGAGCGCCTCAGCAACGGCGCGCCAGGCGCCAGCATCACGGGGGTTCGCAGGGGTGGCGACGCGCAGGGAGACGAGGGCGCCTTCGCGGAGGTAGCCGACCTTCGCGGCGCTGTTCCCTAGATCAATGGCGTAGCGCACGAGCCGATGATAGGCGGGGCGGGGGATCGGCGGGCGCGTGCTCGCGGCACAAAGGCGGCTGCGCTAGGCTCTCCCTCTCATGGATCATGACCACGATGAGCAGGCACCCGGCCTCTTTGTGAATCGAGGACTTGCGATCCTGCGCGCGGATAAGGCGAACGTCCTCCGCCCGCTGCTTCGGCAGACCGTGGCCTATGAGCACCGCGTCGGCGGGGAGCTCATCGCCCGAGGGATGGGCTGGGTTGAGGAGGTCCTCGGTGACGACCCAGAGATCTCTTCCATCTTCACGCCGCTCACCATCACGATCAATGTGGATGCATTCCAGAGCGTCGAGTTTGACCTCTCTGAGCCTGGCCACCTTCGCTACACGTTGCGTAGTAACGACGCCGTCGTGCAGATTGAGTACCGCGCCGGTGCGACCATCCCGCGAAGTGAACCGGTGCGAACCTGGCTTGAGTACCGGGGCGAAGAGTACGTGCAGATTGAACTTCCAACGCAGGCGTGGCCGAGTGCTGACGCCGCCTCCGACGCTTCGGAGCCTGGGCGTAGCGACTCCTGAAACACGGCGCGATTCGCTCCCGCGCGCTTCGCGGGGGCTCCCTCAAATCGTCGGTCTTCATCCACACCCCAGCGGCACGAAGTGTTGCGATTGCCATTGCGATCGGTGCAGGCTCACGACACGAGCGCCCGTCGGAGCGCGGAGCGGCACATCTTCTTGAGCATCTCTGCTTTCGCGGAATTCCTGGCGCAGAAAACTCCGCCGCTCTCGCCCACGCCATGGAGTCGCTTGGCGCAACGTCAAATGCGGGGACTGATCGAGAGAGCACGATCTACTGGATCCATGTTCCTCAAGCCGTTGCGGTGGAAGCGGCACGGCTGATCGGCGCGGTGGCGCTTGCGCCACTCCTGCACCCAGAGCACATGCGCATTGAGCGTCAGATCGTGATTGAAGAGATTCGCTCATACGACGATGATCCGAGCGAACAGGCGGGGACGGCGTTGGATCGCGCCCTCTTTGGCGTGCATGCGCTTGGGCGAGAGATCGCAGGACGACCTGCGGAGGTCCGCGCACTTCGGCATGAAGCGGTCACTCGCTTTCATGCGCGCACCTACACGCCCGCGGCAACCACCCTCGCGATCGCGGGTGACCTCACCCTCGCTGACGCGCAGGCGGTCGCTCGAGCCGTGCGCTCATCACTCGGAGCGCAAGCCACCCTGCCGCGTAAGGTCAGCGGCCGCGCCGCGTTGACGCATGTCCCCGCGCGCGGCGAGGGGATCGTTGCCAAGATCCGAGATGGTGAGCAGGCACAGTTCGCCCTTGGCCTCCCCGCGCTGCGGCGAGAGGATCCAGATACACCAGCACTTGAGCTCCTCTCCACGATCCTTGGCGACGGTTCCGCGAGTCGACTCTTCCTTGAACTTCGCGAAGAGCGTGGCCTGGTTTACGACATCAGTACGAGCAGCGTTGAGTACGCAGATGCGGGTGCCTTCATTGTTGCCGGCGGCGCCGACCCGTCAAAGGTGATCCCCGCGCTGCAGTTGGTGACGGCGGCACTTCGTCGTCTCGCGCGCGAAGTTCCGAGCGAGGGAGAGATTGAGCGCGCACGCGCCTATCTTGCTGGGCGACTCGAGCGCGCAGCGGATGACCCGCGAGGGCTCGCGGAGTGGCACGCGAGCCAGCGTCTCCTCCGTCGATCACCACAAGAGCTCCCAGATCTGCTCGCTGAGATCATGCGCGTGCGCCCCGCCGATCTTCTCCGTGTCGCACGCCGCCTCGTCAAGGTTGGCGGCTTCCGGGTTGGCCTCTCCGCGCCTCGAACGACGGTCGTGGCACTCCGACGCGCGGCGGCGCGCGGCGACCTTGACCCATCGCTACTTCAGCCCCGAACGCGGTGATCGGCTAGGCTCTCACCATGAAGTCAGAGCGCACCCTCGTCCTCGTCAAGCCGGATGGCGTCCAGCGGCTCCTTGCTGGGCGCGTCATCTCGCGCTTTGAGGATCGTGGTCTGAAGATCGTTGCGATGAAGCTAATGCCGGTGGGCAGGAAGCTCGCCGAGACGCACTATGCGGTGCACGCGGCCCGACCATTCTTCGCCGGGCTTGTCGACTTCATCACATCGGGGCCAGTCGTTGCCCTCGTCCTCGAGGGGCCGAACGCCATCACCGTTGTGCGCTCAATGGTTGGTGCGACGAAGCCACATGAAGCGGCACCAGGGACGATCCGCGGCGACTTCGGCCTTGAGACGGCGAAGAACTTGATTCACGCATCTGATGCACCGGAGACTGCCGCGGCAGAGATCGCCCTCTGGTTCACGCCGGGTGAACTGGTGGAATACAC
>CAYSEM010000005.1:35826-37399 GCA_964430115.1 uncultured Chloroflexota bacterium | reverse complement strand
GCGCTCCTCGTTCAGAAGTACGGCGGCAGCTCCGTTGCGGATGTCGCGCGCATCGGCGCCGTTGCCGCACGCATTGCGGCCGACCGCGCCGCAGGGCACAACGTCGTCGCCGTGGTCTCCGCCATGGGCGACACCACCGATGATCTGCTCGCACTCGCAGCGCAGGTGACGGGTGGCGCGCTCCCCGATGCGCGCGAACAGGACGCACTCTTGGCCACTGGCGAGATCCAATCGGCGGCGCTGCTCGCGATGGCGCTCCGCGCCCGCGGCGTGGAGGCGGTCAGCCTCAGCGGCGCGCAGGCGGGGATCAGTGCCGATGGAACGTTTGGGAAGGGGCGGATCGCCGCGATTGAGCCGAAGCGCGTCCGCGAAGAGATCAGCGCGGGGCGCGTGGTGATCGTGGCCGGCTTCCAGGGGGTGAGCGGCACGGAGACCACCACGCTCGGGCGCGGCGGTTCGGACACCTCGGCCGTGGCCCTGGCGGCAGCCCTCGGGGCGGAGCGCTGCCAGATCTTCACGGACGTGACGGGCGTCTTCACGGCGGATCCCCGCGTGGTTTCGGACGCCCGCCAGTTGCAGGTGATCGGCTACGAGGAGATGCTGGAGCTCGCCAACCAGGGGGCGCAGGTGATGCAGACGCGCGCCGTAGAGTTGGGCTGGGTGAACGGCGTCACGATCGAGGTGCTCAGTTCCTTTGTGGATCAACCCGGAACCCAGATCAAGGAGGATGTACACGTGGAGCAGCGAAATAAGGTGCGCGGGCTGGCCGCCGATACGAAGGTGGCGAAGGTGACGATGGTCGCCGTCCCCGACCGTCCCGGCATTGCTCGCTCAGTGTTTGATCCGCTGGCTGCGGCCACCATCAACGTGGACATGATCGTGCAGAACGTTTCGCATGAAGGCACCACCGACCTCTCGTTCACCTGCGCTCGCAGCGACCTCGCCGCGGCGCGACCGATCCTTGAAAAGATCCGCGAATCAATCGGCGCGCGTGCGTTGGAGATCGACGAGTCCGTTGCAAAGATTTCTATTGTTGGTGCGGGGATTCAGAACGCACCCGGATATGCGGCGCGCATGTTCGGCACGCTCGCCGATGCAAAGGTCAACATCCAGATGATCTCTACGTCAGAGATCAGGATCACCTGCATCGTTGCGCAAGGAGATGCGGATCGCGCACTGAAGGCGCTGCACGACGCGTTTGATCTCGCCGCGCCAGATCCAGTAGACGCGGAGTCTCGCGCCTGATCCACGTCGAGCGACTCGACGAAGTCACCTCAACCAACGACGTTGCACGCGAGCGACTCACCGCGGGCGCCGCAACGCCGCTCCTGATTCGCGCAGAGACGCAGAGCGCAGGTCGCGGACGCGCGGGTCGCACCTGGCTCGATGCGCCGGGCGGTTCACTGCTGATGAGCCTCGCGGTGCGCGCGGATTATCTTCCCGCTGAAGCGGATCGCGCCTGGCGCGTGGGTGCAGAGTTCGCGCTCGCCCTTGCAGACGCGGCAGAGGATGGCGCGGGCCTGCTGATTGGTGGACTCGCGCTGAAGTGGCCGAACGATCTTGTGCTGCGCAA
>CAYSEM010000005.1:0-35726 GCA_964430115.1 uncultured Chloroflexota bacterium | reverse complement strand
TGGCGGAGTGTTGATGGAAGGGGCAGATTTAGGGACGCCCGATGCAACGCTGATCGTTGGGATCGGACTCAACGTGCGCGGTGATCCTTCGCGGTTAGACCCCGCACTCGCCGCAACGGCAACGTCGCTCGAGCTCGCCTCTGGCCGACCGGTGGATCGCGAGGCGATCTTCGAAGACACGGTGGCGCGTCTAGCTGGCCGGTTGGCAGCGCTCCGTTCCGGTCGATTTGACGTGGCTGGATGGCGGAGCCGACAGCTCCTGGAGGGCTGGGAGGTGGAGCTGGACCTTGGGGACGAGGGGCTGCTGGCCGGTCGGGTGGCGGGTTACGACGGCGCATCTGGCGCGCTCATCCTCAGCGTGGACGGCACGGAGCGTGCCATTCACGCAGGCGAGGTGACCCGAGTCGTGCGAGCCGTCACCCCGTAGGGGGTACCATCACCCCCTAGTGGGGAGGGTCCGTGCCGAGCTTTAGGAACCCGTTCAAGCGCCGCAAGGCGACCCCCGGAGGCGAGCCAGATCTCTGGCTGCGCTGCCCCGGGTGCTCCGAGCTCCTCTTTAAGAAGAGCCTGGAGAAGAGCCTCCGTGTCTGCACATCGTGCGGTCACCACTTCCGCGTACCCGCCCGCGAGCGGATCGCCCAACTCGTGGACGAAGGCTCCTTCAGCGAACTTGACGCAAGCTTGGTCTCCCTCGACCCGATCGTCTTCACCGACTCGAAGCCGTACCCAGAGCGAGCCGCCGCCGCCCGAAAGACAACGGGTGAGCGCGACGCCGCCGTCCGCGGCACCGCCTCCATTGGCGGGATCGAGGTCTCCCTGGTGGTCATGGACTTCTTCTTCATGGGCGGCTCGATGGGCTCCGTGGTGGGGGAGAAGGTGGCGCGCGCCGCAGAGCTCGCCACCGAGCGCCGACTCCCGCTCCTGATCGTCACCGCCTCCGGTGGTGCGCGCATGCAAGAGGGGACCTATGCACTGATGCAGCTGCCGAAGACACTCGCCGCCATTGCGCGCCTCAAGGCCACCGGCGGCACCTTTATCAGCCTCCTCACCGATCCAACGACGGGCGGCACCATTGCATCGTTCGGTGCGCTCGGCGACTTGAACGTTGCAGAGCCGAATGCGTTGATTGGATTCAGCGGCGCGCGCGTCTCTGCGGGAACGATCGGCGACGAACTCCCCGCCGGATTCCAGCGCTCCGAATTCTTGCTGGAGACCGGATTCATCGATGCGATTGTGGCGCGACCAAGCCTGCGCCCATGGTTGATTCGCGCACTCAGTCTCCTGCAGCCACTCCCTGCACCTGCGGTGCCGCTCTACCAGCAGATCAACATCCCTGGCGTTGGCCTCATCGGCGGTGTGGTGAGCGGCGTGGCGCAGGGTGCAGGCACCATGATCGGCAGCGTGCTCGCGCCGGTTGCTGACGTTGCAACGAAGGTGGCGAACCGCGCCGATCAGATCTTGGAGAACCAGCGCGATCGACACCTTGCACCAGAACTCGGCGCGCACCTGCCGGAAGAGGAGGCGTGGAGTCACGTGCGACGCGCACGCGAAGTGAACCGACCGCGCACCGCCGAGTTCCTTGAGGCGCTCAACGCAGAGTTTGTGGAGTTGCGTGGCGATCGCCGCGCGGGTGATGACGGCGCGATCGTTGCAGGGATCGCGCGCATTGACGGGCGACGCATTGTGGTCGTTGGCACGCAGAAGGGCCGCGACACGGAGAGCAACATTCGTCGCGGTTTCGGCATGCCACACCCTGAGGGGTATCGGAAGGCGGAGCGCGCCTTCGAACTCGCCGAGCGCCTCCACCTCCCCGTGCTGACGCTGGTGGACACGCCAGGGGCGCACCCTGGACCTGAATCTGAGCAGCGCGGCATTGCCGAGGCGATCGCCTCCGCGATCAGCCGCATGACGCAGCTGCGCACCCCAATCGTCACCGTGATCACGGGCGAGGGCGGCTCAGGCGGTGCGCTCGGCATCGCCGTGGGGGACCGCGTCTATGCGCTGGAGCACGCCTACTACTCGGTGATCAGCCCTGAGGGGTGCGCCGCCATCCTCTTCCGTACCTCGGAGAAAGCGCCCGCCGCGGCGCGTGCGCTGCGCATCACCGCCACGGAACAGGTGGCGCTCGGCGTGGTGGACGGCATCATCCCTGAGCCCGAGTCGCTCTCCGATGAATCCACCGTGACCCTTGCGCGCTCCATCTGGGAGACGGCGAGCGCCGCCTTCGACGAACTTGAATCCATGAAAGATCTCGGTGAGCTCCTCACCGCGCGATACGCGCGCTATCGCGAATTCGGTGCGTTCGATGAAGCACCCGTCAAGAAGAAGGGCCTCACCGGTGCAATCCGTTCGCTCTTCGGTCTTGATCGAGATCTCGTTGGCGCTCGCGTTGGCGACGACTGGATGGACGAGATCGAACGCGACAACGCGGGAGCATAGGGGTGGCGAAGTATCGTGACCTTGCCAACGCCGACGTGAGCGGGAGCGGCAACGCTGAAGCGCTTGGCGAACTTGTCGATGCGCTCTTGCCGATCCTTGTCGACCGACTCGCAGTCACCGGACTCGGCGAGATCGAGGTGGAGCGCAACGGTGCAACGGTACGCGTCCGCTCGGAGGCGCTCGGTGTTGTGGCTTCGTCGTCTGCTGTTCGGTCCGCTCCAGGGCGAGTGAGCGCGTTGGGCGCTGCGCCGCCGAAGGAGCAAACTGTCGATGGCGTCCGCAAACATGCGGTGCGCGCAACAGCGGTTGGATTCTTGACGCTCGCCAAGGACATTCATATTGGCGCGAAGGTGGCGAAGGGTGCGCTCGTGGCACAGGTGGAAGTGCTCGGCATCCCCACTGAAGTGCGCGCGCTTCATGGCGGCATTGTGGTGACGCTGAAGGCGGCCACGGGCGATCCGGTGGAGTACGGCCAAGAGATCTTCCTCCTTGAGTCGATCGGCGAGGTGGCCAAGTGATCAAGCGCGTGCTGATTGCAAACCGCGGCGAGATCGCGCTGCGCATCTTGCGCGCCTGCAGGCAGCTCGGCATTGAGGCGGTGGTGGCGTACAGCGAAGCGGATGCCGACTCGCGCGCCGTGCTCGTTGCCGATGAGGCGGTCTGCATCGGCCCTGCGGACGCCAAGGGGAGCTACCTCTCCGCACCCGCAATCATCTCCGCGGCACTTGCTACCGGCTGCGACGCCATTCACCCGGGCTACGGCTTCCTCTCCGAGAACGCCGCCTTCGCCGAGGCGGTTGCGGCGCACAAGCTCACCTTCATCGGTCCATCCGCGCCGATCCTGGAGAAGTTCCACTCCAAGGCGGCCACGCGGGCACTCCTCGCAAAGCACGGCCTCCCAACGATCCCAGGGTCTGATGGCGTGGTTGTGGATGAGGCGGCGGCGCTGGTTGCGGCGAAGAAGATTGGCTACCCCGTCATCCTGAAGGCATCCGCTGGCGGCGGCGGACGCGGGATGCGCGTCGCCCAGAACGAAGCGGACCTGAGCAAGAACTTCTCACTCTGCGTACAAGAGGCGCAGGCGGCGTTCGGCGATGGATCCATCTATCTCGAGAAGTATCTGAGTGCCACGCACCATGTCGAGGTGCAGATCGCCGTCGATCATGAAGGGACGGCGCTCCACTTTGGCGAGCGCGACTGTTCGCTGCAGCGTCGCCATCAGAAGCTCGTTGAAGAGTCACCATCGACAGCGCTCACTCCGCGCGTGCGTGAGGAGTTCCTGGCGCGCGCGGCGAAGGCGATCGGCGCCGCGGGCTATCAGAACGTGGGGACGTTGGAGTTCCTCGTTGGCCCCGACGGGAAGCCGTACTTCATTGAGATCAACTGCCGCATCCAGGTGGAGCATCCGGTCACGGAAGTGGTGACGGGCGTTGACCTTGTGGCGCTGCAGATCGCACTTGCGGGCGGCGCCAAGATGCCAATGAAGCAGTCGGAGATTCAAGCGCGCGGTCACGCCATTGAGTTCCGCATCACCGCCGAAGACCCGGCGCAGAACTTCCAGCCGCAGGCGGGTGAGATCAGCGCGTATCGCTCACCGAGCGGCCCATGGGTGCGATTCGATTCGCACCTCTATGCGGGCTACGAAGTTCCGCCGTACTACGACAGCCTGCTCGGCAAACTGATCGTCTGGGGCGCTACACGCGCAGAGGCGATCGCGCGCTCTCGCGCCGCGTTGCACGAGTTGGAGATCGATGGCGTGGCGACCACGCGCGACTTCTTCCTCGGCCTCCTCGAGAGTCCTGCATTCTTGAGCGGCGCCGTCACCACGAGCATGCTCGATGACGTGGGGACCGCCGCCATCCTCGCCGCCATCCCTCGCCGACCTGGCGAACCTGTGGCCGCACGATCAGTGGCTCAGTAGAGTGGAGCGACGATGAGTGATGCCCTCCTGAACCAGCAGCAGATTGAGGCGCTGATCCCGCACCGTGCGCCGTTCCTCTTGCTGAGCCGCGTCGTTGCTGAAGATCGCGCCGCGCAGACGCTGGTGGCGGAGCTCGACGTGCGCGCTGACGCCTTCTGGGTGCCCGGCCACTTCCCCGCACCGATCGGCCCGATCATGCCCGGCGTGCTCCAGGTGGAGGCACTTGCGCAGGCGATGGCCGTCTACGTGGCGCGCACCGAAGGGATGGGGAGCCGCCTCGGCGTGTTCGCAAAGATTGAGTCCTGCCGCTTCACGCGCATGGTCACCCCTGGCGAGACGCTGCGCCTTGAGATCCAGATGCAGAAGCTCGGCTCGCGCATGGGGAGCGCGATCGGCACCGCCTCCGTGAACGGCGAGGCCGCCTGCACCGCAACGATCACCTTTGTCATTCCATCGGAGAGCGCACTCCCGCACCCACCTGGGTCAACCTCGGCATAGCGAAGGAGCACCAATGAAGCGCGTCGTTGTCATCTCAGACGTTCACGGCAACCTCGCCGCACTCGAAGCGATCGTGGCGAAACTCGGAGCCCTCAAGCCAGATCAGGTCGCGATCCTTGGCGATCACGCGCTCTTTGGCCCTAAGCCAACCGAAACGATCGACCTGATTCGTAAGCTGCAGTCGAACGGCGCACTCGTCACCGCGGGGACGGGCGACATTGCCGTTGCCGATCTTGACTACGCCGCAAGCTTCCCGAGCCTCGCTGGTGGACTCCCACCCGGGCTGAAGGCGGCGGTGGAGTGGGCCTCTGACGAACTCGACGACGATCGCATTGAGTGGCTCCGTTCACTCCCAACAGAGCGTCGCCTCCGCTACGGCGAAATCAGCGTCACCTTCTGCCACGCCTCACCAGGCTCACGCACCATCCCGTTGAGCGCCGACCTTGATCCATCCACCACGTTGGAGCTGATCGGACAGACGGATGCGCGACTCGTCTGCGTCGGCTTCACGCATCAGGCGCGCGTCAAAGATTACGGCTGGAAGGTGCTCGTAGATGCGGGCTCCGCTGGACTTCCGTATGACGGTGAAGCATCTGCCGCATTCGCCGTGGTGGACATTGACCCAGAGGCGGCCACGATCAGCGCAGAGATTCACCGCGCAACGTATGACACGGAAGCGGTGAGCGATGCGATCACCGCACGCGGGCTTGCGGGTGACGCGTATCGCGCGGCAACGGTGCGCACGGGGAAGATGGTGCGATGAGCGACGCGCATCGCGTCGTCGTCACGGGGATGGGGGCGGTGTCCCCACTCGGTCGCGGCGTGGACGCGCTCTGGAGCGGTCTCCTCGCGGGACGCTCAGGCATTCGCCGACTCGAAGGGCTCGATCTCACCGGACAAGAGGTGGACTTCGGCGGACAGGTGCCGAACTTCGACCCTTCGGACATCCTTGAAGCGAAACAGATCAAGCGACTCGATCGCTTCGCACATTTTGCGATTGCAGCATCAGTTGAGGCGCTCAGCTCGGCCGGCCTCCCAGCGCGACTCACTGACGCGCAGGCGCTCGGCACCGCAACCATCATTGGTTCTGGACTCGGTGGCGCCACCACGCTCTTTGAGCAGGCGCTCAGCTTTGCGGCAAAGGGGGCGGGACGGGTCTCACCGTTTTTGATTCCAGGTGCCATTGGGAACATGGCGGCGGGCGAGGTTGCAATCCACGTCAACGCACAGGGCCCGTCATTCGGCCCCGTGAGCGCATGCGCCACCGCCGGACACGCGATCGGCGAAGCGTATGAGGCGATCCGTCGCGGAGATGCGGAGCGCGCGCTCGCTGGCGGAACAGAGGCGACGCTCCACCCTGTAGTCATCGCTGGATTCAACAACATGCGCGCGCTTTCACGAAGCGCGAGCGGTGCCGCTGGCGGCGATCCCGCTGCCGCATCACGCCCTTTTGACAGCGCGCGCGACGGCTTCGTGATGGCTGAAGGTGCGGGTGTGTTGATGCTCGAGCGACTCGATCTCGCCCTCGCGCGCGGCGCGACGCCGCTTGCGGAGATCGTGGGCTACGGAGCAACGGCTGACGCACAGTTCATCACCCTCCCCGCTCCTGGAGGATTCGGCGCCGTTCGCGCGGCACGTCGCGCACTGGAGAAGGCGGGTCGTACAGGTGGCGACATCGATCACGTCAACGCGCACGCCACCTCAACGCCCGAAGGGGATAAGGCGGAGCTCGATGCGATTCGCACGATCCTTAGCGGTGCACCCGATGCTGCGACCGCTGCGAAAGCGGACCGTGCGAAGTTGCGCGCCACGATCACTGCGACCAAAGGGAACATCGGTCACACGCTCGGCGCCGCTGGCGCGCTCGGCGCTGCGGCAACGATCTGTGCGATGCGAGATAGCCGCGTCCACGCCACACTAAATCTGACCGACCCTGATCCACTCGTCGGGGCGCTCGACATTGTTCGCGGCACGTCACGGGAGGGCGAGATCCGCCTTGCGCTCGTGAACGCCTTCGGCTTCGGCGGGCAAAACGCGGCGCTCCTCTTTGCCAAATGGGAGGGTCGCTGATGCCAGAACGCCGCCGCGACCAGCTCCAGAAGCGCGCGCTCCGCGCGCTTGAAGCGGCGCGCGAGGCGGCACGACGTGCGCGTGGCAGCGGCGTGAATCCTGCGCAGAGCGGCGTGATCAGCCCGTCGACACCGTCAACTCCGCCAATTGAGCGCTTCACTACGGAGCGCCGCATGGCGGAGCGCGCCGCACCGCCGCCCGTGATGCAGACAACACCTCCACGTCCGCGCCGCGGCCAGACACGACTCAACGCCCCACCACCGGAGCTGCGCATCCCAGGACAGTCCGTCACGCCGCCCGCCTCACCGCCAGCGAGCGTTTCCGCATCAGGACCACTAACCGGTGAAGAGTCGAACCTTGTCGAACTCATTGATCGACTCGCCGCCGTCGCTGGCGGGAGCGGTCTCGCCGAGATCGAGATCTCCGTGGCTGGGACGCGCGTGCTCGTCCGAAGTCGGGCCGCCGTCACGGGGGGTGCTCCACGTGCCGCTGAAGCGCCGCACGTCGAATCAGCAGCGACACTCCCCGCCGCGACACCCGCATCAGACGCGACGCCTGAAACAAGCGCCGCGCCAGCGCCCGCGAGTGGAGTCTTTGTCAACGCACCGCTGACGGGCATCTTCTACGCCGCCGCATCACCGGGTGCCGACCCAATGGTGAAGGTGGGCGACACCGTTGCGGTGGGCCAGCCGATCGGCCTGATTGAGGCGATGAAACTCTTCAATGAGATCAAGTCGGACAAGGCGGGACGCGTGGCGCGCGTCATCGCCGAGAACGGTCGCATTGTGAAGTCCAAGACGCCGATCATTGAGCTCGAGTCGTGAGCGGAGGCGCGTCATGAGCGAGCAGCGCATTGGCGGAACGACCGGAAGCGCGCAGATTCCGAATCGCACCACGCACATCACCGGCTGGGGCCATGAGGTTCCTGCCGCAACGTTGACGAATGCCGACCTTGAGAAGATCGTGGAGACGAGCGACGAGTGGATCACGACGCGCACGGGAATTCGCGAACGCCGCATTGCGTCAAAGGGGGAGACGACCGCCTCGCTGGGGGCACTCGCCGCCGCACGTGCACTCGCCGTTGCAGGGATCAAGGCCGACGACGTTGATCTGATCGTTGTCGCCACCCTGACGCCAGACCACCTGATGCCGAGCACCGCCGTGTTGATCAAGGGTGCGTTGGGGAGCACACGCGCCGCCGCGTTTGATCTCTCCGCCGCCTGCTCCGGATTCGCATACGCGTATGCTGTGGCGCACGGCTTCCTCACCGCCGGCCTCGGTCAGCGCGCGCTGGTCATCGGCGCGGAGACGCTCTCACGCTCTGTTGACTGGAGTGATCGTTCCACCTGCGTCCTCTTCGGTGATGGCGCGGGGGCGATCGTCCTTGAAGCGCTCGATCTTGAAGCGGGGCAAGGGGCTGCCTCTCGACCAGGGACGCTCAGCTTTGAGCTCTCTGCGGATCCGAGTGGCGCGTATGCGCTCTGGATCCCTGGCGGCGTTGGCGAGGGGGCTGATCCGCTGATCAAGATGGATGGCGCAAAGACCTACGTCTACGCAACGCGCACCATGGCGGCGGTTGCGACTGCGGCGATTGAGCGCGCCGGTCTCACGCCAGCGCAGGTGGATCTCGTGATCCCGCATCAGGCGAACATTCGCATCATTGAACACGTCTCCAAGGCGATCAGCTTCCCAATGGAGAAGATCTTCGTGAACCTAGACAAGTACGGGAATACCTCTGCGGCGAGCATCCCGATCGCGCTCTCTGAGGCGGTCGCCGCCGGTCGACTGAAGCCTGGCGACGTCTTCTGCACCGTGGCGTTCGGTGGCGGCTACACCTCGGGCGCCTTTGTCACGCGCTGGGGTGCCGATCCTGCTCACGGTGCGCGTGCCGGGAGCGTTGATCCGACAAGCATCCGCGTGGTGCGACCTGAGGGCGGCGCGAAGGCCGATGAGCCACCCGCCGTCTTGCAGACGTTTCTTGACCGTCGCCACAGGTAGACTCAGATCAAGCGCGTGAAGGAGGGTGAGCATGTTTGAGTTGAAGGGCTACGCAGCGATCGTGACTGGTGGTGCACGAGGGATCGGTCGCGCCATTGCGCTCGCGCTCGCTGATGCTGGTGCCGACGTCTTGATCACCTACAAGGGGAACACCGCCGCCGCTGACGTCGTGGTTGCGGAGATCAGCGCCAAGGGTCGAAAGGGGCTCGCCATCCAGGCCGATGCTGCCGACCCAGACGCCGCAGTTGGCGTGGTGGCGAAGGCGATGGAGACGTTCGGCAAGGTGGATCTTCTGGTCAACAATGCAGGGATCACCCGCGACACGCTTATCCTGCGCATGACGCCAGAGCAGTGGCGCGAAGTGATTGATACCAACCTCTCCGGCGCCTTCTACATGACGAAGGCGGCGGTGAAGGAGATGCTGCGCGCCAAGAGTGGACGCATCATCAACATCACGAGCGTCTCCGGCCAGGCAGGGAACGCCGGCCAGGCGAACTACAGCTCGGCGAAGGCGGGGATGATCGGCCTCACCAAGGCAACGGCACGCGAAGTGGCGAGCCGTGGCATCACCGTCAACGCGGTGGCGCCAGGCTTCATCACGACCGAACTCACCGCCGACCTCCCTGACGCGATCAAGGAGGGCGTGAAGGCACAGACGCCACTCGGTCGCTTCGGTGAGCCGCACGAGATTGCGGCTGCGGTGATCTACCTCGCCTCACCCGAAGCTTCGTACGTCACCGGCCAGGTGCTAGGAGTGGACGGCGGACTGGTGATGATGTGACGCCCGCGGGAAACCGCGGCGCGCCACTCAGCGCAGCGCTCGCACTCCTCGCCGCCATCACCCTCTCCACCGCCGTATGGGCGGGAGTCGCGGTTCCGCGCACCGCCGCCGTTGTCCGCGAAGCGGTGACGCAGGAAGTTGTCACCACAGCGACTGCAGGCGAACTCCTCGGCAGCGATGGTCGCTACACGATCCTCTTCTTAGGGAGCGACAAGCGCTGTCGCAAACTCGGATCGCCACTTGGGGCGGAGCGCTGCAGCAGTCTCGAGTCGAAGGTGAGTGCGGCGAGCGTGGAGGGGGCGGCAGCACGCGACCTCTATCCGTACATCTGGTCAAACGTCGCAGATGCTGCACTCGATCAAGCGCGCAACCGTGCAGGAACCGAGCGAACGGATGTGATGACACTCCTCACCGTAGATCCAGCAACCGGAGAGGCGGCGGCACTGAGCATCCCGCGTGACATGGAGCGTTTCCCGCTCAAGCCTTCGCTCGCCCGCGACTTCTGCAGGCCGGGGAGCACGCGCTTCAACGCAAAGGTGAATGCACTCTTCGTCTACGCCCAGCTCTGCATGAAGGCAACACCAGCGCTGCGTGCATGGGAGCGCTCATCGCGCGCCGCAGAGAAGGTGCGCGAGAACCTCGCCTACGCGTTCAACATCGAGATTGACGACTGGGTGCTCGCCACGTTCGGCGGGGCCGATGTACTCGGAGCGGCACTCGACCGTCTCGCCCCCGCACCAACGCTCGTTCACCTGGATGACAAGAGTCGCTTCGCGGCGTGTCGGACGAACCGACTCAGGACTGGGAACGAGATGGGCTACATCGATCGCAACCTTCGTTCTAATGCGAAGTACGGTGATCTCCTCTTCTTGCGTCCAGGGGGCGCGGACCGCTTTGGCGTGCGCAGCGCCTGGGCATACGCCAACTGCCGAGAGCCTGAGTCAAACGCGGTGCGCACGACCAGTCCGTACTTTGTTCCTGACTCGTGCCCTGTCACTGGGCGGAGCGCCGAAGGGTGCATCTTTGATGTTCCAAGCAACCTCTGGACCGGCTTCGCGCGCGCACGGAAGTACGACGGCGATACCAATCGAATCCGTCGCGCACAGCGCATCCTCTCCGCGATCACGGTGCGCGTCATTGACGCGGGCGCGGAGGTGGCGACGCAACTCGCAACACTCGCCGCCATGCGCTGGTACGCCTGGGCCGACCGCAACGCCGCGGGGGAGGTCCGCGACTGGAATCTCGGTCCGGCGCTCGTGCGCGGCAGCATCAGCCCAGATGACGTCAGCGAGATCTTCGGATACGTGGCCACCGCACGTGCGCAACTCGTCGCCGGTCCAGACGACCCAGCTGGTTGGCGATCAATGTTGCTGCTCGGTCAGCGCGTCACGCTCCCGAGCGGCACGAGCTGCCGTGTTGCAGGCACATCACTCTTTGGCGGAGATAACTTCAGTGGACGACTCGCCTGCACGCGCGCCTGGGTTGGCGCCGCGTTCGGTCCGGTGAACACAGCGCCCTAGGCGCTGACGTTGATCAGCTAGGCGCCGACGCCAATCAGGTTGGCAACGAGGACTGCCGCGTTCAGCACGAAGAGGAGCGCGACCGCAGCCCATCCCGCGATCTGCAGCCAGCGCGGGCTCGCGTGCTCCCCCAAGAGCACGCGGCTACTTGCGAGCTTGACGATGAAGGCGAGGACGATCGGGAGGAAGAGTCCCTGCAGGTACTGGCTTCCGACGATCGCACCGATCGGATCGAGGCCTGGGATCATCACGACCCCTGCGCCGATCACGAGGATCACCGTGAAGATGCCGTAGAAGATTGGCGCTTCGCCGAGCTTCTTATCCACGCCCGACTCAAAGCCGAACGCTTCGCTGAGTGCGAACGCCGTCGTGAGCGGCATGATCGCCATCGCAAGGAGGCTCGCCCCAAAGAGGCCCGCGCCGAAGAGGATCGTGGAGAAGGTGCCAGCGAGTGGCTCGAGTGCCGTGGCGGCCTCAGCGGCGGAGCTGATCGCTTGGCCACTCCCTGCAAGCGCCACCGCCGTTGCGATCACGATGCAGACGGCGATGAAGTTCGTCCATGCAGAACCGAGGATGGCGTCGGCACGCGCCGCGCCGAGCTCCTCCACGCCGATCTCCTTCTCAGCGACCGCTGACTGCAGATAGAACTGCATGTACGGCGTCACGGTGGTGCCGACCACCGCGACAAGGAGGAGCGCCTCTGCTGCGGAGATGCCACCGAGATCTGGCGTGGTGAGCGAAGAGGCAACCTCCGCCCAATTCGGATTGGCGAGGAGCGCGGCGGCAATGTACGCCAAGAAGACGGCGGTGAGTGAGAGGAAGACCCGCTCCACGCTGTGATAGTTACCGTAGACCACGATCAACCAGACAGCGAGTGCGGCGAGCGGTGCGGTGAGCAGCGTTGGTGCACCAAAGATGGCGAGTGCGGATGATGCGCCGGCAACGTTCGCCACGGTGTTTGCAAGGTTGGCAGCGAGCAGGATGAGCATGGCGAAGAGCGTCCAGCGCACGCCGAAGTGTTCGCGAATCAGATCGGTGAGACCTTGCCCGGTGACCACGCCGAGACGCGCGACCGACTCCTGCACGAGGGCGAGCAGGAGCGCGGTGAACGGGAGGATCCAGAGGAAGCGCAGCCCCGTGGAAGAGCCGAGCGTGGCGTACGTTGTGATGCCGCCCGCATCGTTCCCCGCGACGCCCGCGATCAGTCCAGGTCCAACCACGGCAAGGAAGGCGAGCGGACCGCGGCGGCCACGGAACGTTTCACGCAATCGAAGGAAGGGGAGTGCGCTGAGCGCGGCGAAGCGGCGCGGTGCACGGCGCGCAAGTTCAAGCGGAGCAACGCTGCGTCGATCGGCCATCTCAGATCACCACGACTACTCGGCGCTCTTGCTTACGACGCTCTTGGTTGACGTGGTCTTGCTGCGAGCGGCGCTCTTTGCGCGGCGCTTTGCTTCTGCGGCGGCAATGCTCCCCTCACGGAGGCGGCGTGGCGCCTCGCGTCGCCACTCTTCAGGGAGGACATCCCAGAGCGCATCAGAGGCCGTAATGACACCCATCAGTCGACGCTTCTCATCAACAACTGGGACGGTGATCAGACCGTAGCGAGTGACCACGCGCGCCACTTCCTCCGCATGCGCGAGGAGCTCCACCGCTACTGGCTCGTCTTCCATGAGTTCGACAACCTTTGTTGATGGTGAAGCGAGGACCAGGTCGCGCAGCGTCACCTCACCGAGTAGATGTCGCTTCGCATCAACTACGAACACGGCGTACGCAACGTCTGCATCCGGCTCAAGCCGGCGAATGGAGGCGAGTGCCTGCGCAACGGTGGCGCTCGGTTTGAGTGCCACATGCTCGGTGGTCATGATGCCGCCCGCGCTCATCTCTGGATGCGCGAGCAGTTCCTTCACATCTTCACGCTCCTCTTTTGCCATCAGGCGCAAGATGGCACTGCGGCTCATTGGTGAAAGATCCGCAACCGCGTCGGCCGCTTCGTCGGGGCTCATCTCTTCAAGGAGATCAGCGGCGCGCTCTGGCTCAAGGTCTTCAAGAAGGTCGGTGCGCGTCTCAGGCTCCAACTCCTCAAGTGCCTCCGCCGCAACCTCTTCATCAATGGAACTGAAGATGTCCGCGCGGTCTCGCGGCGTGAGCTGATCAACGATCGTTGCAAGGTCGGCAGGGTGCAGTTCGGAGAGACCGGCGTGCGGTACCTTCAGACGCATGCTCGCAATCGTTGAGCCGAGCGGATCCACATCCTCCCAATCAATGTATGAGGCGACGCGTGATCGTCCGCCGGAGAGTCGCTGAATCCAGTCCTCCGGGAGTCCGAGCCGGCGCAGTAGTCCTGCGGCACCAACGTCCACGGCGACGAGGCGCATCGCCCCTTCTACGAAGTCAAGGAGCACATCGTTTGCGCGCACCACCTTGCGACCATCAATGTCCACGATCTGCTTATCAAGGAGATCGGCCTTCAGCAGGATCTCATCCTTGCGCTTGGTGAATCGCGCGATGTCAATGCGCTCTGTGCTGAGTCGCACTCCGGTCGCATCAAGTCGCTGCACGGAGCTCCATGGGAGGTAGATGCGGCGGCGGCCGGTGCGCACCACAAGGCCCGTGACGGGCGGGTGGCTCGTGCCAACGGCAACGATCAGATCGTCGATCGCGCCGATCGCGTCGGCACCACTGTCACGTACGGGTCTTCCAATGAGTCGCGAGAGATGGAGCATCGTGCCCTCCGATGCTGGGCCCCGCCGGAGTCGGCAGGTTCGTCTGCAGTCTACGCGGGGCAGCCCTTGGCACGCTACCCTTGCGCTGAACGGAGGGCCTGATGAGTAGGCAACGCACCGCACGACGCCTCAACATGAAGCAGCTCACCGCCTTCGCTGACACGACCGCAGAGTTTGGTGAAACGGAGCTGACTCGTCCGTGGGCGGAGACGCTGATCGCCGTCGCGGTTGCCGCGGTGATCGCACACTTCAGCCAGGGGAGCGCCACCGTCCTCGCAGGTGCTGCGGCCGCGATCCTCGCTGCGGTCGGCGTAGACGCGGTGCGGCGTACGGATGCCCCAGACCTCCCGCGTGGATCCGAACTCCCGCTCGCCGGACTGATGGGCCTTGCAACTGCGGGCGCGGCGCGCCTTGTGCCGACAGGGGTGGGCCTGATCGCGGCGATCATTATTGGATCGCTGCTTCTGCGTGCGGTGGTGATCTGGGAGTTGCGCGTGCGTCGAATTCCTGGCGGCGCCACACATCGTGATCGCGTCGGCGCACTCGCCGTCTCTACATTCATCCTCTTTGCATCTTCAATTGGCGTTGCGGCGCTCGTCCCTGGCGTGATCAGCGTCCCTGGGACGCCATCGGCGCGACCCGACGCCGTGGGGCCACTCGCGATTCTCGCCGTGGGGATCGGCTCTGCAATCGCCGCGGGACTCCTTGCCGGTCGCATGGCGAGCCTGCGACGTGAGCGAACGAGCGCCATCGTGCGCGACGCGCTCGGCGCAGCACTGATCAACGGGCTCGCCTCCATCGTGTTTGCGGCCCTCGGCGCCGCGCGACTCGCTGGTCCGGCGGGGCTCGCAGTCCTCTTCTATGCACGTGAGCTCTGGGCCGCTACCCCTGAAGGGGAGCGTGGCGATCCCCGCCTCATCCTTGAGATCCTTCTCCTCGTGCTCGCCACTGCGGTCGCCGTGCTCTGGATCGGGGTCTCTCTCTAACGATCGGCTATCCTTCCCCAGCGGCGCAGCGCCCGATCTGCAGCGCGCCATGAGTGAAGGAGTTGAACATGACCCTCGCCAACGAGAGCCCAACCCAGAAGCCAGCCCGTGCAGCGCGCGACCACGCAGATGCTGCGCTGAAGGCTGCCGCCGAGGGTCGTTGGCAGGATGCCGCTGATGAGAATCGCGCCGTACTCGCGCTTGCAGCAGAGATCAAGGTAGAAGATCGCATTGAGGCGCAGAATCGTTTGGCGAAGTGCCTTTGGGAACTCGGCGACCTTGCCGGCTCAAAGAAGGAGTACCAGGCAACGCTCACGCTCGACCCCGTCAACCGGATCGCCGAGCGCAACCTTGAGCGACTCAAGGGGTTGATGAAGCAGGTGGGGAAGAAGATCACGCCGAACTCCGAAGGCGCCCCGACTCCGGCAGGAATCTTCATCCAAGAGGCGGGGACCACAGGATTCGCGCACCTTACGAACGTGACCGATGTTGCGACGCTCGCACAGGTGAATCCAGGCGACGCGGTCGAGCTGCTCACGCTTGGCAATCGGCTGATCGCCAAGGCGAACGGCATTGAGATTGGTCGCGTAGAGCCGCGAATTGCGGCGCGCCTCCTGAAGCTGATCGCCGACGGCAATGTCTACACCGCAGGCATCACGTCAATCAGCGGTGGTGACATTCGCATCATCATTCGCGAAGAGCGCGTGAGCAGCAAGAACGTTGGAAAGGTCTCCTTCCCAACGGCCACGCGCACCAGCGACGAGCGACCATATACAAAGGGCTCCTTCTTCCGCGAAGACGAAGGCTACAGCGATGACGACGATGACGACGATCTCTACGAAGAGGAGAAGCCAGACGTAGAACGTGTGACCGCTGAGCCACCTGAGAAGACTGCCGATGATGCCTTCCTCCCCGAGAGTGAAGAGGCGAGTACCGAAGAGTAAGACGCGGCGCGCGGAGAGGGAGGGTAAATGTCTACCTACCTTCGTGACGCGCGAGCAGCTCGCACCGTCGCCGCCATTCGAACGGAAGGCGCAGTTCTCTTTGACCTGAGCGCGGAGAACGCATCGCTCGCAGCCGCCGGTGCGCGTCACGGCGCACGCAGCATTGTGCATGCAGCGGATCAACTCGCTGAGTGGGAGATTGCGCTTGCGCTGCGACCACCAAGCGTGCGCGGACTCGAACTCGCTGTTGCACAACTGCTCGAAGAGATCGGCACTGAACTGGATGCTGGTTGGCGCGGGAGTTGTGGTGCTTGTGGTCAACCGCTCCGAATAGCGGCATGGCGCTGGGAGAGCGCCGCGGCCGATGCCGATTCGAACCGCCGCCCCACAGCGCGACGCGCCACCTGTGCCGCCTGCAAGAACCTTGGCAAGCGCGGGGACGCCTCCGAGATGCGTCCTGGTGAGGCGGCGGTACGCGTTGAACTCTCCGAAGATCAGCGCCGCGAGGCCCAGGCTGCGACGGGTGGCGCAGCTGAACTGCGCTGGACACCTCGGCAGCTCAGCGTCTTTCTCGCCGCGCGGCGCGCACTCGCACGATCGAACGAATCGGCGAGCACACTCGCCGCACTTCGGGTGGCGGTGACGCGAGCGGCACTCCTCTGTGCGCGGCCCGCGGATGCGCGCGAAGCAGAGAAGGCGTGGTGGGAGATTGCCCCGTGGCAGGCGCTCGCCGATGTCGTTGATGAACAGCGCCGAACGCTCCTCCTTGCGCCAGAGCTGCCCCGCGATCTTTCACTCAGCGGAGATCTCGTCAACCTGAGCTATCCAGGAAACCCCGTGATCTTGGTGCGCGCGTCAGCCGCCGCGCGAACAGCCGCTGCGGGACTTAGCACCAGTAAGGGGACGAACGTTGCACTGATCCATCTGAACATCGGAACTGAGGAGCGCCTCCGCCTCGACCGCACACTCGCCGCAGCACTCGCTGGTGGCGAGGAGGGAGACGCGGATCCTGCGCTTCGCGTAGATCCGAGCGACGCGAGTAGCGTCACCTCTGCGATTGCACGAGCAGTCGTTGCGGTAGATCCGCTCATCAAGAGCGGCAGCGGAGCAATCATTGAGGTTCCTGCAACGTTGGCCGCACTCGCAGGGACGCTGACGGCGGTGAGCATGGCGGGCGGACTCATCACGGGGCTCGAGCGCACCGTTGATGAGAGTGACCGGCCATGGTGGTGGATTGCGGTGAGCATTCCGCCCGTCGCAGCGCGTGGGGCGCGCTCGGTGCGCGGCGGCATTAAACGCATCAGTGGCGACACGTTGCAACGGATGGTTGCTGAGATCCTTGTTGAACGCGGTGAGCCGACCACGCCAGAACTTCTCCTGACGCTCTACGCACAGCGCCGCTCTGCGAGCGGTGACCTCTTGGAGAGTGGTGCTCTGATTGATGAGTTCAACGAACTGCTCGCGCTGCGTGAAGGGCTACGACCGATCGGCTCGCTCGATCGACTTGTCGCCGCCTCTGGGCGCCGCATCTTCGTCGAGGGTCGCGACGAGCGCGCGCGACTCGCAGGCGTAGGTGGCGATCGTGACGACGCGGGGCACTGGGCGGCTGCTGCGGCTGGGGCCGTCGCTGGGTACGCCGATGGTGAGGATCCGGATCTTGCGAAGGTTCTTCGCGAGGCGTACTACGTGGAGGATGAGCTCGGGGTTCGTCCGCGCTGGCCGGGCGGGAACCGGTCGGAGGAGCGCCTTCAGAACGTTGCAACGCTGCTCCGCGTTGGCGCCGCCATGGGCCTTCACAGCGCCGTGGCGCCCTCCCTTGCGCCACTCCTTGTGAACGGGCTTCCGCTGAGTCGGCAGGTTGCACGCGACCCCATTGACTCATCACCGCCGCTGCGTCACCGCTCTGATCGCGCCGCGTTCGACCAGATCGATGTCCTGCTCTTCCGTCGCGGGAAGAGTCTCTTAATGTGTGAAGTGCAGCTCGGCCCGCTCCCGCTCGGCGCACTCCTCCTCGGTCGCCATGCAAAGGTCGCGACCGACCGAGAAGTGGTTCGACTCCTGGTGACAGACCGCGCGCTTCTGCGACTCGCGGAGGTGCGCATCCAACGCGACGAGCGGCTCGCCGCTGCGTGGGAGGAGGGGAACTGGCACCTCCTCGCAACCGATCAGTTGGCGCGACTCGCGCAGCGCGAGAGTCCGCGCCTCGCCGACCTCGAACGTTATCTTGGCGCAGGGCCACTCCAGCGAAATCCTGGTGCGCAGCTTGACCTTGGTTCGTTTGGATGGGGAGAGCGAACCGCTGATGAAGGAGAAGCGTCATGATGTCTGGCATGGAACTGATGAACGCGATCTTCCTTGCCGCCACGATTGGCGTTGGCCCCTTCTGGTTCCTGATGGCGCTTCGACCGCGCGCAACCATCACCCACCGTCTGATGCGTACCCCGTGGCCAGTGGTTGGTATTGGACTCATCTATGCAAGCCTCGTCCTTCCAAACGTTGGGGCGATCCTTGAGACGCTGCTCAGCCCAACGCTGGCCGCTATCTCGATGTCACTCGCAACACCAGAGGGGAGTCTCGCCGTCTGGCTGCACGTCCTTGCCTTTGATCTGTTGGCGGGGCGCTTCATCTGGCTCGATGGACTTGCGCGCGGCGTCGGTGCGCCACTTCGAATTGCTTCACTCGCCTTCGCACTGATGTTCGGACCGATCGGGCTGCTCCTGCATCTCGCCCTCCGCCCTCGCGGCGTACAGGATCCCTCCCAGCCCGTATCCTGACCACGAGGCATCCAGTGAGGGGTGCAGGAGCCCGGGCCACCCGGAAGGAGTTCACATGACCAAGCCACTCTCCGCCAACGACCAGGCCGTCAAGACGCTCGCCGACGATCTCTGGAAGGAGATGCTCGCCGCCTCACCACTCTGGGGGACCTTCCTCGGCATTGAGGTGAACGACGGTGCACTCGACGACAACTCGGATGCGGCGCGCCTGCGCGACCGCGCGATGTGGGAGAGGTACGGCAAGGCGGCCGCCGCGATCGGTGACGACGGCCTCGACATTGAGTGGAAGATCACGCGCGACTTGATGAAGGTCGGCGCGGAGATTGCGATTGAGAAGGACAACCACCGCATGGACCTTCTCTCAGCGGTAGACCACATGGACGGCGTCCAGACCCTGCTGCCACAGATCGCAACCTTCCAAGATGCGAAGACGCCAGAGAAGTTTGCAAAGCTTGTCAGCCGTCTCAAGGCCTTCCCGAAGTTCATGGATGGCTACATTGAGCGCGTGGCCGAAGCGGAGAGGCGCGGCCTCGTTGCCTCAAAGATCTCGACGGAGCGTCTCATTGCGCAGCTTGATGGCCTGATGGCAATCCCAGCGAGCGAGTCGCCGATCGTCACCGCCGCAAATGTTGCGGGCGATGCCGAGCGCGCCGAACTCGCCAAGGTTGTTGCCGAATACGTTGATCCCCAGATCAAGCGCTACTACGACGCGGTAACAGGGAGCTATCGCGGCAAGGCACGCGAAGTGCCGGGCCTCTGCTCCGCGCCGAACGGTGCCGAACTCTACAGGGTGGCGATCCGCAGTTGGACCGGCCTCACCCTCGATCCAAAGGAGCTGCACGAGATCGGCCTCCAGGAGTGGGCAGAGATCCAGGAGGAGATGAAGGTCATCTCCACCAAACTCGGCCACGGTGGCTCCATTGAGAAGTTGCGCGACGCCGCGGAGTCGGATCCAAAGAACGTGGCGGTCAGCAAGGAGGCGCTGATCGTGCGCATCAAGGAAGACATCGATCGTGGGTATGCAGCGGCAGGGAAGGTCTTTGGTCGATTCCCGAAGGCCGGTTGTGACGTCAAGGCGGTCGAAGAGTTCAAGGAGAAGGATGCACCCGCGGCGTATTACTTCAGCCCTGCGGCTGACGGATCACGCCCTGGGACGTACTACGTGAACGGCTACGATCTGCCGTCGCGCTTCTTGCACGCCCTCGCACCGACCACGTATCACGAGGCGATCCCAGGCCATCACTTCCAAATCGCGCTAGAGATGGAACTGGAGTTCCTCCCTGATCTTCGAAAGCACGCCTCGCACCTTGCAGGGAACGCCTATGTAGAAGGGTGGGGCCTCTACTCCGAGCGACTCGCCGATGAGCTCGGCCTCTACCGAGACGAGATGGAGCGCTTCGGCATGTTGCAAGGTCAGGCGCACCGCGCTGCGCGACTTGTCGTTGACACGGGCATCCACGCGTTCGGTTGGACGCGCGACAAGGGCGTGGAGTTCATGGAGTCGGTCGGCCTTCCGCGCACAGATGCCGAAATCGAAACCGATCGCTACATCGCTTGGCCAGCACAGGCCCTCTGCTACAAGGTGGGCCAGCGTGCCATTCAGCGCACGCGCAAGGCGATTGAGAAGCGCGACGGTGACAAGTTCGACATCAAGTCGTTCCACGATCACGCCATTGGTCACGGCCAGATCCCACTCCCCGTCTTTGAGGCTGAGATGCCGAACTGGGTCAAGCCAAAAGCGTGAGCACTCGGGGCGGCGCTGCAAGCGCAGAGCGCGGCGTCTCCCGACGAACGGTCGGCATCCTTGCTGCGCTCGGCTCTGCTGCCGCGTGGGGTTTTGGGGCAACCACATCAGACTACGTGCTCACTTCGGGCATGGGGAACGACACCTTCCTGGTGTTAGAACTCGGGATCGGCTTCCTGGTACTGATCGGCATCGGTGCGGTGCGCGGTGAGCTTGGTGGCTTCCGTCACCCTGGGCTCGTGCGTGCGGCGACAACTGGACTCATTGAGCCATGGGGGGCGTACACGCTCGGCAATATCGGCATCATCTTCAGTAGCGGAGCATTCGTTGCGCTCGTCTCTTCGCTGAATCCGGTTTTGATTGCACTGCTGGCGCTACCGTTTCTTGGCGAACGTGTCAGTGGAATCGCCGCGGCGCTGATGATCGTCTCGATTGGTGGCGTCGTGCTCGTCATCGGAGGCGACGCGTTCGGCGGAACGCTCAACCCGCTCGGAATCGTGTTTGCAGTCCTTGGGCTCTTCTGTGCCGCCACGTACGGACTCGTATCGTCAAAACTTGTGCGAACCGTTCCCGTACTCCCACTGGTGGCGCTGCAACTTCTCGTGGCCTGCCTCGCCTCTGCTGGGGTCTTCTTCATCCGCGTGGTGATCCTGGGCGGTGATCCAGGGATCCCATCCGAGTTCTCAGTCTGGGCGGTTGCTGCTGCCACCGGAATCTTCGGTGGTGCGGCTCCTTTCATCCTCTTTCTGGAAGCGACGAAGCGCATTCCCACCACCACCACTGCGCAGTTTGGGACACTCGTTCCCGTGATTGCGCTCGTGGGTGGTGTGCTCTTCCTTGGTGATCAGCCGTCTGGATTCCAGCTGCTCGGCACCGCGATCGTCGTAGCAGCCCTCTCCGCGCTTGCACGGTACACTCGTGCACACTGATGAAAGCGGCATCTTCGGCTAATTCAAAATCCGTAAAGGCAAAGTCTTCAAGCGCAAACGTTGAGCGGCGCCGAATAGCCGACTTCCTCAAGAACGAGACGTTTAGTGGGGGACTGATCCTCATCGCGGCGACTGCGGGGATGCTCCTCGCAAACTCGCCGCTCGCTGGTGCATATGACAGCGTGCGCGACCTTCGTATCGGACCCGCGGAACTGCACCTTGATCTCACCGTGCGGGCATGGATCGCCGACGGCCTGCTCGCCCTTTTCTTTTTCGTCGTCGGTCTTGAGCTGAAGCACGAGTTCCTTCACGGTTCGCTCGCGAAGCCAGCCCGCGCCGCTGTGCCGATCGCCGCTGCGTTTGGCGGGATGATCGCCCCTGCGCTGCTCTACGTCGCCTTCAACATCGCGGGTGAAGGGGGGTCTCTCCGCGGCTGGGGCGTGCCGATGGCGACCGACATCGCCTTTGCACTCGCCGTCCTCTCCCTCTTCGGACGCAAGCTGCCGCTGACACTGCGCGCCTTCCTCTTGACGCTCGCTATCGTCGACGACCTTGGGGCGATCGCGATCATTGCGATCTTCTATTCAGGTGGCGTGGAGCTCCCTGCGCTGCTGATCTCTCTCGCCGCCGCCGCCGCCTTCTGGGCGGCGCAGCGGGCACGCGTGCGCACCCTTGCGATTTACGTTCCACTCGCGCTGATCACCTGGTTCGCGCTTCACGAGAGCGGCGTGCATGCGACGATCGCGGGTGTTGTGCTCGGCTTCGCGGTGCGCGCTGATCGCGACAAGGGGGAGACGCGCTCACCAGCAGAGCGCGCGGAACGCGCGGTGCATCCGTGGAGTGCTGGTCTCGCCGTACCGCTCTTCGCGCTCACGGCCGCGGGGATCAATCTGAGTGCAATCAACCTTGACGTGGCGCTCAACTCGCCGATCTTCGCGGGCATCGTCGCCGGCCTTGTCCTCGGGAAGCCAGTGGGCATCTACGTGGCTGCGCGCGCTGCGGCGTACCTCGTACGTTCTGGACCTCCAGAGGGGACCGCCTGGCGAGACGTTGCGCTGATGGGGATCGTGGCTGGGATCGGCTTCACGGTGTCGCTGCTGATTGCGAGCCTCGCCTTTGAGGGGGCGCCAGAAGAGACCGCCGCGGCGAAGCTCGGCGTCCTCGTTGCGTCAATTCTTGCCGCCGTCGCGGCAGGGATCACGCTCTCGCTTCGCTCCCGCCGCTACTGAACAAGGCCTGAAGGAGGAGCAGCGCCTTCCGCGTTCGCCCCACCACCGAGCGGTGCGGCCGGCGCGCGCCAAGCCCATCACGCTCGATCTGTCGCAGGATCTCTCGGTAGAGGAGGGCGGCGGCGCGAATCGAGCGCCCACCGTGTTGCAGATAGCGAATTCCGCTAATCCCCTCAACGTACTCAGCCTCCGCACGTGCGATCTCTTCGCGCAGCAGCGCACGCCGGTCGCCATCGCGCAGCGACGTGGGGCCGTCCGCGGCAGCTGGGTCAAGCCCGCAACGCTGCAGCGCGGCGCGTGCAATATAGACTCGCCCGTTTGCGAGATCTTCGTCGATGTCACGCAGGATGTTGGTGCGCTGCATGGCGGAGCCGAGCGCGCGCGCGGCGCGATCAGCGGCAACACGATGCGGTTCGGTCACACCCAAGAGTGCTGCCATCATGCGGCCAACGGTGCCAGCGACCTGGTAGCAGTAGCGTGATGCATCGACATCCGTTGCAATGTTTGGCGCATCAAGGTCTGCCGTCATCCCATCAAGGAAGTCGCTGACCGCATCACGGGGGAAGGAGGGGTGGCGCGCCAGTAGTTCCTCAAGGATGATCAGCTCGCGATCCTGTGAGGGCACGTGTGATACTTCGCCAGAACGTGCGCGTGACCATTCACGGATACGCGCGATCCGTTCAAGAGCGGCGGTACGGGTGCTTCCGCCAGCGCGCACGTCTACATCGACAAGGTCGTCAAGGGTGCGCATCACGAGGTAGAGGAGCTCCACGTCTCTCCGTCGATCCGCTGGCAAGAGGCGTGCGGCAAGAGAGAAGCTGCGCGCGACGCGGTTGATCGTGCGTCGCGCCTCTGGGAGAAACTCCTCCGTTGCGAGGTTGGTGTTCGTCGACGGAGAGGACTCGCTATGGCTGGACAAGATTCCCCGTTGGTCCAGTGGCGCGTGAGGTGAACGGCGCGCGGAAGTCCTCTCGGATCAGGTCTTGGGTGACCTGTGAAGTGAGGAGCGCCCCTGGCATCCCTGCACCCGGGTGCGTGCCGCCACCGACGTAATAGAGTCCGGCGAGCGCTCGGTCACGGTTCGGATGACGGAAGTAGGCCGACTGCTGGAGCGACGGCTCCACCGCAAATGCGTTCCCATCAGGCGCGAGGAACTCATCGCGGAAGGTGAGGGGTGTCCAGCTCCGCTCCACGACGATGCTCTCTCGGAGGCCCGGGAGTCCCCAGTCTTCTAGCCAGGCGAGCGTACGGTCGCGCATGCGTGGCTCAGCCTCGCGCCAATCGTCACCTGAGCGAAGGTTCGGCACCGGGAGGAGGATGGCGATGGAGTCACCACCCTCAGGGGCCATGCTCGGCTCTGTGCGCGACGGCGCATGGATATAGACCGCGTTGCTGCGCGGCATGCGGCGATCCCGCGTCACGTCCTTGATGAAGCCGTGATAGTCATCGCCCACGACAAGCGTGTGATGCAACAGTTTCTCGAACTTCCGGTTCGTGCCGAGATACATCATGTGCGCGGACATGGTGGTGCGGAGTGGGCGCAGTCGCCACGGGAAGGTGTCAGGTAGATCAGGGAGGAGGGCATCACGCGCGGTGACATCGCCGTTGTAGATCACAAGGTCCGCGTCATGCACGGTTCCATCGGCGGTGCGTACTCCGGTCGCTCGACCGTTGCGATGAATGATTTGATCGACCTTGCTGTTGATGAGGATGCTTCCACCCCCCTTCTTGATGATCTTTGTGAATGCCTCAATGACGCTGTAGACGCCACCCTCCGTGTACCAGATCCCATCCGCAATCTGCAGATAGGCGAGGGCAGAGTAGATAGCGGGGACGCGACTCGGATCTCCACCAATGAAGAGCGAGTGGAATCCGAACGCCTGCTGCACATGCGGTTCCTTGAAGAACTTGCCGACCCATCCTTCAAGGAAGCGGATCGCATCGAGCTTCGCCATTGTTGGGAGGAGCTTGATGAAGTCGGCAAGCTTCAAGAAGTTCTGCCGCCCAGAGACCAAGATCCCCTTACGGTGGATGTCGCCGGAGGCTTGCAAGAAGTTGTCGAGCTGCGCTGCGTCCGCTGGTGAGAACTTCTCCATCTCGGCGCGGAGTGCCGCCTGGTCGCTCCCAAAGTCAAAGTGTCGGTCTTCGCCCGTCCAGAAGATGCGGTAGCCCGGCTGCAGTTGGCGGAGCGTAACGTGGTCCGCCATCTTCTCGCCTGCGGCGGCAAAGACCTCTTCAAAGAGCCAGGGCATGGTGATGAGTGATGGGCCGGTATCGAAGGTGTAGCCACCCTCGCGGATGCGCGACGCGCGCCCGCCAACCTCACCCCGTGCCTCAAGGATGGTGACCTGCCAGCCGTCTGAGAGGAGGCGAATCGCGGTAGAGAGGCCACCGAAGCCGCTCCCCACAATGATCGCTCGTCGCCCCTGTGCCATGCCGCCCCCCTTGCTCCGCTCTATGCCGCTCCATCGTACGCGCCGCAGGGGGGAGGGGGTCGGATTGACGAACCCCCCCTTGCGGGATGATGATCCCCGTCCGAGGAGTGGGCCCCGCCTGGGGTCGAGTGAGCCCTGATCTGGAGGTGGACGTGAAGGCTGAAGAGATCCTGGCCAGGGAGCTCCTAACCGAGTTCGACCCAGGGACCGCCTCAGACCGCGCCTTCCGCGAGAGCGCCGCACTCCCACCCGGCGGCGATGACGCCGCCGTCCGATCCGTTGATCGCGCCGCCGCCCTCCTCGTAGCGCTCGGCGACGCCGATGGTGCCGCATCGGTCACCGACCTCTCCCACGCCCTCGACCTGCACAAGTCAACGGTGAGCCGACTCCTCTCCACACTTGAGCGACGCGGCCTTGTTGAACAGGATCGAGAGAGCGGTCACTTCCGACTCGGTGTCGGCATCATTCGACTTGCGCAGAGCGCCGAGCGCACGCTGGATATTCGCACCATTGCACAGTCGGAGCTTGAAGCGCTTGCGAAGGCGACGCATGAGACGGTGAGCCTTGAGGTCTTCGACGGAGTCGGGGCTGCGGTAGCGATCTGTCAGATTGACGGACCGAACCTGACGCCAATGCCAGACATCACTGGTCGCCCAGTGGCGATGCACGCGATCGCCGCAGGGAAGGTCCTACTCGCATCACTCCCAGAGCGCACCGTGCTCTCCATTGCACGTCGCGGCCTCGTCCAATACACACCACGCACGATCACCGACCCACGTGCGCTCTTGGAAGAGTTGGCGCTCGTGCGACGACGCGGCTATGCCGTGGCCACGGGCGAGTGGGACGAACGACTCTCAGCTGCCGCCGTCCCTGTCTGTGATGCGCGGGGCACCGTGATTGCCACCGTCGTGGTGTGGGGCGCCTCCTCTCGAGTCACAGCAGTGAACCTCCCGACGCTGGTGAACGCGGCGCGAGATGCAGCACGCGGGATCAGTCGCAAGCTCGGTTGGAGCGGCGCCGCCCAGCGACGCACGGGGATCGTCCCTGTCCTCAAAGAGGACGATGATGACGAGCGAGAGCGCGAGGTCAGCGACGACGAGCTCGTAAGCTAGGGCGGTGACGGCGCATGGCTGAAGGGTCACACGACGCAATCGAGACCTTTCAGGCGGCGGGCCTCTCCTTCCCACCAGACGCCTCCACAGCAGCCGCAGCCAACGTCAGCGCCGCGATCTACGCCGAAGCCGCCGCAGACCCCGTTGCCTTCTGGGCGAAGCAGGCGCGCGAGCGACTCACCTGGCGCACCCCCTTCACCAAGACGCTGGAGTGGAACCTCCCCTTTGCGG
This sequence comes from uncultured Chloroflexota bacterium, assembly GCA_964430115.1. GTDB lineage: Bacteria > Chloroflexota > Limnocylindria > Limnocylindrales > Limnocylindraceae > Limnocylindrus. The sequence goes on along the minus strand of CAYSEM010000005.1, from coordinate 9,392 downwards.
AGTGGTTCTCTGACGGGACCCTGAATGTTGCGGAGAACTGCATCGACCGCCACGTCGCCGCGGGACTCGGCGAGAAGGTCGCCATTCACTGGGTCGGTGAGCCGGGTGATCGTCGCACGCTCACCTACAGCGACCTCCACCGTGAGGTGCAGCAGGCGGCGAACGCGTTGAAATCGCTCGGCGTTGGCCGAGGCGATCGCGTCGCGATCTACATGCCGATGGTCCCTGAAGTGGCGATCGCGATGCTCGCCTGCGCGCGCCTCGGCGCTGCGCATAGCGTCGTCTTCTCCGGATTCCCTGCGAGCGCACTTGCCGATCGCATCAACGATGCCGAAGCGAAGGTACTGATCACCGCTGATGGCGGCTACCGGAAGGGGAGCTTCTTCGAACTGAAGACGATCGCGGATGACGCGATGGAGAAGTCACCAACGATCACCGCATCACTCGTCTATCGCCGCCGCCAGCCGGGGACGCCAGGCGAGACGGCAATGCGGTCTGGGCGCGATCACTGGTGGCAGGACCTCGTCCCCGCGCAGTCGGCCGACTGCCCCGCCGAACCGATGCCCGCCGAACAACTCCTCTTCTTGCTCTACACGAGCGGCACCACCGCAAAGCCGAAGGGGATCATGCACACGAGCGCCGGCTATCTACTCGGCGCATCGTTCACCCATCACGCCGTCTTTGATATCAAGCCCGATGATGTCTACTGGTGCGCCGCGGATGTTGGTTGGATCACCGGTCACACGTACATCGTCTACGGCCCACTCGCGAACGGCGCAACGCAGGTGATGTACGAAGGGACGCCAGATACGCCGGCATGGGATCGCTGGTGGGCGATCATCGAAGAGTTGAAGGTGAACATCCTCTACTGCGCGCCAACCGCGATTCGCGCCTTCATGCGCCAAGGGGAAGAGCATCCGAAGAAGCACGACCTCAGCTCACTCCGACTTCTCGGTTCGGTGGGCGAGCCGATCAACCCAGAGGCGTGGCTCTGGTACCGCACCGTGATCGGTGGCGGACGCACCCCAGTGGTGGACACCTGGTGGCAGACGGAGACTGGATCGATTGCGATCAGTCCGCTCCCTGGTGTCACCACCGCGAAGCCAGGGTCAGCAACCTTCGCCATGCCAGGCATCAGCGCCGAAGTGGTGGACGGGAGTGGGGCGAGCGTCCCACTCGGCTCGGGCGGTTTCTTGACGCTGACGCAGCCGTGGCCCTCGATGCTGCGCGGCATCTGGGGTGACCCAGCGCGTTTCAAGGAGACGTACTGGAGCCGCTTCCCAGGCTCCTACTTTGCGGGCGACGGGGCCCGCCGCGACGAGGAGGGCTACTACTGGCTGCTCGGCCGCGTGGATGACGTGATGAATGTCTCCGCTCACCGCATCAGCACTATTGAGGTGGAGTCGGCGCTCGTTGACCATCACGATGTCGCCGAAGCGGCGGTTGTCGGAAAGAGTGACCCGCTCACCGGCCAGGCGATCTTCGCCTTCGTCATCCTGAAGAAGGGGGTCGAGGCCTCAGAGGCGTTCGCTTCGGAGCTCCGCTCGCATGTGGCGAAACAGATCGGCGCGATCGCCCGACCGAAGTTCCTTCTCTTCGTTCCAGACCTCCCCAAGACGCGCTCTGGGAAGATCATGCGCCGCCTCCTCCGCGACATCGCCGAAGGGCGCGCTCTTGGCGACGTCACCACCCTCGCCGACGGCAACGTCGTAGAGACGATCCGCAGCAACACGGGCGCTGCGGAGGAGTAGCGGCGGCCTCCACTTCAAGCGCCTGCGAAAGAGCACCCGCCACCTACACTAGGAAGATGCTACGAACTGCTCGCTCACTTCCCGTCTACAGCGGTGCCCCAGTTGACACACTCAAACGCCCGCTCGGCGACGTGCGTCTCTCGGTGACTGACCGCTGTAACTTCCGCTGCAGCTACTGCATGCCGGCTGAGGTGTTCGGCCCCGACTTCGCCTTCCTCCCACGCGCGGAGCTACTCACCTTTGAGGAGATCGCCGTGGTCGCCCGGGAACTGGTGGCGCTCGGTGCGCGCACGCTCCGCATCACGGGGGGCGAACCGCTCGTTCGCCGAGACCTGGAGCGGCTTGTTGCACTGCTGCGCGCACTGGATGCGAGCGAAGTGCTCGGCGGTGAGGCACTCGATCTTGCGCTGACCACAAACGGCTCACTGCTCGCCAAGCTCGCCGAACCGCTTCGTGCCGCAGGGCTGAACCGGATCACGGTCTCGTTGGACTCGCTGACACCCGAAACGTTTGCGCGGATGTCAGGGAGCGCACTCCCGCTTGAAAGCGTTCTGGAAGGGATCGCAGCGGCGGCGGACGCGGGCTTTGCGCAGATCAAGCTGAATGCGGTGATCAGGCGCGGGTTGAACGATGCGGAGATCCCCGCGCTCGTGGAGTTTGCGCGTGCCAACGGGCACACGCTGCGCATGATCGAATACATGGATGTGGGGACGACGAACGGATGGCGCCTCGATGAGGTGCTCCCTGCGAGCGAGATCGTGACGCGCATCCATGCGCTGCACCCCATTGAGCCGATCGCGCCGTCGCGACCAGGTGAAGTGGCACGCCGCTATCGCTATCTGGATGGGGGAGGGGAGATCGGCCTGATCGCTTCGGTCAGCGCGCCGTTCTGCGGGGACTGCACGCGCGCGCGTGTGAGCGCCGACGGCCACCTCTACACCTGCCTCTTTGCAACGGAAGGGAGCGACCTAAAACGATATCTCCGCCCAAGGGTTGATGCGGAAGGGCTTCACGAAGGCCTCCGTGCACGCTGGGCGGCGCGTGATGATCGCTATTCGGAGCTGCGTGATGCACAGACGGCGAGTCGTCTGCCGAAGGTGGAGATGTTCCGCGTCGGCGGCTGATTTCAGCGCGCACTGAGTTTTCCACAATCGCGATCTGAGCCCACGCTCCTCGTGGAGAAGTCCTCGTAACAGTCCCGTAAGTTGGTGGATAACTCCCTTCACCCGCACGTGCGTCACTGGGATGCTCTTCGTAGCCCGAAGAGGCCAGCGGTGAGACTGCCGACCGAGCAATCGGCCAGGCGGAACGGACTGCGGTGATGACGGGATCGAACTGATCGGCAACGATCAGAGCTGGTGAAGGACCACCAACGCACAAGGCTACTTGTGCAGTTGGAGCGGAGGGTCGCCAGGGAACTCGGCCATTCGGCTTGAGTGACTCGATCCGATCCCACAGCGGAGGGGAACCGGCGTGCAAGCGTCGCCCCCGACATCGGACCGGTCACTTCGGGTGCAACCTTTTCTTGGGCCCTCTGGCTCTCGGTTCTCCTGCGAGTTACTCCGCGATTGGCAGCGCGCGCCCGTTCGCCTTTGCCGCAGCGGCACGCTCCGCCCATGCGCCGAGGACTTGGTCCTTGTGTGGTCGAATCGGGCAGTGGCCATCCTTGTTGCCAGACTCGTCGCAGTAGCCAAGTGGGACGCACTTCGGCGCGAGGAAGCTGCCGAGGAAGGGGCTCACCGCAAAGACCTCGTGACGGATCAGTTGGAAGAGGCGACGGATCTCCCACTGCGCCATGGTGCAGAGGCGAAGGCCCGACATGTGAATGAGGGCACGCAGGTTCACGGTCATGATCAGATTGGTGCGCGTGGCATTCGGGAAGACGAAGCGCGCATCTTCCGCAGGAATGCCCGCCTCCACGAGATCCCCGTAGAGACCGAGCGCACCCTGCGTCGCCTCTTCGAATCGAGCGCGCACGGTCTCGTCCGCCTCCGCTACGGATCCTGGCAGCATCGTGGCCGCCTTCTTGAAGGTGACGTATCGCTGCGACTGCTGGTCAAAGGCGACGCCCGCGCGGTGTCGGACGAGCTGATGGCTCAGCGTGCGCGTGACGCCGGTGATCGCAAAGGTGAAGACGATGTGCTCAATGGTGCTGCCGTGTCCGGACTCAATGACGCGATTGACGAGCTCACGCTGTTTCGCTGGGTCGATCTCTCCAGCAACCGCGCGGCGGTAGATCTCTTCGGGGGGCAGCTCCGAGTAGCAGGTTCGGCAGGCGGTATAGATAATCGGCACATATGAGCGCTCAACAATCTCTCGATCCGGGAAGAGCATCGTGGCGCGCATGCCAAGGTCGTGACGCCCCGGATTCTTTGGGATGCCGCTCTTCTCTTTCATCTCACCCTCCCTGCTGCGCCGTGCTCTAGTAGTAATCCGAACAGGAGAGGAAGTAGCCGCAGCTGCAGATCAGCTTGCATTTGCGGTCGAGCATCTGCGCGCCGCAGTTGGCGCAACTGGTCATCACGAGGCCTGGGTCTTCGCTGAAATCAACCGAGCCTTCTGCACTCGTGGACGTCTGGGCACTTGCCGTCGAAGGGAGAGTCACCTCTCCGTGTGTTGGGTGCAGTTCGGTCGTCATGCAGCGATCCTATCGCGACGCGGGACTGCTGGCGTCGCCTGTTGGGCGCGGCAGTGACTCCCACGGGCCGCCGAGCCCGAGGCGCTGGCCAACCAGTTCGCACGCTGTTGCGGCGACGAGTTCTGCGCTGCTCCCTTCGGGGAGGATTCGGACGACATCAAGGTCCGCCTCGCCAACGATCAGCGTCTTGCGCACATAGTCGTGTAGCGCCTGCCACTGCTCGCCAACCATGAGGAGTGGTCGTGCGTCGCTCCCCACCTGGAGGAGATTCCACGAGACCACAACCTCAGCGAGGGTGCCGAGTCCGCCATCCAGCGCAATCAGGAGATCAACCTCGGAGAACTTCCGCAGCCGCTCAAAGAGATCCTTGCTGTCCAACTTCTCGGTGACGTAGCGGTTGGCGGGGAGGCCATCCCACGACGTAACGGTGTAGCCGATCACTTCGCCGCCCACGTCGCGTGCACCCTTGGAGACCGCCTCCATGACGCCGGCGTACCCGCCCGTTGCCACGATGAACCCTTCGCCAGCGAGCGCGCGCCCTACGGCGACGGCGTACTGATAGTGCTCGTCGGTCTCAGGGAGTCGAGCGGATCCGTAAACCCCGACGATTGGGACGCCAGCCCGCGCGCTGGCGTTCACTCGCAGCGTGTGCCGACGGGTGGGAGCGTCCCGTCAATCAGGAAGGCGATCGCTGCATCATCAATGCACTCGCTCTTCCCGCCAACGGCGGTGTGCCCTTCACCCACGTAGGTGAGGAGAAAGCCGCTCTTCAGTGTTGCGGCCATCTCCTGACTCCACTTGTATGGGGTTGCTGGGTCACCAGTGGTGCCCACCACCATGATCGGTGGCGCGCCAGCGCCGTCGACGATCTCGGGCATTGGATCCACATTGACGTTCGGCCAGACGCCGCAGAGGAGGCCGCTCGCCGCCTGCCCAAAGGCGAAGTCGGGCGCACGGTCCTTGAAGCGCTCATAGATCGCGCGGTACTTGGCAATGGAGGCGCTCGCCGGATTGTCGGTGCAGTTGATCGCGGGGAAGGCTTCCATGCTGTTGGAGCGGAAGCCGCCCGCCGAGCGATCCGTGTACGCGTCGGCGAGGAGGGCGATCAGTTCGCCATCCCCTTGGGAGAGCTCATCGAGCGCCTGGACGGCGAAGTCCCAATAGTCGCGGTTGTAGAGGGTCAGGATGATCCCAGTCCACGCAAGCGTGGAGTTCACCGTTCGCCCATCGGCAAGCTCAACAGGGCGCTCATCAATCTTCTCAAAGAGCGCATCCATTGCCTTGCGTGTCTTGCCGTCCCCGAACGGGCAGTCGCTGTCTGCGTCACACCAGGCCATCACGCGATCAAGCGCGCCTTGGATGGAGACGCCTTGCTCCCCATATTCGGAGTCGTCATCCGGAGAGGGATCAATCGCACCGTCCAAGATCAGGTTGCCGACGGAGGTTGGATAGAGGGTGGCGAAGACGGAGCCGAGCGACGTGCCATAGCTGTAGCCGATGTAGTCGAGCTTCTCAACACCCATCGCCGCGCGGATCGACTCCATGTCTCGGGCTGATGCGGTGGTGCCGATGTAGGGGAGGACGTCTGCAGAGCCAGCGACACACTTGTCGGCGAGCCACTTCGCGTCTTCTAGAGCCGCCTCCCAATCGGCTTGGGTTGGGTTCTCGCTACTGCTCCCCGGTTCGGAGATCCAGACATCCAACTCTTCGTCAGTGAGGCAATCCACAGGGAGGCTGCGCTGCACGCCGCGAGGGTCCCAGGTGACAAGGTCGAAGCGGTTGCCGACTTCGGCTGGAACAATGGCGCGCCCGTTGTCCGCAAGGATGTCGATTCCTGATGCGCCGGGCCCGCCAAAGTTCAACAGGAGCGGGCCGACGCGGTTCTCTTGATCAGCCGCAGGGAGGATCGCCAAGGCAATCTCCGCGGTCGGTCCGCTCGGGTTTGCGTAGTCGAGCGGAACCTCAATGGTTGCGCAACGGATCTCAGGGTGATCCCCAACGATCGGATCGTCCTTGCAGCTCTGCCACTCGATGGACCCTGTGACCGTGCCGCTTGCCGAAGGGCTCGGCGAGACGACCGCACCACCGCCACAGGCGGCAACGATCACGGAGCTGACGAGCAGGGTGAGTGCGACCCAGCGCCAGTTACGGCGCCGGGTGCGCGACTCGTCGATTGACACTCGGGGTCAGCTGCAGCCGCTAGTGGTGCCGCAGGTCATGCACTTGTAGCATGCTGCGTTTCGCACCATGATTGCGCCGCACTCTGGGCAGCTCGGTGCATCCGACTGGTTCTGGAAGCCGAGCCCTGCACTAGCGAGGACTTGACCCGCGCTGCTCGCCGCTGGCACCGTTGCCTTTGCGGGTGCCGCAGCTTTCAGCTCCACTGGAGCAGAGGTTGTGGCCGATGCCGTACCTCCACCCTTGCCGCAGGCGCAGTTTGGTCCGCACGACTCCGCCGCTGCGCCAACGCGCACCGTAGGCGGGAGTGAGCCGAGTACTGGCCCACCGTCCGCTCGCTCCTGGAGGCCGAGCGCCGCGCGATCAGCCTCTGGGAGGAAGCGGCTTCCCAAGTAGCGGAAGACGTAGTCCACGATCGACTTCGCGATCGGGATCTCCGCGTTTCCAGTGAAGCCGCTCGGCTCGAAGCGCACGTGCGCAAACTTGTTGACGAGGTCTCGCAGCGGCACGCCGTACTGCAGCGCAACGCTGACGGTGGTGGCGAAGGTATCCACGAGTCCGCTGACCGTTGATCCCTCCTTCGCCATCTTCAGGAAGATCTCGCCCGGCTGACCATCCTCGTAGAGGCCAACGGTGAGGTATCCCTCTTGCCCGGCAATGTCGAAGCGGTGCGTGATCGCCGTGCGCTCCACGGGGAGGCGTCGGCGGGTGACACCCGTACCGGCGAGCACGTTGCTGCTTGCTACAGGCTCATCCTTCTTTTTGCTGGTGTTGAGTGGCTGGGAGCGCTTCGAACCATCGCGATAGATCGCGATCGCCTTCAGCCCGAGCTTCCACCCTTCCAGGTAGACGCTCTCAATCTCCGCGGCGGTGGCAGCCTCTGGCATGTTCACCGTCTTGGAGATTGCGCCGGAGAGGAACGGCTGCGCCGCCGCCATCATGCGCACGTGGCCCATGTAATGGATGGAGCGCTGACCATTCTTCGCCTTGAACGCGCAATCGAAGACCGAGAGGTGCTCGTCCTTGAGGCCTGGTGCCCCCTCAATCGTCTCCTGCTCGTCGATGTACTTGAGGATTGCGGCAACCTGCTCAGCGCTGTAGCCGAGCTTGGTCAGCGCCTCTGGGACCGTCTGGTTGACGATCTTGAGGAAGCCTTCACCAACAAGCTTCTTGTACTTGATGAGTGCGATGTCTGGCTCGATGCCCGTGGTGTCGCAATCCATCATGAAGGCGATCGTCCCGGTAGGGGCGAGCACGCTCACCTGGGCGTTGCGATACCCGTGCGCCGTGCCGAGCTCCAGTGCGCGATCCCACGCATCCGTTGCCGCCTTGGCGAGATCCTTCGGCAGGGTCGCCGTTGGAATCTTGTACGAGGCGTCTCGGTGCTTGCCGATCACACGGAGGAACGGCTTCTCGTTCTTCTTGTAGTCAATGAACGGTCCGCCGTGTGCCGCCGCCGTCTCGGCTGACTGCACGTAGGCCTCGCCGGTCATGATTGAGGTGATCGCCGCGGCGTAGGCGCGCCCCTCGTCCGAGTCGTACGCCAGGCCACGGCTCATCAAGAGCGCGCCGAGGTTGGCGTAGCCGAGTCCGAGCGGTCGGAAGCGGTGGCTGTTCTCGTCGATCATCGGCGTTGGGTAGGAGGAGTTGTCCACGAGGATCTCCTGCGCCAACAGCGTCAGTCGCGAGGCGTACTTGAAGGACTCCACGTCAAACTCGCCGTCCTCGCGCACGAATTTCATCAAGTTCAGTGAGGCCAGGTTGCATGCCGTGTCGTTCAAGAACATGTACTCCGAGCACGGATTCGACGCATAAATGCGATCCGAGTTAGAGGACGTGTGCCAGTCATTAATGGCCGTGTCGTACTGGATCCCCGGGTCACCGCAGACCCATGCCGCCTCCGCCATCTTGCGGAACACGTCACGTGCCTTCAGCGTCTCCACCGGCTCGCCGCTTACAACGGCGCGTGTCTGCCAGGTGCCGTCGGACTCAACTGCCTGCATGAACTCGTCGTTCACGCGCACCGAGTGGTTGCCGTTCTGGAAGAAGATGGAACCATACGCTTCGCCCGTGAAGCTGGCGTCATAGCCGGCCTCAATGAGTGCCCACGCCTTCTTCTCTTCGTTCACCTTGGATTCAATGAACTCCACAACGTCAGGATGCTGCACGTCAAGGATCACCATCTTTGCGGCGCGTCGGGTCTTACCGCCCGACTTCACGACGCCCGCGAAGGCATCAAAGCCTTTCATGAATGAGACGGGACCAGATGCGGTGCCGCCGCCGCTCATCTTCTCTTTGGCGCTTCGGATTGGCGAAAGGTTGGAACCTGCACCGGATCCAAACTTGAAGAGCATCGCCTCTGTCTTCGCGAGATCCATGATGGAAGACATGGAGTCCTGCACGCCGTTGATGAAGCATGCGGAACACTGTGGTCGCGCCTCAACGCCAACGTTGAACCAGACTGGCGAGTTGAACGCCATCTTCTGATTGACAAGCAGGTGCGTCAGCTCTGCAATGAAGGCGGCGCGATCTTCGTCTGACTTGAAGTAGTGCTGCTGCTCCGCCCACGCATCAATCTGACCGGTAACTCGACCGATCAGCTGGCGAACGCTTGTCTCTCGCTCTGGACTTCCTACATGGCCGCGGAAGTACTTGGAGACAACAACGTTTGTGGCGAGCTGTGACCAGGAGGCGGGAACCTCAACGTCCTTCTGTTCGAAGACGCTCTTGCCACTCTCGTTGCCGATCGACGCGGTGCGCGTCTCCCAAACAATTTCGTCATAGGGGTGAATGCCAGCGGTGGTCCAACGTCGTGGCCAGGCGAG
>CAYSEM010000004.1:0-42149 GCA_964430115.1 uncultured Chloroflexota bacterium | reverse complement strand
ATGTCCTCGCCGCCTCAGACGGACATGCGACCGGTGCGGAACTCATTGAACGGGTGCGAGAGCAGGACCCGAGCGCAACCCCCTCGACGGTGTATCGCACGCTCGACTTGCTTGAAGGGCTCGGCCTTGCACGGCACCATCATGGGCCCGATGGGCGCGAAACCTATCACTTAGAAGGGACGGCGGAACACGGTCACCTCCACTGCCGCGGCTGCGGTGCCGAAAAAGAGTTGGACGCCGCCGCAGCAGCGCCAATCTTGAAGGCGATCACATCTGCGACCGGCTTTGGCGCCGATCTCGACCACCTCTCGGTGCACGGGCTGTGTGCCGCCTGCCGCGCAGCGCAAGGCGTCTAGCGCCGAGAGTGGGGGCAGGAGAGTAGACTCGCGGGGAGTGGCGCACCTCTTGCGCCAGCAGTAGAGAAGGATGGACCCATGGCTGAGAAGTTGAAGATCACGTACGCCACCCTCTCCGACTCCAATGAGGAGATCCATAAGGGGTACGAGGCGGGTCTCGCCGAGGCGCGGACCCTCCTTGGTGCGAGCTACGGCAACTTCGTTGATGGGAAGTGGCTGACTGACGGTCCGACCTTTGAGAAGCGCACGCCAATTGATGGTTCCGTGGTTGGAACCTTCACCAAGGGCGATCGCAACACCGCAAAGAGCGCGATCGCGGCGGCCAAGGCTGCGTATCCTGCCTGGTCGGCGCGGCCGTGGGAGGAGCGCGTCAAGCTGATTCGTGCCGCGGCAGAGTTGATCAGCGATCGACAGTTCCTCTACTCCGCACTCCTCTCCATTGAGGTGGGGAAGAATCGCCTGGAAGCACTCGGCGACGTTGAGGAGACGGCCGACTTCTTCCGCATCTACGCAAGTGAGGTTGAGCGCAACAAGGGATACCACCACCCGATGGGGAACCTCGGTGATGCAAAGGTCGAGACGCTCACGGTGTTGAAGCCGTACGGCGTCTGGGCGGTGATCAGCCCATTCAACTTCCCGTTCGCGCTCATGGGCGGCCCAGTTGGCGGTGCACTCGTGGCTGGCAACACCGTGGTGTTGAAGCCATCGTCTGATGCGCCGCTCTCTGCGGTGCTGCTTGCACGCGCCATCAAGGACGCGGGTATTCCTGACGGCGTCTTCAACATGGTGATGGGACCTGGCGACAGCGTGGGCGCTGAGCTTCAGGAGAACCCAGATGTTGCGGGGATCACCTTCACCGGTTCATCTGAAGTTGGTATGCAGGTCTTCCGTTCATTCGCGAAGAGCTATCCGAAGCCAGTGATTGTTGAGATGGGCGGAAAGAATCCGACGATCGTATCCAAGCACGCTGACCTTGAGAAAGCTGCTGAGGGCGTGATGCGTTCAGCCTTCGGGCTCGGCGGGCAGAAGTGCTCGGCGAACAGCCGCGTCTACGTTGAGGGCTCCGTGCACGACGAGTTCGTGAAGCTGCTCGTTGAGAAGACGAAGGCGTTGAAGGTTGGCGATCCAACGGTGCGCGGCGTCTTCCTTGGGCCGATCATCAATCAACGATCCGTGGACACCTTTCTCGCTGCGTGTGATGAGGCGAAGCGCGATGGGAAGATTGAGATTGGTGGCGGTCGACTCACCGACGGCGATCTCGCGAAGGGCTTCTACGTTGCCCCAACGGTGGTCAGCGGACTCCCTGCAACGCATCGGCTCTTTAAGGATGAACTCTTCGTTCCGTTCGTTGCAGTGACCAAGGTGAGCTCCTTTGAAGAAGGGATCGCACTCGCGAATGAGAGCGAGTACGCTCTCACGGCGGGCTGCTTCACCGAAGACGAGAAGGAGATCCGCACCTTCCTCGACACGATCCACGGCGGGGTGATCTACGTGAACCGCCGCGCCGGCTCCACCACGGGCGCATGGCCGATGGTCCAGCCGTTCGGCGGCTGGAAGAAGTCGGGCACCACAGGGAAGTCTGGCGGCGGTCTCTATTACGTGCAGCAGTACCTGCGCGAGCAGAGCCAGACGATCGTTCGCTAGCCGAATCGGTCAGTCTCCCGCACGAGAGAGGGGTTACGAGGGGCCTACCCCCTCGTATACACTTCGCATACGTCGTATCCAATAGGAGGCTGTGATGACCGTGATCGAGAAGCCCCAGGCGTGGCCAGCGAGCCTCCCTCACCTCGTCACCGAGGTGCCAGGGCCGAAGGCGCTCGCCCAAGTAGCCGCCGACCAGGCGGTGGTCTCGAACAGCCTGCCGCGCGCCTATCCGTTTGCGCCGGTCCGTGGTTTTGGGATGGGCGTTGAAGATCAAGATGGGAACGTCTTCCTTGACTTCTGCGCAGGTATCGCCGTGAACTCAACGGGGCACTGCCATCCGCGCGTTGTTGATGCGATCGTGCAGCAGGCGCAGCGACTCATCCATTACAGCGCCTCCGACTTCTACGAAGAGCGCTACCAGGAGCTGGCATCGGCACTCGCCGCGTCGGCGCCATGGAAGGGGCCATCAAAGGTTCTTCTCCAGAATTCAGGAACCGAAGCGGTAGAGGCGTCCATAAAGTTGGCGCGTTACATGAGTGGCCGACAGTGGATCGTTGGATTTGTTGGCGGGTTCCACGGACGCACGCTCGGCGCGCTGACGCTCACCAACTCCAAGGCGAAGTACCACGCGCACTTCGGCCCACTCGCTCCAGGCTTCCTCCACGTGCCGTTCGGCAGTGAGGGTCTTGACGAGCTAGAGGAGCGGATCATTGCGCGCACCATCCCAGGTGACGAGATCGCTGCGTTTGTGGTGGAGCCAGTCCAGGGCGAGGGCGGCTACGTCGTGCCAGATAAGGACTTCTTCCCGCGTCTCAAGCAGATTGCGGACAAGTACTGCATCGCGATCGTTGTTGACGAAGTTCAGTCCGGCGTTGGCCGCACTGGAAAGATGTGGGCGATCGAGCATTTCGGCATTGAGCCGGACATCGTTGCAACCGCGAAGGGGCTCGGCTCCGGCATGCCGATCGGCGCCGTGATTGCCAAGGAGCACTGGATGCGATGGAAGCCTGGCTCCCACGGCTCGACGTTCGGTGGAAACCCGGTTGCTGCCGCAGCGGCGATCGCGACGCTTGAAGTGATCCGCGACGAGAAGTTGATGGAGAACGCAGTCGCGCGCGGCAAGGAGGCCGTTGATGGCCTGCGCGCGTCGCTCAAGGGGAGCAGCATCGTCACTGATATTCGCGGCATTGGCCTGATGATCGGCGTGGACTTTGTGGATGGAGACGCGGCGGCAGACGTTGAGGTGGAGGCCTTCAAGCGTGGACTCCTCGTCCTGACGTGTGGCGATCGCGGTGTGCGCATGAGCCCACCACTCGTCGTAAACGCCGAAGAGATCAAGACGGCGGTACGAATCTTCGCCGAGGCTGCAGCGGCCGTCGCCGCGCGGCGCTAGTAGCACCGCGGAACTCAGCGTGTCCGGATCGACCGGATCCAAGCTCCTCAGCATGCGCGACGCAATCGCCGCGCACGTCCACGATGGCGACACGGTAGCGATCGAAGGGTTCACGCACTGCATCTCCTTCGCGGCGGGACACGAGATCATCCGCCAGAAGCGTCGCGATCTGACACTTGCGCGTATGACGCCCGATCTTGTCTATGACCAGATGGTGGCCGCTGGTTGCGCCAAGAAGTTGATCTTCAGTTGGCTCGGCAACCCTGGCGTGGGATCACTCCACGCAATTCGGCGTCGGACGGAGCCCGCCGCGCTCGCCGCAGGCGAGACGCTCCTTGAGATGGAGGAGTACAGCCACCACGGCATGGTCGGCCGATACGTTGCGGGGGCCCATCGACTCCCGTTCTATCCGCTCCGTTCGTATTCAGAGAGCGACCTGCCGAAGGTGAATCCGCTGATTCGCCAGGTGGAGAGCCCCTACGGCGACGGGAAGATCTGGGCGGTGCCGCCACTGAATCCAGACGTTGCGATCATCCATGCGCAGCGCGCCGACGAAGAGGGGAATGTGCAGATGTGGGGCCTCCTCGGCTGTCAGAAAGAGGCGGCCTTTGCGGCGAAGCGCGTGATCGCTGTGGTGGAAGAGATCGTGCCGACCCGTGTGGTTCGCGCCGATCCGAATCGCACCATCGTTCCCGGACTCATCGTGAACGCCGTGGTGCACGAGCCGTTCGGCGCACACCCCTCATATGTGCAGGGAGACTATGACCGCGACAACGCCTTCTATCGCGAGTGGGACACGATCAGTCGCGACCCCGTAGCAACCGAGGCGTGGCTGAAGGAGTGGGTCTACGACCTTCCAGATCGCGCCGCTTATGTTGCAAAGTTCGGCGCGGCGTACTTCAAGGGACTTACGCCACCGTCGGCTCCTTCGGGTGTTGTTGATTACGGTGATTACCGATGAGTGAGCAGAAGCCGGCGAGCCGCAACGAGCTGATGGTCGTGGCTGCTGCGCGTGCACTTGAGGGGAAGCGCGTCTGCTTCGTAGGGGTCGGCCTGCCGAACATTGCGGTGAACCTGGCGAAGCGCACCGTGGCGCCGCAGATGGAGCTTGTCTATGAAGCGGGCGTCTTCGGCGCAAACCCTGCGCGCCTTCCACTCTCGATTGGCGACCCAACGATTGTCACGGGCTCCACGGCGACAGTCTCGATGCACGATCTGTTCGGCCTCTACCTGCAAGGGGGTCGCATTGATGTGGGCTTCCTTGGCGGTGCGCAGATTGATAAGTACGGAAACCTGAACACCACGGTGATCGGCGACTACGCAACACCGAAGACACGACTTCCGGGTTCGGGGGGCGCGTGCGAGATTGCCATCAACGCAAAAGAGATCATGGTGATCATGCGACAGAGCACGCGAAGTTTTGTGTCAACCCTTGACTTCCGAACGTCACCAGGACACCTCGGTGGCGCTGCTGCATCCGCCACCTTGCGCCGTGAGCAAGGGTGGGGTGGGAGCGGACCATCGGTAGTGGTGACGGATCTCGCCGTGTACGGATTCAACAGTGACGGCGAGATGGAGCTGCGCAGCATCCACCCTGGCGCAACGCTGGACGAAGTGAGGTCCACGATTGGGTGGGAGATTCGGACCCCGGCAAACGTTTCAGAGACGCCGGCGCCAACCACAGAAGAGTTGCGCCTGATCCGTGAAGAGTTGGATCCGACTGGCGCATATGTATAAAGGCAGACATGACTAACGCAAAGATCTTTAGTCGCGGAGGCGCGGCACTCCCACGAGCGGTCAGCGGTGACGGCGCATGGATCACCGACGCAACGGGCCGTCGTTATCTAGACGCTGCTGGCGGCGCCATCGTGGTGGGCGTTGGACATGGGCGCGCAGGCATTGCCGCGGCGGCGGCAGATCAGGCGGCGAAGATTGCGTACGCCCACGGGAGTGCCTTCACCGCCGACGCGCTTGAGTTGTGGGCGGAAGAGCTCGGGCCACTCCTTCCAATGGACGGGGCGTCGCTATATCCGGTGTCGGGAGGTTCGGAAGCGGCGGAGACGGCGTTGAAGATAGTGCGCGCCTACTGGCTGGCGCGTGGCGAACCTGAGCGAACCGTGGTGGTGAGCCGATGGGGGAGTTATCACGGCAACACGCTCGGCGCGCTTGACCTTTCAGGTCGACGCGGACTACGCGCGCCATACGAGCCGTGGCTCGGGCGATTTGAACACGTTTCGGCTGCGTATCCGTATCGCGCGGGGCTCGATGGGGCGAGCGCGATCGGATCGGGCGCTGAGGCGGTTGCAGAATTAGACGCGCTGTTGCGCCGCGTGGGCCCCGGTCGCATTGCCGCGTTTGTCGCTGAGCCGATTGTTGGCGCAACCCTCGCGGGTGCTGTGCCGCCCGATGACTACTGGCCACTCGTTGCGGACTGGTGCACACGGAACAACGTGCTCTTGGTTGCGGACGAAGTGATGACCGGATTCGGGCGAACGGGGACCTGGTTCGGCGTGAACCACTGGGGACTCCGCCCCGATCTTCTCCTTGCGGCAAAGGGTGCAACAAGTGGCTACTGGCCGTTCGGATTCGTCGCACTCTCGGGGCGCGTTGCTGAGCCGCTGATCAGCTCAGGCTTCGTGCACGGCTTCACCTACAGCCACTCCATTCCAGGTGCCGCGGTTGCACGTGCCGTGCTGCAGGTCCTTCGAGACGAGAAGCTTGTGGAGGCGTCGGCCGCGCGTGGGCTGCAACTGAGCGCGGCGCTCAGCGACGCGCTCAGCGGGGAGCCGTGGGTCGGTGAGATTCGCGGACGCGGTCTCCTGATCGGCGTGGAGCTTGTAGCTGATGCGCAGAGCAAGCTGGCCCACCCGCGGAGCGCGCGGATCACCGAGCGGGTACTCGCCGAAGCGAAGCGATCCGGCGAAGAGGGGCTCCTGCTCTACAGCGCAACCGGCCAAGCGAACGGCAGCGACGGCGATCAGTTGGTGATCGGCCCGCCGTTTGTCATTGGCGACGCCGAGATTGATCGCATTGCACGCAGAACCGCCGACGCGATTCGAACGATCCGCGAACAGTCGTAGCGACGTACCGCCGCTAGGAGCGCGAGCGACTTAGCCGACGATCTCCAGCGAGATCGCGACGTTCCCCGCGAGCGCCGACGAGATTGGGCAGCCACCCTTTGCTGCCTCAGCAAGCTCGCTGAACTTCGCAGCGTCAAGACCCGGGACAACACCCTTCAAGGTGAGGGCCGATTTTGTGACGCGCCATCCCGCCTCAACCTTTTCAAACGTGATCGTTGCGGAGACGTCTAGCTTTTCGGCCGGCGTGTTGTTGCGGGCGAGGCCGCCGGAGAGGGCCATCGCAAAGCAGGAGGCGTGCGCCGCCGCGAGCAGTTCTTCCGGGGAGGTGACGCCGTCATGTGATTCGGATCGGCGTGGCCAGCTGACGGGGAGTCCGCCGAACGCACCGCTCTCTACCGTGGTGATCTCGCCTGATCCTTCGAGAAGGGTGCCGTTCCAGGTCGCCGAAGCGGTTCGCGTCGTCATGTTTACGCTCCTTAATCAAACTCCTCGCCCGCTGCGCATTCGGCAGGCATCCGCAATACTAGCGGGGACGGTGCCGGATCCCCGCAGCCGCACAAAACCACTGGAGGTCTCTGTGTTCTTCCTCACGAAGCTCGCGGTCGCACGACGAAGCGTCACCATCCTGATCGCCCTCGCGGTGTTCGGTGGTGGTGTGGCGAGCTGGGGGAGCCTGAAGCAGGAGCTGCTCCCAAACATCGACTTCCCAATCGTCACGGTGATCGCCCCGTACCCGGGTGCTGGCACCGCCGACGTTGCCGAGCAGGTCGCGTCACCAATTGAGGCGGCGGTTGCCGCCGTCCCCGGGGTGGAATCGCTCCGCTCCGTCTCCACGACTGGACTCGGATTCGTGAGTGCAGAGTTCGCCTACGGGAGCGACGTCAAGGAGATCCTTCGACTCGTTGAGGCGGGGATCAACAGCGCGAACCTTCCTGATGGCGTCACCCCTGTTGTGCGCAACTTCAACATCAATTCCGCCGCCGTGGTGATCGCCACGCTCTCGCCGAAGGGCGACACGACGCTGACCGAGCTGGCTGAGCTTGCGGAGGCCGAACTGATGCCATCACTCCGAGGAGTTGCAGGCGTCTCTTCCGCGGACCTTTCGGGCGGCAGCGAGCAACAGGCGATCATCATGATGGACGCGGCGAAGCTCGCGAGCGCGCGCATCAGCGTGTCGCAAGTGCAGGGAATCATCCAAGGGAACAACCTCACCTTCCCCGCAGGTCAGTTGCCAGTGGACGGCGCGCTCGTCCCAGTCTCGGCGACTGGTCGATTCACCTCAATTGAACAGCTTCAACAGCTCGTTGTCGGCGGTTCCGTTGACGCCACGGGGCAGCCCGTCCCCGTCTTCCTTGGACAGGTCGCCACCGTCTCGCTCGCTGAAGTGCGAACCACCGGCTGGTCTGAGACCAATGGCGAGCCTGGCCTTGCACTCAGTGTCAGCAAGTCTGCCGAGGCGAACACGGTAACCACGGCAGAAGAGTCAATCGCCGCGATCGACGAGTTTGTCGCCAACCATTCGCAGATGGTCGAGCGCTCCATCGTCACTGACTCGTCGATCTTCATCTTGGAGTCCATTGATGCACTTTTGAAAGAGGGCGGCCTCGGTGCCTTCTTCGCCGTTGTGGTGATCTTCGTCTTCCTCCTCAACCTCCGCTCCACGGTGGTTGCCGCCGTGAGCATTCCGCTCAGCGTGCTCGCCGCCATCATCCTGATGGCAACCACGGGGATCACGATCAACATCATGACCCTCGGCGGCCTCGCCGTTGCCGTTGGCCGCGTGGTCGACGACTCAATTGTGGTGCTTGAAAACATCTACCGACACCGCAGCCAAGGCGAACCGATCGGTGAAGCGGTGCTCAACGGCACGCGTGAAGTGGCCTCTGCAATCACGAGCTCCACGATCACCACGATCGCCGTCTTCCTCCCACTCGGCGTGGTTGGTGGACTGATCAGCCAGTTCTTCCTACCGTTCGCGTTGACGGTGACCTACGCGCTCCTCGCGTCGCTCATCGTTGCGCTCACCGTGATCCCAGTGCTCGCGTACTTCCTTGTGAAGGTGAAGGGCGACACCGCGAAGATCCCTTACGAAGTGAAGGGGGAGCGCGAAGAGATCTCGATCTGGGGTCGAATCTATCTGCCAATCCTGAGCCTCGCGCTGCGCGGCCGCATCACGAAGTTCGCCACACTGTTCATTTCGGCGGCGCTCTTTGTTGGGGCGTTCTCACTCGTGTCACAGATTCCAACCCAGTTCCTGAACAGCGGGAGCGAGAAGGTGCTCACCGTCACCGTGAATCCACCGCTCGGCACCTCTACAGAGCGCGTCCTCGACCGGAGCCGCCAGGCGTACACGCTCCTTGATCGTGATGCCGAGGTTGAGCTTGTGACCACATCCATTCCGGGCGAAAGCGCAACGGGGAGCCAGACGCTCACCGCCGCCATCACCGGTCGCGCGCCGAACGCGGCGCGCATGACCGTGATCCTTGAGTCGTCAACGGATCTTGCGGTTGCGAAGGATCGACTCAATGACACCCTGGCACCTGTCGGCACGGACGGCTGGACCGTCACCGTGGAAGAGGTCGGGTTTGCGGCGGGATCAAACGCAATCTCCATCATCATCACGGGCGAGCGTGCCGCGGACGTTGAGGCCGCATCTGACCTCCTCGTGGACACGCTTGCCGAGAACAGCAACCTTGCAAACGTAAAGAGCGACCTCGTCAAGGCGGGCCGCCAGGTTGAGATCACCGTCGATCCGTCGCGCGCTGCGGGCGCGGGCCTCTCCGCTGCACAAGTGGCGGGGGAGCTGCGCAACCTCCTAGTGGGCGCACCGCTCGGTCAGATCTCAGTAAACGGCGAAAAGGTCAGTCTCTCCATGAAGGTTGACAGTTCGCTGATGACAAACCTTGATGCGCTACGCGCGTATCAGGTAGGGAGCGTCACGAAGGTGCCGCTCGCCGCGATCGCCACGGTGGAAGAGATCTCTGTAACATCCAGCATCACGCGCATCGATCAGTCGCTCGCGGCGAACGTTTCGGGTGAGATCGCCGTTGCGGATACGGGTGCCGTGAACAGCGAAGTGAAGAGTGCCGTTGAGACGCTCCAGGCCGACGGATCGCTTGATCGCGTCAGTGTGCGGCTGGCAGGTGTCACCGAACAGCAGAACGAGTCCTTCAGCGGACTCTTCACCGCCATGGCGGTGGCGATCCTGCTCGTCTATTTGACGATGGTGCTCGTCTTCAACTCACTCGTTGATCCACTGGTGATCATGTTCAGCCTGCCGCTCGCGGTGATCGGCGCCTTCCCGGCGCTGCTGATCACCAATCGACCGATCGGCATCTCCGCGCTGATCGGATTCCTGATGCTGATCGGCATCGTGGTCACCAATGCCATTGTGTTGCTCGATCGTGTGGAACAGTTGCGACACGAAGGGGTGCCGACGAAAGAGGCGCTCCTCCGTGCTGGTGCGACGCGCGTTCGCCCGATTCTCATGACGGCGGTTGCCACGATCCTCGCCCTCACCCCGCTTGCAGCGGGGCCGAGCGAGGGTTCGATCATCGCCGCGGAGCTCGGAACCGTTGTCATCGGCGGCCTCCTCTCGTCGACGCTGCTGACACTGCTCGTCGTCCCAGTGGTCTACAGCCTGGTGGACGGGTTGAAGTCGGCGCTCACACGAAAGGGTTCGGTCGCAGTTCAATCCTGATAGGATTGATCAGGATTCCAGTGCGCAGGCTAGTCCTGAGCGCGGGTCCGCGGTGAGTCCGAAGGAGGCGTCATGACAGTCGTCAAGCCGAACGTCCAAGACGAGCGGGAGCAGTACGCCTTCCACGATGACATCACCTACCTCCGCGAGACGAAGGCGGGCCTGACCGAGGCGACCGTCCGCGAGATCTCGGAGACAAAAGACGAGCCCGCATGGATGTTGGAGTACCGCCTCCGCGCCTATAAGCACTTTGAGGCGCGCGCCATGCCGCACTGGGGTGGCGATCTCACCAAGCTCGATTTTTCCAAGATCGTCTACTACCGAAAGCCATCCGAGCGCGAAGAGAAGTCGTGGGATGACGTGCCGGATCAGATCAAGAAGACCTTCGAGCGACTCGGCATTCCAGAGGCGGAGCGGAAGTTCCTTTCCGGCGTTGGCGCGCAGTACGACTCCGAAGTGGTCTATCACTCCGTCCGCGAGGATCTGCAGAAGCTCGGCGTGGTCTTCATGGGTACCGACCAGGGGATGAAGGAGTACCCAGAGATCTTCAAGAAGTACTTCGGCACCGTGGTCCCAGCGGAAGACAACAAGTTCGCAGCGCTCAACTCCGCAGTCTGGTCGGGTGGATCATTTGTCTACGTCCCGAAGGGCGTCGAGGTTCCACTCCCACTCCAGGCCTACTTCCGCATCAACGGTCAGAACACCGGACAGTTCGAGCGCACGCTCATTGTTGTGGATGAGGGTGCGAGCCTTCACTACATTGAGGGCTGCACCGCTCCGAACTGGGCGACCGACTCGCTTCACGTTGCGGTCGTAGAAGTGATCGCGCTACCAGGCGCAAAGGTTCGCTACACCACCATTCAGAACTGGTCGAACGACGTCTACAACCTGGTTACCAAGCGCGCGCATGCGCACGCGGGTGCAACCGTGGAGTGGATCGATGCGAACACGGGTGCACAGCTCACCATGAAGTACCCAGGGATCTACCTCCTCGGCGAGAAGGCGCATGCAGAGATCGTCTCCGTTGCCGTTGCCTCAAAGGGGCAGCACCAGGACACGGGGGCGAAGGCGGTGCACCTTGCGCCGAACACCACAAGTCGCATCGTAGGAAAGTCGGTCAGCAAAGATGGCGGCGTCTCCACGTACCGTGGCACTGTAAAGGTGGCCCCGGGCGCAACCGGCGTCACCACCAGCGTCCGTTGCGACGCGCTCATTCTTGATGAGGGGAGTCGATCCGAAACGTATCCCTACATTGACATTCAAGAGGACGACACCTCAATGAGTCACGAAGCCACCGTTGGTCGCGTCTCCGACGATCAGATCTTCTATCTGATGAGCCGCGGTATGACGGAGAACGAGGCAACGAATCTGATCGTGCAGGGCTTCCTCGAAGTCTTCACCAAAGAGCTCCCGATGGAGTACGCCCTTGAGTTCAATCGCCTGATCCGCTTGGAGATGGAGGGGGCGCTCGGGTGAGTGCCGCCACGCCCGCCCGGCGTGGGCTTGCAGACCTTCCGCTTAACTGGGCAACAGAAGCAGAGGTTGCACGACTCACAGGGATCCTTGGGGGAGGCGACGCTCGTGCAGCGGCGCACGCGGCGTTTCATGCGCTCCCGACTGAGTCCAACCTCCTCTTCACCGGCTACGTAGACCTTCGAAGCGCGGAGCTTCAGGAGTCCACGCTGCTCACACCGCCTGCAACGATCGGCGAGCTGCCAGCGAGCGATCTCCCCGATGGAGCGGCGGCGCTGATTCACATCTCGGCACGTGGCGTTGCCACGCATCTTGGCGCGGAGGCGCGCACCGCAGGCCTCACCGTTGAGCCGCTCGCAGGGGAGACGCCGCTCGCCGGCGCCGAGGGCGACCGCATGACCGCACTGATCGGCGCTTACTGGGGGAGTGGTATTCAGATCACGTTGGCGCGTGGCGCAATCGCAGCTCCAATCGTGATCAAAGTCGAGTCACCCGCACAGGGAGAGGCCCTTGTCACACGGATCGCCGTCACGCTCGGCGAGAACACGAGTGCGACGATCAGCGAAGAGGTGATCGGCACCAGCGCCGCAAGCAACACGCGCGCGAGCACCACAGCAGGGGCACTCCTTGCAACCACATGCGAGATCACACTCGGCAAGGGCGCGAAGCTCCGCCTCGCCTCCATCCAGGAGCTTCCTGAAGATGTTGTCTACCTCCCAGTGCGCCGCCACGACTTTGGCGCGAACGCTGAGCTGCAGATCGCCGCGGCACAGATCGGCGCACGACTTGTGCGCGGTCGCATCGACCATCAGCTCACAGGGAACGGATCAAAGGTTCGCCAGGTGGAGGTTCTCTTCGCTGGTGGCGAGCAGCTGCATGACCTGACCACGTACAGCCTGCACGCTGGCGAGAAGACGGTGGGGGATCTGCTCGCCAAGGGGATCTTTGCGGGGAAGGCGCGCGGATTTGTGAAGGGCGTCACCACCATTCCGCGATCTGGACGAGGAACCAACTCCTATCTTGGCGAGTTCGGCATGCTCCTCTCGAAGACTGCACGCAGCGTGGCCATCCCATCACTTTGGATTGACCAGCCAGACTGCGAGCGCGCCGCGCACGGCAGCTCCGTGGGCCCAATTGATCAGAACCAGATCTTCTACCTGCGCACTCGTGGTCTCACTGAGGCCGAGGCGCGGCGTACCATTGTCATGGGCTACCTCGAACCGGTCGTCGCCGCCCTTCCGCTCGAAGAGGAGGCCGACCGACTCCGCGAGGTGCTCGCCACAAAGCTCGACGCCGCCTTCACCGCGCAGTCAGCGGCCGCCGTCTCCGCGGCGTAACCTCTCTCACGTGCCGAGCGAACGACTCTTCCCCGCATCCGAACTCCCTGACGGCACCGCACGCCTCGCCTGGCCGAACGGCAAGGCCATCCTTGTGGTCAATCGCGGCGGGACCCTCTACGCCGTGGACGGCGTCTGCACGCATGAGTACTGCGAACTTGATCGCGGTTTTATTGCCCCGGCGGGCGTCGCCACGCCAACGATCACCTGCCCCCTTCACCTTTCACGATTTGATCTGCTCACTGGCGCGCCGCTGGATCCGCCGGCAGAGGAACCGCTCACCGTGCATACCGTGAGCGTTGATGCGGAAGGCTGGGTGCTTCTCGAGCTCGCCTAGCCTGACAGGCTAGGATTGCCTCGACGCGCTGCCCGGATGTGGCGAGAGGGAGGGGCTATGCAAGAGATCAAAGACCGCGCCGCCAGCCTTGCCGGGCTCGCCCTTGAGCGCGACGCGATCTATCTGTATGACCGACTTGCAGCGATCGAGAAAGATCCACAGCGACGCGCCGCGTTTGAATCTATTGCTGCCAGCGAGCGCCGCCACGCCGCGATCTGGGAGGCGAAGCTGACATCCCTTGGTGAGCAGGTGCCACCTGCGGCGCGACCGAGCTGGCGCGTCCGCCAGATCGCGCTCCTTGCACGACTCTTTGGCACGCGCGCGGTGAGCGACGCTGTAAAGGCGCTTGAAGGGTTTGAGGAGAGCGTCTACGGAGCGCACCGTGACGTGCCAGAAGTACACGAGATTGCTAGCGATGAGGCGAAGCACGCTGAGATCTGGAAGGGACTCGACCAGACCGTGCGCGGCAAGGGGGCGAGCGCACACCGTGCGGCGGTCGTAGAGACGCAGGCGCGCGAGCCGTGGCACCGTGCTGGAGGTGGTGGCACGCTGCGAGCGGCGATCTTCGGCGTCTCCGACGGCCTCGTCAGCAATGCAGCGCTGGTGCTCGGCATTGCCGGCGCGACAAGCGGCGGCGATGGATCGTTTGTGGTGCTGGCTGGAGTTGCGGGCCTACTCGCAGGTGCGTTCAGCATGGCGGCGGGGGAGTACGTCTCCATGCGCAGTCAGACCGAAGTTCTTGAGCGCCAGATTGAACTGGAGCGCGCCGAACTCGAGGCGATGCCTGAAGAAGAGGAGAAGGAGATCGCTGCAATCTATCGCGGTCGCGGTTTCGGTGAGGCAGAGGCAGCAGCGATCGCTAAGAAGCTGATGTCTGATCCTAAGGTTGCACTGGAGACTTTGGTGCGCGAAGAGCTCGGACTTGACCCAGAAGAGCTTGGATCGCCATGGGGCGCCTCAATCGGCTCGTTCGTTTCATTTGCCGTTGGCGCCTTCGTGCCGTTGCTGCCGTTCATCTTGCTGGCGGGCGGGACGGCACTCGCAGTCAGCATCGGACTCACCAGCCTCGCCCTGTTTTCGGTGGGGGCTTCCGTGAGCCTGCTGACTGGCCGATCGGCACTCTACTCAGGTGCACGTCAACTTCTGATCGGGATCGCGGCCGCTGGGATCACCTACTTGATCGGCAGCCTAATCGGTGTGAACGTCTAAATGCTTCCGCTCCCACCAGATCCCGTCCTCTTCGCGATCGGACCGCTTGAGGTTCGCTGGTACGGACTCCTCTACGCCGTTGGACTCTTTGCCGTGTACCAGTTCATGATGCGCGAAGCGAAACGACGGAAGCTAGATGCGGAACTGATCGCCAACGGTCTGATCATCATCTCTGTTGCGGCGCTCGTTGGAGGCCGCCTCTATCACGTCGTCGATGCCTGGGATCGCTACTCGGCGAATCCGATCGGTGCACTCATTCCGCCGTACGAGGGGCTCGGTGCTCCTGGTGGAATCGTCACTGGTGCGATCGCGCTCGCGATCTTGCTGCGCCGCTGGAAGCAGTCACCGTGGGGCTGGGTGGACGTTGCAGGGCCCGCCATCTTGGTGATGCAGGCGATCGCCCGGTGGGGGAATTGGTTCAACCAGGAGCTCTACGGACTTCCAACCGATCTCCCGTGGGGGCTCGCCATTGAGTGCGCCTACCGAACCGCAGAGACTAGCTGCAGCGCGATCGGCGATACGGCACGATTCCATCCGCTATTCCTTTATGAATCGCTCTCTGGCCTTGCTGGTGCACTGATCTTGCCTACGCTCGGGGAGCGGCTGAAGGGCCGGATCGTGCCTGGTCTCATTGGACTCTCCGCGCTTGCCTGGTACTCCGTCACCCGACTTCTTCTCGAAGGGTTCCGTTTGGAAAACTGGCGCGTGGGTGATGTGCCTACGGCGTACTTCGTGATGGGCTGCATCTTCCTCGTCACGCTTCTGATTGCAGTGCTCCGCGTGCGTGCTGCGATCTCTGGCGGGGGCACCGTGAAGGCTCTGGCACGGCGTCCCCAGACGAAGCGGCGGGCGCGACGCTAGGATTCGGGAGAGCAGGAGAAGCGGAGGGGATATGGCAGGGATTCAGCGACGTAAGGTCACCGTCATTGGCGCAGGGAATGTTGGCGCCACCACCGCACAGCGCATCGCCGAGTCTGGTCTCGCCGATGTGATCCTGGTTGACATCGTTGAGGGGCTTCCACAGGGGAAGGGTCTCGACCTCGCCGAAGCTGCGCCAGTGATGGGGCACGACGCCCGCATCATCGGCACAAACAACTACGACGATACGAAGGGCTCGGACATCATCGTGGTCACGAGCGGCATCGCCCGCAAGCCAGGGATGAGCCGTGATGATCTGATCAACACGAACGCAGGGATCGTCCGCAGCGTAGTCACCGAGGCAACGAAGCGCTCACCAGACGCGATTCTGGTGATCGTGACGAACCCTCTTGATGCAATGTGCCACGTGGCGCTGAAGGCCTCGGGCTTCCCAAAGAAGCGCGTGATCGGTATGGCCGGCACGCTCGACTCGGCGCGCTTCCGTCACTTCATCGCAACGGAGACGGGGGTCAGCGTGGAAGATGTGCGCGCCTTCGTCCTTGGCGGACACGGCGACACGATGGTCCCACTTCCGCGTTACTCCGCAGTTGGCGGAATCCCGCTCCCAGAGATGCTGAGTGCAGAGCGCATTGAGGCGATCGTGAAGCGGACGCGGAGCGGTGGTGCAGAGATCGTGGAGCTCCTCAAGACGGGGAGTGCCTTCTACGCACCTGCGGCAGCAACCTTTGAGGTGGTGGAGAGCATCCTGCTCGACCGTCGCCGCCTGATCCCATGCGCCGCATATCTAGAGGGCGAGTACGGCGTGAAGGGGCTCTACGTTGGTGTGCCAGTGGTGATCGGTGCGAGTGGCATTGAGAAGATCATTGAGATCACGCTGACCCCTGAGGAGAGCGCCGCATTCAAGAAGTCGGCCGATGCGGTGCAGGAGCTCGTCGCGCTTCTCTAGTTGTTGTGGAGCGCTAGAACCAGCGGGTGGTGATCACTTTCTTCGTGGTGTAGAACTCCACCCCGTCGCGTCCAGTAGCGTGCAGGTCGCCGAAGAAGCTCTTCCTGCGGCCGCTGAAGGGGAAGAAGGCCATCGGTGCCGCCACGCCCACATTGACGCCGAGCATCCCTGAGGTGGCGCGACGCTTAAACTCGCGCGCCGCCTTCCCTGAGGCGGTGTAGATGGAGCCAGCGTTGCCGTACTCGTTCGTCTCCGCCATCAGGCGCAGCGCTTCGTCCAGATCCTTTGCGTAGAGGACGGAGAGGACCGGTCCGAAGACCTCCTCGCGCGCGAGCGGCGAGTTCTCTTCAATGCTGATCAATGTCGGACCAACGAAGAATCCTTTTGTCGGACCAGTGCCGCGGCCGTCGCGAATCATTGTGGCGCCGGCGGCGACCCCTTCATCAACGAGGCGATGGATGCGCTCGCGCGCGTCGCCTCGAATCACTGGGCCGAGTGAGACACCTTCGTCAAGGCCGAAGCCCATCTTGATCGTCTCCGCATGTTTCACCAGTTTTGGGAGGAGTCGCTCGCGCGCCTCTCCAACTACGGTGAGAACGGATCCTGCGAGGCAGCGCTGCCCCGCGTTGCCAAAAGCTGATTCGGCAATGTTCGGCACGCTCTGGTCCAGCACTGCGTCCGGCATGGCGATGATGTGATTCTTGGCGCCGCCGAGTGCCTGGACACGCTTCCCGTTCTTTGATGCGGTCTCGTAGACGATTCGCGCGACGCGCTCGGAGCCGACGAAGCTCACCGCGTCCACGCCCGGGTGGCTGATCAGGCCAGTCACCGTCTCTACGGCACCGTGGACCAGGCTGACGACGCCCGTTGGGATCCCCGCCTCTTCGCAGATCTCCACGATGCGTTGCGACGAGAGCGGCGTGCGCTCTGATGGCTTCAGGATGAAGCTGTTCCCACAGGCGATTGCGAGTGGGAGCATCCACATTGGCACCATGAAGGGGAAGTTGAACGGGGTGATGCCAGCGACGACACCGACGGGGAAGCGCACCATCTCCGAATCGATGCCGCGCGAGACCTGGTCGAGGTTCTGGCCCATCAGCAGCGTTGGCGCGCCGCAGGCGAAGTCGACCACCTCAATGCCGCGGCGAACCTCACCAGCCGCGTCAGAGAAGACCTTCCCGTTTTCAGTGGTAACCAGCTTGGTCAGCGCCTCACGGTTGTCCAAGAGCGCCTCACGCAGCTTGAAGAGGTAGGTGGCGCGCTCTGGCGGTGGCATCTCGCCCCACTCGAAGGCGGCGGCGCGAGCCCCTGCGACGGCGGCGGCAACGTCGGCGGTGTTGGAGAGGGGGACGTGCGCCAGGATCTTCTCAGTGGCCGGGTTTGGGACGATCAGCGACTCGCTTGAGGATGATGCGACCCAGCGGCCAGCGATGAAGTTCTTCAGGGTTTCGGGCGCCTTCTGCGCGGCCAGGTGCTCGATATTCATTGGCATGACGGCATTCTGCCGTAGGGGTGGCAGTTGTGCCGCAGGGCGCGGATGTGTCGCACGCTGTGCGACAACGGCGGGTATTCTCTGCGTACGCGGTCGATTGACCGAGGCAGCGAAGGGGGTCCCATGGCGGCAGTGAACGTTCGCACCGGGATGAGCGGAGCCGAGATCGTCGCTCTCTCGAAGCGCCACACCATGACCGAGTGGTCACCACAGGCCGCGGCGAATCCTATTCCCATCGAACACGCCAAGGGCTCGTGGTTCTGGACACCAGAGGGCGATAAGTTCCTCGACTTCAACAGTCAGCTGATGTGCACCAATATTGGTCACGGCGATGAGCGCGTGCTGAAGGCGATCACCGATCAGGCGGCGAAGCTCGCCTATGCGAATCCCTTCATGGCAACCGAACCGCGCGCGCGACTCGGCCAAAAGCTCGCCGAGATCTGCCCAGGCGACATCGACGCCTTCTTCTTCACGAATGGTGGCGCGGAGGCGGTAGAGAACGCCTTCCGAATTGCGCGACTCTTCACTGGACGTCACAAGATTGCTGCGCGATACCGTTCGTATCACGGCGGCACGTCGGGGGCGCTTACGGCGACGGGTGATCCGCGGCGCTGGTTCACGGAGCCAGGCATGCCCGGCGTCTTCCGTATTCCAGACTTCCACGAGTTCGGCGCAGATGCGCCGCGCCCAGCCGCAGAAGTGCTCGCAGAAACGGAGAAGATCCTCAAGTTTGAAGGGCCACACACCGTTGCTGCGATCATCATCGAGAGCGTGGTTGGCACGAACGGCATCCTCATTCCGCCAGACGGCTACATGCAGGGGATGCGAGAGCTCTGCGACCGCTACGGGATCCTCCTCATCGCCGATGAAGTGATGGGTGGATTCGGTCGCACCGGAAAGTGGTTCGCCATTGATCACTGGGGTGTGGTGCCAGACATGATCACCATGGCGAAGGGGCTCACGAGCGCCTACGTCCAGCTTGGTGCGCTCGGGATGCGCCGCCACATTGCGGATCACTTCGCCGAAAAGGTGTTCGGCGCAGGGCTCACGTATAACAGTCATCCGCTCGCCTGCGCTACGGCGCTCGCGACAATTGATGTGTACGAAGAGGATGGCTTGATTGAACGTGCAGCGGAGAGCGGCAAGAAGCTGCGCGCGCACCATGAGCGAATGAAGGCGAAGCACCCGTGCGTCGGCCCGATCCGAAACATCGGGCTCTTCGGGATCATGGAGCTCGTGCGAGATCCGAAGAGCGGTACGCCGATCGCGGGGTTCAACGAGACGGTGCCAGAGATGGCTGCACTTGGAAAGTTCTTCCGCGCCAACGGGCTGTACACAATCGTCCGTTGGAATGGCTTCTTCACGAACCCTCCGCTCAACGTCAGCGACGATGAGTTGGACTTCGCCTTTGGCGTGATCGATCGCGGACTCTCGGAGGTCGACGCCGCGCTCGGGCTCGCCTGATGTCTGCCGCTGCAGCGGGTGGCACGCCGATCGGTGTTGACCCCGCCGCCCCAGTGCTCGTCCAAGTGGTTCGGGGTGAGATCGTTGAGGCGCAGCATCGCGGCGACGTGGTCGCTGTTGGAGAAGGGGGAGTGGTGCGCGCCTCACTCGGTGCGTCGGATCGACTGATCTCCCTTCGCTCCGCAATCAAGCCCTTCACGGCAGTTGCAGTGCTGATGGCGGTGGAGTCATCTGGCGGCGAAGTGAGCAGCGAAGCGGTTGCACTCTCTTCAGCAAGTCACTCTGGCGCTGAGGAGCATGTCACGGTCGCTGAAGAGATGGTCCGACGCTATGAACTTGATGTTGAGCTCCTCGTGCACGGCCGCCCCTCGCCCATTCGCAGCGGCTCAAGTGGCACCCTGCTGCAGCACATGTGCTCTGGCCAGCACCTCTCTCTGCTCATGCTCGCGAAGGCGCTCGGTGTTGATGGACGTGGCTATGACGACTATCAGCATCCAGTTCAGCAGCGCCTCCGCGCTGTGGTGGGGGAGCTACTCGGCACCGATTTGAACGCCGCGCCGTGGGGGATGGATGGCTGCGCGATTCCAACGTATGCCGTACCACTGCACGTTGCGGCCGAAGGGGCACGCCGCTGGGCCAACCCAGAGGCGGCTGGACTCTCCGCTGATCTCACCGCAGCGTTGCAACGCGTGCGCGCCGCGGCGATCGCACACCCGCGCCTGATTGCAGGCGGAGGATTCCTTGACACCGATCTCATCCGTGGCGGAGACGGGGTCGTGGTGGCAAAACAGGGGGCCGAAGGCCTATGCCTCGTTGGCGCACCCGGGATTGGGATCGCACTGCACACCGACGATGGTGATGCCGCCGCGCGTGCTGGTCGCGTTGCCACCGTTGCAGCGCTACGTGCCGCCGGCGCCGTGGTTGCGAATTCTACAACCCTCGACCTTCATCGGACGGTGCAACTCCCAGATCCGCGCGGTGGTTCGGCACTCGCTCGTGCAGAGGCGACGAGCGCCTTTGACGCGCTTCGTTTGAGCTAACGGTGTCGCCGGCGCGGATGCGAGCGGGCGATGCGTGGCAGGTGCTTGGCCTCACACCCGCGCCGACCGTAGAGAGTGTGAAGCGCGCCTATCGAAGCCTTGCGAAATCGCTGCACCCTGATGCGGTTGGTGGGAAGTCTAGGCCTGCGGCGTTCGCCCGGTTGACGGAAGCCTACGAAGTGGCGCTCGCCGAAGCGCTCGCGGCGAATCGACACGGCCCAGCGACGGCACGCCCTGCGCCGCCCCCGCGCCCTCGCCCGCGTCGCGCCACGGTGGCTCAAGAGACAGTGCGAGATCACGATGCGGAGCGGCCACGTGCGCGGCCCGGCTCCACCACATATGACGGAACCAGCGCAAGTGATGGAGATCAGGTGTGGGACGGTGCGCAGTGGGTTGGAGCAGACTCTGGAACGTACTGGCGCGTAAATCCAAAAGAGTATGCAGATCCACGAAAGCACGGTGCGGAGTATCGGGCGCGTGGGAAACGACCGATCCGTCGGGATCCACGACCGTCACGTCAGTCGTATGCTGCAGCTACTGGAAGTGCAGAGAGCGGCACGGTGGCGGAGTGGCCGCGAGTGGAGTGGCGACTCTTCAACGCACTCGTTGCATGGGCTCCGCTCCTCGCCGCTGAGCCGCTCCTCCCCGGAGTAGCAGTGGAGTTGCTTCTCTTTGGCCTATTGATGCTCGCGCCGCGTGTCGCCTGGTCGGGTACCCGCGGCAGCGTCGCCCTGCTGGCTATCGCCCTCCCCTGGTCTCTCGCCGCCACGTTTGGGCTCCCACTCCCGTCATCAGAAGGGGTCGGTCTCGTGGTGGCGCTGATCTGGGCCTCCGCCTATGTTTGCGCCGCGCTCCTCTCCTGGAGTGGGCAACTCTCACCGCGACCGTGGCTGGCGCGTGACGCAGGGTTTACGCAGGACGCGGGGTAGGATTCACTTATGGCCTCCACAACGCGCGCAGGTTCCACTCGTGCGGCCCTCTCGGCCGCCGCGCAGGAGTACATCCTCACCTTCCGCTCGCACCCCGATGCAGAAGGCGTCACCCCTTCACTGGTTGCAAAAGACCTTGAAGTGAGCAAGCAGGCGGCGGCGGAAATGTTCAAGCGCCTCGCCGATGACAAGTTGATCGCAGGATGCACCGGACATGCGCGACTCTGGAAGCTCACCGCGGCGGGCGAGGCCGCGGCTGATGCGATCTTTAAGCGACACGCACTCCTTGAGTGGCTTCTCACAGGTGTTGTTGGACTCTCGTGGGCGGCTGCGGACGCAGAGGCACGCCGCCTGCACGCGGTGATCTCGCCAGCGCTTGAAGAGCGTCTTGATGAGATGCTCGGACACCCTCAGACCTGCCCACACGGGAACCCGATTGATCGCGCAGCAGAGGCGCGTCGACCGAAGGGGAGGCCACTCGCGGAGTTGGAGGCGGGCGAGGTGGCAACAATCTATCGAGTGACGGAGGCGGCCGAAGCGGATGGCGCACTACTCAGCTATCTCGAGGCTCGTGGACTCGTGCCAGGGGCCCCAGTTTCGGTCCTCTCCCGGAGCAGTTCGCTTGACTCACTCACCCTAGAAGGACCGATCGGCCGGGCCACACTCGGCCTTCGTCCTGCGACGCTCATCCATGTGTTGCAGGGGAAGATTGACCAGAAGCTCTTCCACCGTGTTGCGGGGGTGGCGACATGAGCGGTGAAATGCGCGTACGGATTGCACCGAGCCCAACCGGGCCGTTCCACATTGGGACCGCACGCACCGCACTCTTCAATCTTCTCTATGCCCGCGCAAACGGTGGCACCTACATCGTGCGGGTGGAAGACACCGACACTGCGCGCTCAACCGCAGAGCACGAGGCGGACATCCTTGAAGGGCTGCGCTGGCTCGGGCTTGAAGCGGATGAGGGCGTCGTCAGCGCGAACGAAGAACGTGGAGGGCACGGTCCATACCGGCAGTCGGCTCGCAGTGCGCGCTACGCCGAAGTTGCGGCGCAACTCTACACAGCGGGCCTTGCGTACTACTGCTTCTGTACAAGCACGGAGCTAGACGCGGAGCGGAGTGCACGCGAAAAGGCGAAGCTTCCGCCCCGATACTCTGGCCGATGCGCGGGGATCCCGGCGGAGGATGCGGCGCGTCGCGTTGCGGCGGGGGAGTCGGCCGCCTTGAGGTTCCGCATCAGGCCGGGCGTTGTGGTCATTGATGACCTAGTCCGCGGTCGGGTCGAGATCGACGCTGAGGCACTCGGCGGCGATCTCGTGATCCTCCGCGCGGACGGTTCGCCGCTCTACCACTTCACCGTGGTCGTCGACGATGCGGATATGGGAATCACCCACGTGATCCGCGGCGAGGACCACCTCTCCAACACGCCGAAGCACATCCTCCTCTTCCAGGCGCTCGGCGTGACGCTGCCGAAGTTTGCACACCTCCCCCTGATCTTGAATCCAGATCGAACCAAGATGAGCAAGCGGAAGAGCCAGACGGCAATCTCTGACTATCGTGCGGAGGGATTCCTTAAAGAGGCGATCATCAACTTCCTCGCACTCCTCGGCTGGTCAACGGGGAGTGAGGACGAGGTCCTCAGTGTGGAAGAGATTCAGGCACGATTCTCTCTGGAGCATGTGCAGAAGGCGGGAGCCGTCTTCGATCGCACTCGACTCGAATGGATCAACGGCCAGTGGATTCGGAAGCTGACGCACGAGGATCTCTTGGCACGCCTGCGACCCTTCTACGATCAAGCCGCCGCCGATGGTCGCATTGGACGCCCCGCAACCGATGGGGAGATCGCCGCGCTCCTTCCGCTGATTCGCGAGCGCATTCCG
The DNA here is from genome assembly GCA_964430115.1 of uncultured Chloroflexota bacterium. Lineage (GTDB taxonomy): Bacteria > Chloroflexota > Limnocylindria > Limnocylindrales > Limnocylindraceae > Limnocylindrus. Next base: position 18,990 of record CAYSEM010000004.1, on the reverse strand, counting down.
CTTCTCTCATCTGCGATTGAACTCACCGACTTCCTCTTCTTGGATGCGCTGCAACATGACCCAGCTCTTCTCGTACCGAAGCGTTGGGAGGCGGCTACAGCGTGCGCCGCGCTCGAAGCGGCACGCCCCCTCCTTGCGGATGGGATTGGTGAAGGTGACGCACCACTCCTTGACGCGCCCGATCCACTCGAGGCGAAGCTGCGTACGCTTGCGGAAGAGCAGGGCTGGAAGGCGGGCGATCTCTTCATGGCACTCCGCGCAGCGGCAACTGGTCGTACCGCGACGCCCCCACTCTTCGACAGCATGAGGCTCCTCGGCCGCGCGGCGGTCCTTACGCGCATCGATCAGGCGATCGCCGTCCTGCGCGCCGCCTGAGGTGCTGTTCACACGTCGTTAACGTAAAGGCGGGAGGGTTGCATGGTGAAGAGTGAGTCGGCGCGCATCCTCCTTGTAGAAGATGAGCGGCCGCTGCGCGAGGCACTCGCAGATGCGCTGAGCGCTGAAGGTTTCTCGGTGGAGCAGGCGGCGACAGGCACCGCTGGGCTCGCTGCGTTTCGCGCGCACACCCCCGACCTTGTGCTCCTTGACCTCATGCTCCCTGAGATGAGTGGCGTTGAGGTGTGTCGTGCGATTCGTACGAACTCCAGCGTCCCCGTGATCATGGTGACGGCAAAAGCGTCGGAGACAGATCGCGTTGCTGGACTCAACCTTGGCGCCGATGATTACGTGACGAAGCCGTTCTCTTCGCGCGAACTCTCGGCGCGAATCCGCGCCGTACTCCGTCGCAGCGGAGCAGCCCCAGTAGCGAGCGCTGAACGGCTTGTCCGGATCGGAGAGGCAGAGATTGACCTCGAGGGACAGCGAATCCTTCGCAACGGTTCCGTCGTGCACGTGAAGCCGAAGGCCTTCCAGCTCCTTGCCTTCCTCATCGCCAACGCTGGCCGTGTCTACAGTCGCGAGCAGTTGCTGGATCGGGTCTGGGGGTACGACTACGCCGGGGAGACGCGAACGGTCGATGTGCATATGCACGCCCTCCGCCGCGCGATCGAAGCGACGCCGGCCAGCCCAGTCGCCCTGCAGACGGTCCGCAACATCGGCTACGTGCTCCGACGCACCACCTGAGCGTCGTCCATTCGCCGCGAGGCGGGCGGCGCGGGTAGGATGTTCAGATGCGAATAGGAAACCTCTTCTTCAGCACGCTGCGCGAGGACCCTGCCGACGCGGAGATGCCCTCCCATCGGCTCCTGCTCCGCGCCGGATACATCCGTCCGCTGGGTGCTGGGATCTACTCGCTCCTTCCGCTCGGCATGCGCGTCAACGCGCATGTGACCCAAGTGATCCGTGAAGAGATGAACGCCATCGGTGGACAGGAGATGCTGATGCCAGTCGTTCACCCCGCCGATCTCTGGAGGGAGACGGGGCGATACGACCAGATTGGCCCTGAGATGGGCCGGTTCAAGGATCGTGGTGGACGCGACATGGTTCTCGCCATGACGCACGAAGAGGTGGTGACCGATCTCCTCCGCAAGCTGGTGAGCTCCTGGCGACAGCTTCCGCAGCAGGTCTATCACTTTCAGACGAAGTGGCGAGATGAACCCCGTTCACGTGGCGGCCTGATTCGCGTGCGCGAGTTCACGATGAAGGACGCATATTCGGCGGACCGTGATGAGGCAGGGCTCGATCACTCCTACGCGCTCTACTACCACGCATACACTCGCATCTTCGCGCGACTCGGCTTGAAGACCATTGCCGTCGCCAGCGACGTGGGGATGATGGGTGGCACGGCGGCGCATGAGTTCATGGCGCCGAGCGAGTACGGCGAGGACACGCTGGTGATCTGCGATGCATGCTCCAGCGCCTCAAATCGGCAGGTCGCGCGTGTGCGCAGGGCGACGCCAGCTGCAGCGGCACCGCTCCCGCTCGAAGAGGTGAAGACACCAAACGCACCAACGATTCAAGCACTCGCCGAGCTGCTCGGCGTCCCGCACCAGCAGACCGCAAAGGCCGTCTTCTTTGCAGATCGCGACGATCGGCTGATCGTTGCCATCGTGCGGGGTGATGATGATGTAGAGGAGACGAAGCTGACGAACGCGATCGGCGCGCGCGATCTTCGTCCCGCACGCGAAGAGGAGATCGTTGCCGCCAACATGGTGCCCGGCTACGCCTCGCCGATCGGCGCCAAGGGGGCACTCGTCGTGGTCGATGAACTCGTGGCCTCCTCCGCAAATCTGGTGGCTGGCGCAAACAAGGAGGGATACCACTTCAAGAACGTCAACATTCCACGCGACTTCACCCCTGACCACGTGGTGGATCTCGCATCCGCGAAAACGGGTGACGGCTGTATCTCTTGTGGCGCTCACGTTCGACTGGAGAAGGGGATCGAGGTTGGGAATATCTTCAAGCTGGGAACGCGCTACACAGCGGCACTCGGCGCCGAGTATCTCGATGAGGCGGGGGTGAAGCGACCGATCATCATGGGCTCTTACGGAATTGGCGTTGGGCGCGCAGCCGCATGCGTGGCTGAGGCGTATCACGATGAGAAGGGGCTCGTCTGGCCGACCGCCGTGGCACCGTTCGACGCCCAGGTCGCGCTGCTCGGCGCTAACAAGGATCCTCGCGTTGAGGTTTCGGCTGACACGCTGGAGGCTGCGGCCGCGAGCGCTGGGCTTGAGCTGCTGGTTGACGATCGAGAAGAGTCGCCCGGCGTGAAGTTCGCTGATGCAGAGCTGCTCGGCGCGCCGTGGATCGTGACCATCTCGCCACGATCGCTTGATGCGGGCGGCGCGGAGATGACGCTGCGCGCCAGCGGTGAGCGGAGCGTGGTGCCGCTGGCAGCCGTTGTGGAGCGGATCGTGGCGCAGAAGCGTCTTGAGCGCGAGACGATCGAAAAGGAACTTGCCGCCCGAGGGTTTCCGCCAACGTACGTCGGCGCGCCCTCTGAAAGATGATCGAGACCGCTAGTCCAACGCTACTCTTCGCGGCGCTCTTCGCGCTTGCCGCTTTGGTTCTTGCGGTGATGCTCCGCCGTCGACGTAACCAAGTTAGCGACAGCACTTCGCGTGCCGTCCGCGAAGGGGAGCGGGCGGACCGTGAGTCGGCCCGAGCGGAGCGCCGCGCGCAGCGTCTTGATGCACTGCTCGACGCCACGGATGATGCCGTATTGCGCGTGCTTCCCGATCTCACGATTCGTGCCGCGAGCCCGTCGTGCAGAGAGATCTTGGCGCGAGAGGTTGAAGATCTGCGTGGTCGCCCCCTGATCGAGGCGACCGTCGACCATCGACTCGAAGAGCTTGCACGAGAGGCGCTGAGCGGGACGATCTCGCGAGGAAAAATCTCACTGCGCGATCTTCGCCCTGGTCACTCCGATGAGATGCGGCACGTTCAGGTGACGGCGGCACCTGACGGGGATGATGGCGCCTGGATTCTCCTGCGCGACCTGACGGAGGTGGTGCGCCTGCGACAGATTCGCACTGAGTTCGTGGACAACCTTTCGCATGAACTGCGGACACCGCTCAGCACCATACGACTGCTCGCCGAATCGATTGCCACCGCAGGGGAGCGTGGAGACGCCAGCAGCGCAAAAGAGCGCGCTTCGCAGATCGAGGTTGAAGTGCTGCATCTTGTGCAGATGGCGGACGAAATGCTTGATCTAGCCACACTTGAGTCGGGAGAGGTGGCACTCCGCACTGCTCCAGTCAATCTACGAGACCTGGCTCAGGAGATTGCCGCGCGATTCACCCCTGTTGCTACGCGGCACGGTGGGAAGATCCTGGTAGAAGAGGTTGGTCCCGGCCCGTGGATGGTGCCAGGGGATCGAGACCGATTGCGGCAGGTGTTCGCAAACCTTGTGCATAACGGCGTGAAGTACAGCCGACCGGAGGGGAAGGTCACCATTCGACTCGCCAGATCTTCAGCCACAGAAGCGAACCCATACGTAGAGATCCAGGTTTCAGATGAGGGGATCGGCATCGAGCGTCGGCACCTCTCGCGCATCTTTGAGCGGTTCTATACGGTTGAGCGCATTCCGAACGAGACTCCATCAGTGGGCGGTGCAGGAACTGGGCTCGGGCTTGCGATCGCACGTCACGCAATCCTCCGCCACGGCGGGAGCATTGAGGCCGACTCCACCGTTGGTGTGGGCACGACGTTCACCATTCGCCTCCCTCTGCACTGAGCGCATCAGAGCTGGTGGATAGGGCTGGAGCGCCACCCGCAACGGCGGCCGCACAGGCGGCAGGTCGCCCACTCCGTCTCGCGCACCGTGGCGTGCATGGCGGTGCATTAGGGCACGCGGAGAACTCGCTCCCCGCACTACTCGCTGCTGCGCCGACTGGTTGCGATGGCGTGGAGTTTGATCTGCGCTTCTCCCGTGATGGAGTGCCTGTGATCATTCATGACGAAACCCTCGCGCGCACGCATGGGGATGAACGAGCGGTGCGGGACCTTGATGCGAGCGAGCTCCAGCACCTAGGCGTGCTAACGCTCACTGACGGACTTGCCGCGCTTCCAGACACACTCTTCCTTGACCTTGAACTGAAGGTGCCACCCCTGCCAAGCTTCTTCGCTGCACTTCGTGAGCGGGCCATGGACGCGGGTGCGCTGTTGGTGATCTCAAGTTTCGATGACGACGCCCTGCGAGAAGTTGGCTTGCGCGCCCCTCAATGGTCACGCTGGCTCAACGTGGAGTCTCCATCTGCTGAGACTCGTGGACGGGCACTCGCGTTGGGAGTCGACGGTGTCTCCGTCGAGAAGTCGCTCCTTGGCAGCGAATGGGTGGCAGATCTACAGGCCGCGGGGCTTGAGCTCGCGGTATGGACACTCCGTGCGCGCGAGGATCTTGTCTACCTCTCCCATCCGGGGCTGGTCGCCGCCTGCGTTGAAGGGGAGGCGCGTTAGCGTTCTTCTTTCGGGGCGCGGAGTAGAGATGGCGGTGCGATCGTCACAAGGCGACCGCTCCCCGCGCTGACGCCGTTCGGCAGGTCAATGCGAATCAGTGCGCCCTTCTCAACGGAGAGACTCGTAATCCCAGTGAGTTCGCTTAGTAGCCGACTCAGATTCGGTTCATGTCCAACGAGGGCGAGTCGAGCGACCCCTTTTCGGTCAAACATTCGGGCGAGCTGTGCGATCGGTGGACCGTCAAGGAGGCGCTCATCAGCGACGGCCTCAACCTCAAGGACAGCTGAGAGCACAGTGGCTGTCTCAACACATCGGCGCGCGGGCGAGTAACGAATCTCATCGATCGCCGTCCCTGCAGCGAGGAGTGTGGCGGCGAGACGCGCGACCTGCTTCACCCCTTTGCCACTAAGTGGTCGTTCAGCGTCCGGACCGATCCACTCAGATGGGTCGCCCGCGTCTGCGTGCCGAATGAGGTACAGCGTTTGCCCGATTCGCGTCGCCTTTGCAGCGCTCACGGATTCAGGTCTTCCACCTCGCCAGAGACGAGGTAGACGATATCTTCGGCAATGTTCGTGGTTCGGTCGCCAATGCGCTCAAGGTAGTGCGCCGCGAAGAGGAGGCGCGTACCACGCTCTACGTTGCTCTTATCGGCCTCCATGAGCGAGACGCACTCATCGAAGGACTTGCGGTAGAGCGCATCGATCTGGTCATCGCTGACCGCAACTTCACGGGCCCGCACGGCGTCCGAGTCGACGAGTGCGAGGAGGACACCGTGGAGTTGCGCCGCTGCGAGTTCGCCGATCTCTGGAAGGTGCAGGTACCGCTGAAGGGCCGGCTCTGGGGCGAGCTGCTTCGCTACCTTCGCCACCGAAGAGGCGTGATCGGCGATGCGCTCAAGCTCATAGGCGACATGGTTCATCGTGAGAAGGTTTCTCAGGTCGCGCGCAACGGGACTCTGTGTCGCGATCGTGGTGGTGATCACGCTGATGACCTCATGTTGCATGGCATTGATGTTGCGGTCGTTGACGATGATCTTCTCAGCGAGCGCGGCGTCATGCGTGGTGAGCGCGGTGAGGGCGTCTCGGATTGCCGCTTCAGTGAGGCTCCCCATGCGCACAATGATCTCCTTGATCTGTCGCAGCTCACGGTCGAGCGGGTCACGAGCCCCCTGCGGAGCAGGCGTTGCGCCAGCGCCACTCGTTGTGCGCGCGAGGATCTCGTTGATCTCGTTTTCTACCCGACCCGGCTCTTTTTCGTCACTCATTCCCAACTCCTCCCAGGGTTCCCCCTGGCTATTCGTTACATCGTAGCGCCCCGCTAGGATGGCGGGGTGAAACGAACTCCCCTCACCTCCACCTCTCGGACCCTCGCCGCCAATCGTGGGGGGGCACGTGAACGCGCGGTAAACACCACCCCTCCGCGAATTGGGGCGGTTGCGGATATTGGCTCGAACTCCATCCACCTGCTAGTCGCAGTGACTGACGGCGTGCGCCTCGGCTCGCTCACGGATGAGTCGATCCCTTCAGAGCTGGGTCGACTCGTTGAGCGGCGCGAAGAGATTGGCAGCAAGGCAACGAGTGACGTCATTGATGCACTCGACCGTTTCCACACACGAGCACTCCGACTCGGCGCGCACTCACTCACGGTGGTTGCCACGGAGCCACTCCGCCGTGCAAAAGATCGCGCCAGCGTGATCAAGGAGATTCGCAGTCGACTAGGACTTGAGCCGATCGTCCTTGAGCACGAAGAAGAGGGCTTCCTCACCGTCCTTGGTCTCATCCATCCGCATGATCGCTCGAAGCCGCTACTCGTTGGAGATATTGGTGGCGGCTCAACAGAGATCGTGCACCTAGTTCCGGGTCGCGCTCCAGTGGCCCACGGCTTCTCCATTGGCTCGGCGCGCTTGATGACGCGCGTCAACTATTCCGATCCGCCGAAGCTCCGCGAGTGGCGCGCGCTTCGAGATCATGCGCAGACGGCCTTTAGCCACCTGCCAGCGGGAGACGCCGCGCAACTTGTCCTCGTTGGCGGTACCGCGACACGACTCCTGAAGCTCGTCCCAGAAACTTTGCTGACCCACGCCGTACGGCCGGCTGATCTGCGGTTGATGGGGGAGCGGCTCGCCTCACTTTCAGCAGCGGAGATCTCAAGCGCCTATGCACTCTCAGAGCGACGAGCGCGACTCCTCCCCGCGGGACTCTCCATTCTTGAAGCGCTGCTTCAGCAGACAGGAGTGACCGATCTGCGTGTTGATCGTGGCGGTATTCGTGAAGGAGTGATCATTGCTGAGGCGCTCGGCGGATCATCATGGCGCGGCGCACTGGGCGACCTCGTCAGCGCGCAGCGATAGCGGTCTCAAGTTTCGACTGGCGGCTCGGCGTAAGCGTCTCGTCACCCGCAAAGAACGCTTGCAGATCAGTTGCCATCTCTGTTGCGTCTGCATCACTTACTGACGGGACGAACTCAACTTCGAGCTCCCTCCATTGCGCGTTGCCTGACTGAATGTCGTCCGTGGTGAGGTCTGCGACAACGCTCCCATTGAGCTGGAGCGGCCAGCTCCTTCGCCGCTGTCGCATCGTCACAATCTCACGGAGTTCTGATGCGAGCTGCGTGCCGATCTCATGCACGATCTCGGCGGGGATCTGATCACCCTCTCGCTCAATTTCATCGCGTTGATGAAACGCTCCCACCTGCTGCGCGTTGCGCTTCAGCGTGTATCGCGTTGGCGCTCCGACCGTCTCGCGCCTCCGCAGCGCCCAGCCGCGCGTGATTAGTGTCGCCGCATGATCAAGGTAGGTGTCAACGATCTCTGCCATCGTGCGCTCTGGACCGAGGCTCCACCCGCGAGGGAGGCGGGGCGGTTCTGATGATTGAGCGGCGTACTTGAGCTCTCGTTCGCGGCTCATGCGTTAGAGCGTAGGCTCTGGTGACATGGTTTCGGCAGCCTGTATCGCGAGCCGCTTGAACTCAGCAAAGCTTGAATTGGTGGCACCATCAAGCTCGAGGTCCTCCTTGCGGAGCCAGGCACCGTCTGGCTGCAGGATCCAACTGTTGCGACGGTCGGCGAGGAGTACGCGCAGCACCTCTTCGCAGCGGCTGATTGAAGTTGGATCAAGGAGTGGGAAGAGGACCTCAACGCGGCGATCAAGGTTGCGATCCATAAGGTCTGCACTTCCGGCGAACCACTCCGCACGTCCCGCAATGTTGAAGTGGTAGAGGCGGCTGTGCTCGAGGAACTCACCAATCACCGAGCGGATGTGGAGGCGCCCCTCGTGGCGATCTGGATCAGGAATGAGGCCACACATGCCGCGCACGATCAGGTCAATCGTGACGCCGCGAGCCGCCGCGTCATCGAGGAGGCCGATCATCTCGGTGTCAACGAGTGCGTTCACCTTCGCCGCGATGTACGGGCGCCCGCCGCGAGCTGCGTCCTCAATAGCGGCGCTGATCCGCTGCCGAATTGCGTGACGCAACTGCGCGGGTGCAACGAGGAGGCGCTGATAGTCGGCGTGCTTTGAGAGGCCGGTCAGATAGTTGAAGAGTGCACTTAGGTCAGCCCCGAACGCGTGATCAACCGTAAAGAGGGAGAGGTCGGTATAGAGACGAGCGGTGCGAGGGTTGTAATTCCCGGTGGAGAGGTGCACGTAGCGGCGAATCTCTCCGCCCTCCCTTCGGGCGATCAGCGTGGCCTTGCAGTGCGTCTTGAGGCCGCTCATCCCGTAGATGACGTGTGCCCCCGCCTCTTCAAGCCTTCTCGCCCACTCGATGTTTGCCGCCTCATCAAAGCGCGCCTTCAACTCCACCAGCACAACCACCTCTTTCCCTGCGCGTGCCGCCTGGATCAGGTGGCCGGGGATGCTTGAAACAGCACCCGTCCTGTAGAGCGTGGAACGAATGGAGAGGACATCAGGGTCGACTGCTGCCTGCTGGAAGAGTCGCTCGGCACTCGCGTCAAAGCTCTCGTATGGGTAGTGCATCAGTAGATCGCCCTGCTGGATGACATGGAAGAGGTCAGCACCGCCGTCGGCCGCGCGCGGAGCCTCGGCGATCCTTGGGGGTGTGACGGGATGCCAGGTGGGACTGTGGAGGTTCGGTAGCTGGAGCGCTGCGATCTCTCCGCTCACGGTGAGGTCCAGCACACCGTCAACATTGGAGAGCGCATCTGGCTGGAGTTCAAATCCTGCTATGAGCAGCTGGCGAATCTCTGCGGGCGCCGATGCGTCAATCTCTACGCGCACGACCTTGCCGAAGCGGCGCTGTCGCAACTCCTCCTCAATCGCCGCAAGGAGATCATCCGCCTCGCCCTCTTCAACCTCGATGTCGGCGTCTCGTGTGATGCGGAATGCATATGCGCCAATAAGTTCATGCCCAACAAAGAGCTGGTCTATGTGGGCGAGGATCAGGTCTTCCAAGAGGATGGCGCGACCGTCACCAATCTGCACCAGCCTCCCCAGGATCTGGGGCACTTTGACGCGCGCGAAGAAGCGTTCGCCTCGCTCCGGATCGTTTAGATGCACGGCGAGCGAGAGGCTGAGGCTACTGACATAGGGGAAGGGGTGTCCGGGGTCAATGGCGAGTGGTGTGAGCACAGGGAAGATCTCTTGCTTGAAGCGCGCTGCTAGTTTCTCTTGCGTCGCTCCATCAATCTCCTCCCAGTGAACCAAGGAGAGGCCAGCGTTGGAAAGCTCGGTCGTGAGTTCGCGCCATGCACCTTGCGCCGCCAGCATCAGCAGCGCTGCGGCCTCACGAATGGCGCGCATCTGTTCGGCAGGGGAGCGACCATCCGCACTTGCTGCCTGCACGCCAGCGTCAATCTGTTCGCGAATCCCCGAGACGCGGACGCCAAAGAACTCGTCAATATTGGATGCGACGATGCCGAGGAACTTGAAGCGATCTAAGAGCGGGGTGCGCGAGTCACGCGCCTCATGAAGGACGCGGGCGTTGAAGGCGAGGGCGGAGAGCTCGCGACTGACGACGAGGCGGCGACTTTGCTCGTGCGTGTCAGGCATGCGGAGCGCTGATGCAGGCAGCACACGCGCAGTTGCTACGCAGCAGTGACCACGTGTAGTAGCCAGTCCGGTGTCCGTCGGCCCAGAAGAGACAGAGCGCGTAGCTTCCAACGAGCTCACCACCGGTGAAGGTGGTCTGCTGCTCCGTGAGTGACGGATTGGCATCGAGCCAGCCAGGGAGTCCAGCCTCGCCGCGGCAGTACGCGCACGGGCAGAGCCAACGGAGTGCCACGGCGTCGAATTGACTCTGGTGGCCATCCGCCCAGTCCAGTTCCACCCGCTGCCCTTCGCGGATGATTCGAATGGCGCTTGGGCTCGGTTCGCTCTGCATACCCTGAGTCTACGGGTGCTTCGTAAACGCCCCGCACGAGGCGGCTACCATAGAGGGGATGCCGAATCCACGATCAACCACCCACTTGCCTCGCAGCCTGCTACGGAGGAGCACGCCGCTACTAGCTGCAAGCGTGCTTCTCGCGCTGCTGGCGCTGCTCCCAAGCCCATGGTCCCTCCCCACGAACCCGGGGGCGTCCACGCTGGTGCGTGCCACGCTACTCACCACACCAACTGACTCCGTTGGTGGGGTCTCTGGGAGCGTTGAGGTCCAGATCCTGGACGGCGCCGCTGCCGGTGAGCGGGCTAGCGCGGAGGTCGAACAGGGAGAGGCGATCGCTGGCTCCATCCCCTTTCGCGCGGGTGACGAAGTTCTCCTGGTTGAACTGCCAGATGAGGCAGGGGGCCTGACGTACGCCGTCGCAGATCGTTCACGCGGTGGCGCTCTGGTGTTGCTAGGCGTCGCCTTTGCTGCGCTGGTGATCGTCGTCGCAGGTTCGCGTGGGGCGCGTGCACTGATCGCGCTGCTTGCCGCAACGATCCTCATCGTTCGCTTCGGGCTTCCCGCAATTCTGTCAGGAGCATCGCCCGTTCTTGTTGCGGGTGGAACCGCGCTTGCTGTTGGCACCATCACGACACTCATCAGTGAAGGCTTCTCGCGTCGATCTACCGCGGCGATCCTCGGTATCTCGGCGAGTCTCATTGTCGTTGGCCTCCTCTCACTTCTCTTTGATCAACTCCTCGCGTTTACTCCGTTCGCAGGTGACGCAGATCTCCTCAATCTTCTCCCGCTCCTCGGCGCCAACGTGGACTTGCGAGGCATTGGCCTCGCCGCTGCGCTCATTGGGACGATGGGCATCATTGATGATGTTGCGGCCACGCAGGTCGCCGCCGTTGATGAGTTGCGACAGGGGGCGCGTCGAGAGTCAGATCTGGTGATCGCAACGCGCGCAATCAGTATTGGTCGCGCGCACATTGCAGCGGTGATCAATACCCTCCCGCTGGCGTACTTTGCTGCAGCGCTCCCGCTTGTCGTCTCCACGCTGATCGCGCCAGGTGATCTACTCACACGGATTAGCAGCGAGTCGGTTGCCGTTGAGATCGTCCGATCACTCGTGGGGACAACTGGTGTGTTGCTTGTGATGCCACTCAGCACCGCGGCGGCGCTCCTGGTAGGGGTGGGCGAAGAGTAGCTACGCCTCGCGTGCAGCGAGCCAGCGCTCGGCATCAAGCGCCGCGCGACAGCCGTCACCAGCGGCAGTGACCGCCTGGCGATACCGATGATCGTGAACATCCCCTGCAACGAAGACGCCGTCAATTGCGGATGCCGAAGAGTGCTCCTTCACCTGTAGATAGCCGGCCGCGTCAACAGGGAGCGCGCCGCCAAGGAGTTCGGTGTTCGGCTTATGCCCAATCGCAACAAAGAGACCGCCGACGGCGAGCTGCTCGGTGGCACCACTCGTGGTGTCCTTCAGGACCAGCGCTTCTGTCTTCTTTTCGCCAAGGACTTCTACTACTTCGCGGTTGAAATGAATCTGGATCTTCTCGTGCGCTTGTGCGCGTGCAACCATGATCTTGCTTCCGCGGAATTCATCGCGACGCACGAGGAGGTGCACCTTGGTGGCAAAGCGCGTCAGGAAGAGCGCCTCTTCAAGTGCGGTGTCGCCACCACCGACGACTGCCACCTCTTCGCCCTTGAAGAAGAAACCGTCACAGGTGGCGCATGAGCTCACACCGCGTCCGCGAAGGCGTGTCTCGGACTCTAGCCCGAGCCAGATTGCGGATGCGCCGGTGGCAACGATCACGGCATCCGCGGTGAACTCACGCCCTGCGCTCCAAACGCGGAACGGCTGCTTGGAGAGATCGACGCGGTCAACATCTTGGTCGACAACGACGGTGCCGAATCGCTCCGCCTGCGCGCGCATCTTCGCCATCAGCTCTGGTCCATCAATCCCGTCTGGGAAGCCGGGGAAGTTCTCCACCTCACTGGTGAGCATTAGCTGGCCGCCCGGCGCGTATCCGGCGAGCAGGGTCGGTTCCAACTGCGCGCGTGCTGCATAGATTGCAGCGGTGAGACCTGCAGGGCCGGAGCCGAGGATCAGGAGTTTGCTGTGGGCTGGAGCCGCGCTTGAGGGGGCGGGTGTCGCAGGGTTTGTGGCGGGGGTGCTCGCCGGCTCGCCGCCGCCGAAGTCGATCGTGAAGCCCTTCTCTGTCATCTGCTCATTGTAGGCGCATGCGGAGTGGGGCGATACGTGAGCGGAGTGGTCAGCGGAAGAGATCCCAGTCGGGAGGCATCAGGCTCTCACGGACGCTCCCTGACTCCGTAGGGGCTGGTTTCGCGCCGCGAATGAAGGCGAGTGGACGTTTCGCGCTCTTCCCGAGCGCAAGCTCCGCTGCCGCGGCGATCTGATCGGCGACTGCTCGGACGGTGGCCGCCATGACACGACCATCCGCGTCGGGCTGCCCGCGCAGATCCTCCAGCGCAGCGATCCCCGCGAGACCGATCGCAACATCGGTGATTCCGAGCCTCCATGGTCGCCCGAAGGAGTCGGTGATGATCACCCCTGGTGCAACGCCATTGCGGGCCGCGATTGATGCGCGGATTCGCGCTGCAGAGGCGTCGGGGTCGCGAGGGAGGAGGGTGACGATCTCGCCGCTGCGCGGGCCAACGTTGCTCGCATCGACCCCCGAATTCGCCAGGACAAAGCCGTGCGCAGTTTCGGTGATGATCACGCCACGATCCATGCGCACCACGCGCACCGCTTCCTGGAGCACCACCTCCACCTGCCGCGCGTCACGCTTCCACCGCTCCGCGTACGCAACCGCCTCTGGTCGCGGAGTGATGGTGGTGAGATCGACGATCGCCCCCTCCGCCTTTGAGACGATCTTCTGCGTGACGCTGATCACATCATCAGGTCGCAGCGGACCAACGGCGCGCTCGTCCAAGAAACGGCGCACGGCCTCGGCAATGAGTTCTGGGAGGTTGTCGTTCGGCTGAATCTCTCCGAGCCCGTCAATGGGGAGTGCGATCAAACCGTCTTGTTGATCGTAGGCAGCGTGGCCTCCCCCTGGAGCGGTGACGGCGGCCAAGTCTTCTGGCGTATCGAGGTCTGCTGCGAGTGGGGAGGTGAGTTGGTGCACGCTGCTGGTGGTTCTGGTGAGCTCGCGGAGGTGCAGCGCAGCGCTCCCTTCGCCGTAGCGGAGGCTCATGCTGGTCGGCAGCGGAGTGATCAGCGCCGCGGTGCCGCCATCAAGTGCGGGGAGGAGGGCGCTCGCCGCCCTGCTCGCGCGCCATGCGTGTACCAGCTCATCGAGTGCGCCGCCTGAGACGTGCGCCAGATCAACGGGGACGATCAGCGCCGCTGATGCGCCACTCGTGGTGGCGCGGTCAAGTCCAAGTCGGATCGCCTCGTTGAGCGGCACGCCGTGATCGTCAATTGCCTCAGCGCCGGCCGCTCGCGCAAGTTCCCGTGCTAGTGGATCAGGTGAGACGAGGATCGTTCGCTCAATGTTGCGCGCGTCGCGAAGTGCGGCGAGGGTGCGGACGAGGAGACGCGCGGAGAGCTCCATCCGCTCCTGCTCACTGAGGGCACTCTCCATGCGCCGTTTGGAGTCGGCAACACTGCGAAATGGGAGAATCGCCGTGATCATGCGGCGTCGGAGGCGGCCTGCATGAGCTGCCGCGCAAGGCTGAGCCGCGCATCGCCGTCATGCATCACGGTCGTGGCACCAGCGACTCGCGGGACGAGTGGGGCGAGTTCTGCGCGCAGTGCGTCGGTGAGGTCGCTCTCCTCTACGACCAGCGTGTCAAAGAGTCCTGGAAGAGCGCGCGCCACACCAGCTGGAGAGGAGGGGAGCCCAGCGGCTCTCAGCATCCGGTCGGCTGGTCCCTTGATCGCCTTCCCCGCAACGATCGGTGAAACGCCGATCACGTGAACGCCGCGTGTACGTGCCGACGCGATCGCCTCTCGTACTCCGTTGACAGCAAGGATTGGAGCAATGGAGATGAGTGGGTTTGATGGCGCGATCACGATCAGTTCAGCGCTAAGAATCGCCTCAGTCACTTCGGCGCTCATGCGTGCGCTCTGCGCACCTACGAACTCAACCTCAAGGACCTCGGGCTTCGCCTGCGCACCAACGAACCATGGCTGAAACTCCATCCAGCCCTCTGGGGTTCGAACCCTGGTTCGGAGCGGGTCGTCAGTCGCCATCAGGATCGGCGCGTCAACGAGTCCGAGTCGCCGCTGCAACTCGCGGTTTACTTCGGTGAGACGACCTCCACTCTTGAGGAGTGCCGTGCGGTGGATGTGGAGCGCCAAGTCACGATCGCCGAGCCTGAACCAGTCTGGCGCCCCAATCTTGCCGAACTGTTCGAGTGCGTTCCAGCTCTCGCCAGCGAGCCCCCAGCCGCGCTCGCGATCGCCGAGTCCGGTGAGGGTGTAGAGGAGCGTGTCGTGATCTGGGCAGATGGTGAGGCCATGCAGTTCAAAGTCATCTCCCGGGTTGGCGATGATGCTCAGCTCACCCTGCGGGAGCGCGCGGTAGAGACCGTCGGCAAGCTTTGCGCCACCAACCCCACCAGCGAGGAGCGCTACGCGCGGGCTCACGCGGTAAGGCCGGGGAGCACCTCACGGCCGAAGGCTTCGGCCCACTCGACCTGATTGCGGCCGACGTTGTGCAGATAGATCTTGTCGAAGCCCATATCCAGATAGCGTTGGATGGTCTTCTGGTGTGCAGCAAGATCGCTGGAGATCAGCATGCGACCGGTGAAGTCCTCTGGGCGCACCAGCTTCGCCATCTGCTGGAAGTCGGCGGGGTTGCGGATGTCTTGCTTCGGGAACCTCATCCCGCCATTCGGCCACTCGCGCATTGCGTTCTGAAGCGCCTCTTCATCGGTTGGCGCCCATGAGAGATGTAGTTGCAGGATCTTCGGCATCGCGTCTGGGTTCTTCCCTGCGGCGCGCGCTCCTTCGGCGAACTTATCAAAGACGGTCTGGATCTTCTCGTCCGCCGCTCCGACCGTGATGATTCCATCGCACAGTTCACCGGTCTTCTTTGCGGTGATCGGACCCGCCGTTGCTACGTAAATCGGTGGCAACTCTGATGGAAGTGTCCAGAGTCGGGTGCTCTCAAGTTGGTACCAGCGGCCAGCGTGCTTCACATCTTTCCCAGTGAAGAGCTTGCGGATTATCTCTATTGCCTCAAACATGCGCGCGATGCGTTCGCCAACTTCGGGCCAATAGCCTCCAACCACATGCTCGTTGAGTGCTTCACCTGAGCCGAGCCCGAGCCAGTGTCGACCTGGGTACATGGCGGCGAGCGTCGCCGAAGCCTGTGCCACCGTTGCTGGGTGCATGCGCCAGCCTGGGCAGGTGACACCAGGGCCAACGTCGCCCTTCGTCTTCTCTGCAATGAGCGTCATGACGTTCCAGACGAATGGTGCGTTCCCCTGTTCTGGCACCCATGGCTGGAAGTGATCCGCAGCCATCACGCCGCTCATCCCTGCGCGTTCAGCGGCAACGGAGTAGTCGACGACCTCTTGCGGGCCGAACTGCTCGAGCATTGCGGCGTATCCAATCTTCGCTGCTCCGCTTCCCACGCTACGAACCTCCCACGGTGCGCGTCACCCCTGGCTCGCCGTCGGTGAGGATTGCGGTCGGAGATAGTTCAAAGCCGATGCGCGTCTGTTTCTTGAACTCGGCGATCCGCTCGGCGAGAACTTCTGGAGTCGCGCTATAGCGCGCGGTGATCTTTGCCATCTGCGCCTGTGCCGCCGCCTGGTCATCAATGATGTGCACGCGCCCAAGGATCTGGACGTAGTTGTATCCCTCTTCGATCATGATCGAAACGCGAGGATCGCGACGAAGGTTTGCCGGCCACCGCCGACCCTCGGCGCTGTTGAAGAGGATGCGCTCGCCCTCAAGGGCGTACCAGACCACCGCAGAGAACGGAGCGCCATCCGCGTTCACCGTCGCGAGCGTGGCGAAGTGGGGCCGTTCAAGGAAGGCCCTGATTGCGGGGTCTTGAAGCCGCTCTGCGCTCATGAGGCGTACGCTACACCGTACGGTGCCCGCCGTCTCTGGCGGGCCGAGTAGTTGCGGAGGCAGCATGGCTCAGATTCACCTGCACGCCGAGAGTGGCGATTACGCTCCAGTCGTTCTCCTGCCGGGCGACCCGAATCGATCGAAGAGGATCGCAGCGCGATTCGATGGCGGTCTGGAAAAGGCGAAGCTGGTCAACGAACACCGTGGTCTGCTCGGATACACGGGCACGGTGAACGGCGTCCCCGTGAGCGTGCAGACGACTGGCATGGGCACGCCAACCACCTCCATCGTCGTTGAAGAGTTGCTTAACCTTGGCGCAGAGACGTTCATTCGCGTAGGTACTTGTGGTGGCTTCCTCCACCTAGAAACAGGTGACGTACTCGTTGCGTCTGCAGCGGTCGCCAGTTCTGGCATAGGCCCAATCCTCGGATTCAATGAGCCGACGGCACCAACTGCAGACTTTGACGTGACCGGTGCGTTGATCGCTGCTGCAAAGTCGGAGGGTCTCACCACGCACGTTGGCCCGATCGTCACCTCTGATGTCTTCTACGACCCAGAGCCGCGTGGGACTGCGCGCTGGGGCGCGCGCGGCTATCTCGGGGTGGAGATGGAGTCGGCGGCACTCTTCCTCCTCGCGATGCGCGAGCGCGCAAAAGGGCGACCGGTTCGCGCGGGAACCATCCTCACCGTCTCCGACACGATTCGCGATCCTGAGCTTGTGAAAGAGGCGCGAAAGAATGGTGGCGAGGCCTGGTACCGACTTCCAGAGGATGAGCTGATTGCACGCATCGACCGAACGATCGGTGCCGCGCTCAAGGCGGCGGCGCAACTCGGCGCGCGGTGACGGGAGTCACCCCGCGACTCGGTGTCGCGCTCGGCACGATCGGCCTCAGCGCGAGTGAGTGGCTTGATTGCGCTGGCGAGTTAGCGCAACTACCAATCGAACGCGTCTGGATTTGGGATCACCTAATGGGGCGTGGCGCTGCAGAGCGTCCTGTACTTGAGGCACTCTCGCTTGCGGCTGCCGCACTCGCGCGGTACGAGTCGCTCGCCGTTGGCACGCTTGTGCTTGACGTGACGAAGCGACACCCAGCGCTCGCGGCAAAGTCGATCGCAACGATCGCCTCTCTCGCAGAAGGGCGCCTCGCGATTGGCATTGGTGCTGGCGGTGATGCAGCAGAGCATCAGGCGCTCGGTATGGAGTTCGGTGCCGCAGAGGAGCGATTGACACTGATGGAGGAGACGATCGGAATCTTCCGCGCCATGCTGGAGGGGGATCCGGCGCAACGCATCACGCGCCCAAGTCAGGGTGCCGCCCCCTCACTGCTCGAGGCGGCCTCCGCGCCACGCCCAGTGCATCAGGTCCCTCTGTACGTTGCGGGAGATCACGAGCGCAGCATTGATCTTGCAGCGCGAGCTGGGGATGGCTGGATTGCACCAGCGGCGAGCTTTGCGCAAGGGATCACGCGGTTCAGAGGGGCGTCTGAACGCGCAGGGAGGGCTGGACTCGTTGCCTTTGCACTGCAAGAGCTTGGTAAAGGCGAGTCGCTGAAGGAGACGCCATTCGGTCGTGATCCTCGAGGCTGGCTTGCCGCGCAGGGGGAGGCTGGTGCCGACTCCGTGGTGATCACCGTTCGCGATCGGAGTGACATCGCGCAGCTTTCTGCGATGATTCGGTAATGGAGAACTCAGTCGTAGAGAAGGCTCAGACGCAACCGTGCGTTCGCTGCGGCGCCCCAGTCTCGCTGCAGGAGGCGCTCTGTGAGCGCTGCAACCCGCTGGGCTTGGCCCAGCCCTCATCCAGCCAGGCGCACGGCACGGTCTTCCTTGGGATCGGTGTCGCGGTGCTCCTCCTCGCCTCACTCGCAGGGAGTTCGGCAAAGGGTGTTGGCCCCTTTACGGCGCAGATCAGCGCACCCGTCTCAATCCCGGGCGGGCTCTCCGTTGAGATCAACGTGGAGAATACGGGGAGCGGTGCCGGCTCCGCCGCCTGCAGCGTGAGTACGACCAAGATTGGAAGCGCTGGCCTCACGGAGATCATCACGACGGAACGGATAGAGCCAGGCGCTTCCGTAGCGATCACTCGAGAGTTGCAGGTCTTTGGCTCAGAGCCGATCCCACTTCTGATCGACTGCGGGAGCTAGCGCTCCTCGAGGATCTCTTTCAGGTGGCGCAGATCTGATTGGAAGATCCTGCGGAGGATCGGCCGCTGCAGAAACCCAGCAAGCATGGGGAAGAGCGGCGGGCGCAGATACTCCATCCAACGGATTAGCGTCTGCTGCTCGCTTGCTGCACTGAACTCAAGCAGTCCTTCGCCGGTGAATTTTCCTTCATGCCGAATCCCAAAGGCGTGTGGCGGTTCAAGTCGTGTGATCACGACATCGTCTGTCGTTGAGATCCCGAAGATGCGCACGGTCGCGCGACCACGTGAACCAACCTTGATCGGACCTGGAGTGATCATCTCGACGCGCTTCATCTCATGCATCCACTCTGGTTGCCGCTGCACGTCAGATGCGTACCCCCAAACGCGCGGTAGCGGGGCGTTGATCAGGATCTCCATGTGCATCTGTGGTGGCGCGAGCGTTCCGATACGAACGGCGCGCCGAAGGAGAAGTTCAAGCAGGATTGCGCTTACAAATCCGCTGAGGAATAGGAAGAGAAGAACGGCGGGGAGATCTGGGGTCATACGAGCACACCTCCAGCCTGAGTGA
>CAYSEM010000003.1:36480-43655 GCA_964430115.1 uncultured Chloroflexota bacterium | reverse complement strand
AGGCCGCTAACCAACAAGGCCTCTCACGGCGGCACGCCGCCGACGCTAAACAGCATAAGGCCCGGGGGAAACCCCGGGCCTTATGCATTTCACGTGTTGATGGTCGGAGCGACAGGATTTGAACCTGCGACCTCTTGCCCCCCAGGCAAGCGCGCTACCAAGCTGCGCTACGCTCCGTTGCCGCGCGCGAGCTGCGATTCTAGCAGCCTTGGCTTCTCGCTCAGTGCCACTCAGCGGTCGGTGCACGTCCTAGAAGTCCCTCAGCAAGACGCTCAATGCTCACGCCGTGCTCAAGAGCCGCAACCACTGCGGCTGTGATTGGAAGTTCAACGCCGAGACGTGCCGCAAGGAGGAGCGCACCGTGCGCGGTCGGGATCCCCTCCACTGTGGCACCGATCGTCTCAACCGCAGCGCTCACCGACGCTCCTGAGGCGAGCAACTCACCCAGCCGTGCGTTCCTTGATCCAGTGTTGGATGCGGTGAGCACCAGATCACCAACTCCTGCAAGTCCGAAGGCGCTCTCGGCGCGCCCGCCACACGCCTCAGCAAGACGCGCCATCTCCGCCACGCCGCGGGAGAGGAGCGCTGCCGCCGCATTCTCGCCGTATCCAAGCGAACGCACGCCGCTCACAGCGATCGCAAGGACATTCTTCAGCGCTCCCGCCACCTCTACGCCGATCGGATCATCACTCATGTAAATCCTGAAGGACGGGCGTGCTAGCGCGGCGAGGACACCTTCACGCGGCCCGTCTTGGGTGGCGAGCACCGCAGCCGCTGGCTTACCGGCTGCGATCTCACGGGCGAGGTTTGGTCCTGAGAGGGTGAAGAGTGTTGACGGGCTCACACCTGCAGCAACCGCAAGCTCGGAGACGCGTTCGCCCTCTCGGCTGAGGCCCTTCGACGCCATCACCACGTTCGCGCCTCCAACTGCCACCTGAGCAAGTGCCCCACGAATTGCATCAGAAGGAATCGCGACCACGAGAAGATCCCCTGCGCTCAGCTCCAAAAGATCATCATCGACGGATCGAATCCGAATGCTCCCTGGCAGTGCGACCCCAGGGAGCCGTCGTGTATTCATGTGCGCTGCGCTGATCGCGGATGCTTCGGCGGTGGTGTGGGCGATCAACTCAATCGTTGGAGTGTCCACTCCAGCGCGCGGATGCGCCCAGAGCGCCGCGAGGGCGGTCCCCCATGCACCGGCGCCAAGGATTCGAATCATCGACTTCGAATCCCAGTCCGACCGCCTGCACGTCCACGCTCACGACCCTCCTCCGCCGCCCGCTCTCGCACGACAATGCGGATGGGGGTACCGGTCAGCGGGTACTGGTCGCGGATCTGATTTTCAAGGAAGCGCTGCCAACTGAAATGGACCTGCGCCGCATTTCGTGCGAATAAGACGAAGGTAGGTGGCGGTGTTGCCGCCTGTGCCGCATACAGGATCTTCGGACGCTTACTGCCGCTATGCGCAGGCTCCTGACGGGCAACCGCCTCTGCCACGAGGCGGTTGAGCGCGCCAGTGGGAATACGCAACTGACGCGCATCCGCCGCAGCAATCGCCGCGTCTAGCACCTTCGTAGCGCGCAGGCCCGTCAGCGCGGAGATGGAGAGGATCGGAGCAAAATCGAGGAAGGGGGCCTGGCGACGGAGCAGTCCCATCGCCGTATCAAATGTGAAGCCGTCCTTCTCAACAAGGTCCCACTTGTTCATCACGATGACGAGACCCTTCCCCGCTTCAATAACAGAACCTGCTACGTGCAGGTCCTGGGCCTGCAAGCCGGTCGACGCGTCAATCAGAAGCAGCGCCACATCGGCGCGATCTAAGGCTGCAACAGAGCGAACGGTTGCATACTTTTCAGCAACAGGACCAGATGCAATCCTGCCCCGCTTCTTGATTCCTGCGGTATCCACGAGCGTGATGTAACGACCAGCGTGATCAATGTGATCGTCAATGGCGTCTCTCGTTGTTCCTGGCACGTTGCTCACAACGGTTCGCTCTTCGCCGAGGAGCTGATTCAGCAAGCTCGACTTCCCAACGTTCGGTCGCCCCACAATAGCGACCGTAACTTCGCCCTCACGAGTAGGGAGGCCACTCTCAGGCGGGAGCCCACGCAGGCTTTCAATCAGCACGTCCAGTAGGTCTCCGGAGCCAATCCCGTGTTGAGCACTTACCGGATAGATGGCGTCAAAGCCGAGTGTGGCAAACTCATGTGCTGCGCGCTCGCGTTCAATGTTGTCAGCCTTGTTCGCCGCGAGCAGGATTGGCTTGCCGCTCTTGCGCAGCAGTTGTGCCACCTCCGCATCACCTGGGTTTGGTCCGGTAGCCGCATCCACAACGAGGATGATGAGGTCCGCATTTGTTACGGCAATTCGTGCCTGATCCTGTACGGCGACGTCAATCACATCTCCCTGCGCTGGCTGCATCCCTCCAGTGTCTACCAGGCGAAACTTAAATCCGTTCCACTCCGCAATAGAGATCAGCCGGTCCCGTGTTGTTCCAGCACGATCTTCAACAACTGCTCGTCGCTCACCGACGAAACGATTAAAGAGCGTGCTCTTCCCAACATTCGGTCGCCCAACGAGCGCAACGAGCGGCAGGCGCTCCTGCACAACCTCCTCATCCGGCCCCTGGCGACGGCTCATTGGGCGCTCGGTTCGGTGATTGAGGTGGTTCGGTACTGTGATGTCGCCGCGGAGGCGAGGGCCTCTCGTGCGATCTCGCCTGCTCTCCCCTTCACGGACTCAGTTCCAGCCAACTCGGCAATTCGCGCGGCAACCCGTTCGAGATCCTCAATCGGCGTACTTGTCCCACCGGTGACTCCGACTCGGATGACGCCCGCGAATGGTGCAGGATCACGTAAATCAGCAGCAGATTCAATTTGGAGTGCTCGCGTGCCGCTGATCTCACAAAGACGCGTGAGCTCCTTCGTGTTCGCGCTCTTGCTTCCACCCACAACTACCATCATGTCAACGGATCGCGCCGCCTCCATCGTGTCCTCCTGCCGACGAATCGTGACAGGACAGACGGTGTTCAGCACCTTCAGTTCATGACAGCGAGAGACGAGGAAGGCGGCGAGCCGCTCAAACTTCCAGGGTGGTTGCGTTGATTGGGTGATTAGCGCCATGCGCTTGCGGCGTGGAATCTTTGCCCAATCCTCCTCCTCGTCAACCAGAATCGCGTTGGGGGCGAATCCGAGGAGGCCAACGACCTCCGGATGGTGCGGTGTCCCAAGTAGCACGATCTCGTAGCCCTCTTCCACGAGCTTTGCCAGCTCGCGATGCTCCTGTACGACCCAGGTGCAAGTGCCGTCAATCACTTCAAGGCCACGATCATTGGCACGCTGGAGCACCTCCGGGGTCACCCCGTGCGCACGAATGACGATTGCCGCGCCTTCGGTCACCTGATCGAGCGTCTCCACGCTCTCAATGCCACGGGCTTGAAGATCCGCGATTAGTCCCTCGTTGTGCACGACGTGCCCGAGCGTGTGTGTTGCCTTCCCCTCGGCGCGCGCAACCTTCGCCTTGTCGATCGCCTCGCGCACGCCATAGCAGACCCCTGTGCGCTTCGCGATGCTGATGCTCTCGACACTTCCCATGTGGGCGATTATCCCCTACTCCACCCAACCAAGCGAACCTGCCACCTGGAGGGCGCTCGCCCTCGCGTTGTGCTGCCGCGCTACGGGCGGTACTCGTGCGGGAGGAGGGCGGCGACGCCGGTTCGCATCTGCTCGGCAACGAGCGAAAGGGCTGGGCGATCGCCTGCTGAATACGTGAATCTGCGCGGCTCGCCAATCACCATCTGAATCCTTGCCGCCCGTCGAGGGAGCAGTGCGCCCCGAGGCCAGAGTTGCTCGGTACCACTCACTGCAACGGGGATCACGGGAGCCCCACTCCGCAGCGCGAGAAGCGCCGCACCGTCGCGGAAGGTGCCAATCTTGCCGTCGTGGGAACGGGTCCCTTCAGGGTAGATCCCGAGAACGTTCCCATCCCGAAGCACCCCTTCGGCCAAGCGAAAGGCCTCAAGGTCTGCCGCCCCCCGCCGCACACCGAACACTCCATTGACTCGCAGGAAGGTGCCGACCAGTGGCCAGCGCATCGCCTCCGCCTTACCCATCCAATTGATCGCCCGACCAGTTTCAGGCGTCAGCCAACACGCCAAGAAGATTGGATCCAGCCATGAAATGTGGTTCCCAACCAAGATGACCGGTCCCTCTTTCGGGATTTGCTCCATCCCTTCAACGACAATTTCGCGTGCGAGGCGGCGAATGGCCCATGCTCCGAACGCGTCGGAGAGGCGCATGCCAAGCGGTGGACGATCAAGCGACATGTGACGACGAACGCACCCTCTGCACGATCTGGCCAACGACGTCGTCAAGCGTGAGTGAATCTGTCGCAATGAGGAGCGCATCCTCAGCGGCGCGGAGTGGTGCCACTGCTCGGCCGCGATCCTCCCGATCCCGAGCGATCAAGCTACGCAGTGCCTCCTGATGTTCATCTGACCCCGCTGCGAAGCCACGCTGGATCGCTCGACGCAACGCGCGCGTCTCAGCGGACGCGTCAAGAAAGAACTTGTGTAGAGCCTCTGGGTAGACCACCGTTCCAATATCGCGTCCAGCGAGCACCACACCTCCACGCATGGCGGTTTCGCGCTGCACGGTGCGGAGCGCTGCCCGAACCTCTGGGATGGCTGCAATTGCGGCGACGGCGCGCTCCACGTCGCCACCTTCAAGCTCTGACGCTTGAAAGGGCCTGCCATCCACCACGATCGTGGCACTCCCACTCTCAAGATCTACGTCCGCAAGGTGCGCGAGTTGCACAAGTCTCTCTGCGTCGCCCGCACTGATGGCTGCTGGGACTTCAGGGAGCGCGCCAGTGGCACCAAGCACGCCTCCATCAAGTGCCGCCCTCGTGACCGCCCGATACAGCAACCCGGTGTCCAAGAAGCCGTACCCAAACGCTGCAGCGACTCGGACCCCAACGCTGCTCTTCCCGCTTGAGGCTGGTCCGTCAATGGCGATCTGCGTCACGGGTTGATCGCCGTTCGGGTTGCCGAGGCGAGAAGAACGTTGCCGAGTTCGGCTCGCTCTCCAACCTCGAGTGGGCGTGCTTCGCCAACGCGAATGTTCGCAAGATGGACTGGCCCGAACGAGATGCGAATCAGCCGACGCACAGGGCGTGCAATCGCGCCGTATAGCCTGCGCACCTCATGGTGACGCCCCTCTCCCAGTGCGATGTAGCTCCATTGCGCAGGGTCCGAACCATCGTCCAGTACGTCCTCGGGGAGTCGATCGTCCGGGCGAATCTCCCGCGCGTCAAGCGCGCGCGCCCAGCCATCAGTAAGGCGAATCCCTGCGCGCAATCGCGTCTGTTCCGCGTGTCCGAGCGGCAGGTCGCACATCACTGCGTACCCGCGTTGAAGGCCAGCGCGCGGGTGTGCGATCGGTGATACCAGGCGGCGCTCAGGAGTGAGGAGCAACAGGCCTTCGCTCTCTCGATCGAGTCGTCCGATTGAAAGCATGCGCGCGGCGCGCGTCTCGCCGAGGAGCGGGGTGAGCGCCTGCGGCAGCGTGATCTCAGCATGTGGGTCCGCGTGTGTTGTGGTGACCCCCCAGGGCTTATGCCACGCGAGCATCTCCGCGCCACCGAGTGGATCGCTCACATCAGCTGGCGCGCCACTACGCGCAGCGAGCGCCTTTCCGTCAAGTTCAAGGAGCGAAGTCGGATCCATTCGCTCACCAAGGAGGACAGTTCGGCCAGCACTCGTAACTCGCGCCGCCGCAATCGCTGCATCAGCGCCACGACGAGAGAGGCCAGAGCGCTCAGCGACGAGCACATTGACACGGATCAGATCAGTCAGCGAGGGCTCCTTCGCCAGCTGGCGTCGATGGACCTTCGTCTGGCGAGGCGTCAGCGGGTGACGGCTCCTCACTGGAGAGTTGCAGGCTCAAGATTGACGCCGCATCTCCCTCCAGCGGTGGGAGATCGCTCAGCGACGAGAGTCCAAATTTACGGAGGAACTCCATCGTTGTGGCATATCGATGTGGGCGTCCAGCAGTCTCCAGACGATCAACCTCTTCGACCAAACCGCGCTCAAGTAGGACACGAAGGGCATAGTCGGCATCAACGCCGCGAATCTCTTCAATGCCCGCCTTGGTCACCGGCTGTCGGTAGGCAATCACGGTGAGCGTCTCGAGGGGGGCTGCGGTCATATCGGAACCACCAGTCCCAATCCACGCAAGGACCGCGCGCGCCTGCTCAGGGCCGCTCGTCAGCTGAAGCTCGTCCCCGTGGGTGAGCAGTGTGATCCCGCGCCCCGCGAGCGTTGACTGAAGCTCTTTCGCCAAGCGATCAAACGCGGCGCGGTCAACCTCAAGGAGCTTCGCCGCCTCCTTCCTCGTCAACGGGCGATCCACAACAAAGAGCAGCGCCTCAAGATCAGCAGCCGTTGCCGGATGTGTCCGTTCAGGAAGGGCTGCCCCCGCTCGCTTCTCGGTGCTCATAATCCCCCCTTACGCATGAACGCTCTCAGGCGCACTCTCTGTGATGATGATCGGACCCCAGAGTGCATCTTGCGCGACCTGTACCTCGCGCCGCTTTGCCAACTCTAGAAGGGCAAGGAAGGTCACCGCAATAAACGAGCGATCACGGCGGTCTCCGAGGAGCGTCTCAAGGTCCACACCGCTCAGCCCGCTCTGACGCACCGCCTCGCGAATGGCTGAGAGTCGATCGTTGATTGAAACCTTGAGGCCAACCGGCGCGAGCGCTAGATCAGCGAGTGGACGGCGGCGCAGTGCAATGCGAGCGGCAGCACGGACGAGTCGCTTCGGGTCAGAGATGACAGGGGTCAACGGCTCCACGAGTACTGGCTTCGGCTGAGGGAGGAGGCGGGTTGGCTGCTCACGCTGCCAGAGCGGCGACTGCAGTCGCTCGCCAAGCAGTCGAGCGGCGTCACGGAATACTCGGTAGCGAAGGAGTCGCGCACGCAGATCCACCGCCTCATCAACATCATCAAGGTCGTGTGTATCAAGGCCTTGGTGAACGATCGGGCGCGGGAGAAGTGCGCGACTCTTTAGAACGATAAGCTGCGCGGCGACTGACACGAATGCGGAGAGCGTTTCCAGGCGGTCGTCAGGGATCTCCGCGAAGAAGCGGAGAAACTCATCGGCAAACGGTGCGAG
>CAYSEM010000003.1:17118-36380 GCA_964430115.1 uncultured Chloroflexota bacterium | reverse complement strand
TCCGGCGGTTCATCCAGGCCCGAGCAGGAACTCGGTCAATCCAAAGCTCAGATCTCCTAACAGTGAGCCGAGCGAGGTGAAGAAGAGCAGAACGATCACCACAGGGAAGGCGAACCGCGACGAGGTTAGCCCTTCAACGGTGTCAGCAAGGCGAGGTGAGACGAGAGCGAGAACTCCGGTGAGGAGCGCCCGACCGTCAAAGGGCGGAATCGGAAGCAGGTTCAGAAAGAGAAGCGCAGCGTTGAAGTACGTGAAGTAGACGATCAACACTCCAACTGGATCTGTCGCTGGGGGGCTTCCAATCAGCCGGTAAAGTAGGGCAGCGACGACCGCGAGGAACAGATTACTCAGCGGGCCTGCAACGGCGACGGTCGCCCAGCCAAGACTCCCCCCTCGCAGGCTCTGTGCCATGACTGGGGTTGGCTTCGCCCAGCCAATCATTCCTCCGCCAGAGAGTGCCGACAAGAGAAGAAGGCCAGCTCCGAGCGGGTCAATGTGGCGCCGCGGATCCAAGGAGACGCGTCCGAGTGCCCGCGCATGTCCGTCGCCGAGTTTCCACGCCGCAGTGGCGTGTGCCGCCTCATGCATTGGAAAGCTGATCAGGAGCAGAAGAAGCGCAGCAACGAGTGGGGCGAACGTCACTGCATCCATTGCTGAATGGTAGCCGCTTACGCTCGAGGATGCGCCCGTTTGTACGCATCGCGCACATGACTTCCGAGCAGGTGCGTGTACAGCTGCGTGGTGGAGATGTCAGCGTGGCCGAGCAGCTCCTGCACCACCCGTAGATCCGCACCACCATCAAGGAGGTGTGTCGCGAAGGAGTGGCGGAGCGTATGTGGGTGGATCTCCGTGCCGAGTCCCGCGCGGTTCGCCGCGTCGCGAATCACGCTCCACGCCGACTCGCGTCTCAAGCGCACGCCACCCTGCGCGAGAAAGAGCGCGCTCGGCTCTACCGCGGCTCGACTACGTCGCGCGCTTGCCTCCGCGTGAACCGAGCGGCCGCCGTCGCGGTACGTTCTGATCGCATCAATTGCTGGCTCGCCGATCGGCACCACACGTTCACGCCGGCCCTTCCCAAAGAGACGCACGCTCCCCTCCTCAAGATCCACTCCATCAAGATCAAGAGCGACGATCTCACTCACCCGCCCCCCTGACCCGTAGAGCGCCTCGCCTAGTGCATGGGCGCGCTGCGCATCAGCGCGTGCAAGATCGCCGTCACCCTGCTCGGTCGCAAGCTCACGAAGCAGCCGCTCCACGTCGTCTAGGCGAAGCACTGCAGGAAGGTTGCGACGCGTACGCGGTAGATCAATCTCCGCGCTGATTGATCGAGTCAACTCACCTTCACCTTCCGCGAATCTGTACAGCACGCGGAGCGCAGCGGCGCGGCGGCGCGTGGTTGAAACAGCAACGTTCGCCCCAGCGAGCCACGCCTGGGCCGCCTTCGCGTCGCTGCGCCAAGCATCACCCGGTCCGAGTGACGCGGCGAAGGATCGGTAGTCGCCGCGATACGCGTCAAGCGTGCGCGGAGAGAGGTTGCGTTCGACGCTCAGGTAGACAAGGCACGATTCAATGATGCGGTCAAGTGGGCTCACGGTGAGTCCACCTCTCATGATCCGCTCTGGCCCGCCTTTGCCAGGAGCTCCCGTGCCGCAGCCTCTGCGCCACTCCCTGCAGCGTCGCCAGCGAGCATTGACGCAAGCTCGCGCATCCGTTCGTCGCCGGTAAGGCGACGCACCTCGGTGACCGTGCGTCCCCCCTCTTCACGCTTGCGTACCTGCAAGTGCACGTCCGCCTGTGCCGCAACCTGTGGTAGATGCGTCACGCATAACACCTGGTGCTGCGTGGCGATTCGCTTCAGGCTCTTGCCGAGTGTCTCTCCAGCACGCCCTCCGAGCCCTGCATCAATCTCATCAAAGACCAGTGTCCGACTTTCGCTCGCATCGCTGAGTGCCTCTTCAAGTGCGAGTGAGACTCGGCTCAGCTCACCGCCAGAGGCAATCTTCGCGATCGGCGCAGCGGGCTCTCCAGCATTCGGCGCAAAGAGGTACTCCACGTCGTCCCCACCACTGCGGTCCACGAGGCAGGAAGCCCCTTCGACGAGCGGGTCGTCTTCGCCACCGGCTCGGGGTGAGACCGCAATCTCGAACGTTGGTGGGAGTGCGAGCGACTCAAGGGCACGGTTCACCGCCTTACAGAGTCGTCCGGCTCCGGCCACTCGCGCGCCCCGCAACTGCGCCGCGAGCACACCGATCTGCTCCGCAAGCGCGGCTCGTTCCTTCAGGATCTGACCCTGCCGCTCCGTGGCTCCTTCTAGACGTGCAACCTCACGCTCAGCGCGTTCGAGGGCATCCGCGAGGCCCGCCTCATCGGTGCGGAAGCGTCGCTCCAGCGCAAGGATCAGCCCAAGACGCTCCTCAATCTCAGCAACGGGACGACTCAACGCCTCACCGACTTCGCCGCGTGCGGCATCACGAGCGAGATCGTCAATCTCTACCGCGAGCGCGCTAATGCGCTCCGCAAGTGATGCGCTCCCGGAATCAAGTTTGAGCAGCTCACGTGCACTCTTATCAAGAAGCCGAGAACGCGCACGGAGGCTCTCATCATCCGCGTCCAGGAGTGCCAGGATCTCTGCGCGGAGCCCGTCGATTCGATCACTACTCGTGGCGCGACGCAGCTCCTCGCGGAGCCGCTCCCCCTCACCAGGCTCGATCGCGGCAGTGCGAAGGTCATCTCGCTCCGCACGTGCAATCAGCAGCAGTGCCTCACGTCGGGCGTCACCGCCGCCGAGTTCCTCAAACTCCCCCTGCAAGCGTTCGCGCTGCTCAACCAACGCGCCGATCTTCTCTCTCGTTTCGAGGGTCTCTGACCAGCGATCAAGAAGATCCCGCTGGCGTCCCCGGTCCCCTAGGCGCTGTTGATCATGCTGCCCATGGATCTCAATCCGCGGCGCTACTTCTGCAGTGAGCGCCGCAATCGTCACCAACTCATCGTTAATGCGTGCAACGGAGCGTCCCTCGCTGTGCACTTCTCGAACAATGATCTTTTCCGTTGCATCCGCGCTCAGCAGCAGGTCTACGCGCAACTTCGCTTCGCCGCTCCGGATTGCATCAGTATCGGCACGCGCGCCGCGGGCCAGCGCGAGCGCGTCAACGATGAGGCTCTTTCCCGCTCCTGTCTCGCCCGTTAAGACCGTGAGTCCAGCACCAAGCTCAACGCGGACAGTGTCAATGATTGCGAGCCCAGAGACACCAAGCTCGATGATTCGCGACCCGTTCGCGGAGGTGCGCTTCGCGGCGCTCACCTGGGAAGGAGATCCACCTTCTGGCGCACAAGGTCCCAGAAGGGAGCGAGGCCATGAAGTTCAGCAAACCGAATCGGGAGTGGCGCGGACGAAACTCGCACTCGATCACCTGTGGCGAGCGGCTCGTCGATCCATCCGTCAATTGAGATAACCGCCTCTTCGCCGTCAACGACCGTGCAGATGACCACCTGGTCGGCGGAGACCACGACTGATCGAAGTGTGGCGAGATAGGCGGCGATTGGAGTTACGATGATGTTCCGGCTCGCCGGGTCAAGGATCGGTCCGCCGGCGGAGAACGAGTACCCAGTGGATCCAGTTGGCGATGAAACCACCACCCCATCTGCGATGTAGGTGGCAAGGTGGCTCTCTCCAATCGCAACGTCGAGGCGAACCACGCGCGGAAGACGCCCACGCGCGACCACCACATCATTGAGTGCGGTGAAGGTGCGCTCCCCACCGTCGGCGCGTTGCACAGTCGCACGAAGCGCCATTCGCTCCTGCGCACTCCACTTCCCCTCACTGAACGCCTCAAGGGCGCTCGCGAGCTGGAAGCTCTCCGAGCGGGCGAGGAAACCGATCTTGCCAAGGTTGATTCCGAGGAGCGGAACGCTTTGCTCGGCCACGGCGGCGGCGGCGCGGAGGAAGGTGCCGTCCCCACCGAGGGAGAAGAGCACTTCGCTGCCTGGGAGAGCCGCCGCGATGTTTTCGCGCTCATCGGCTGCGAACCCCCAGTGCTCGATGCCGCGCGCGGCGCACCAGCCTGCCGCCTCGTCCCACGCCTCCAGGGCGAGGTCGTTGGTTGGGTTGTAGACAAATCCGTAGCGGCGCATAGTCGCATCATCGCATACGGCCACACTCGGGTGGCGTACCGCACGAGGGCTAGCTGGGGCGGCGTGCCTCCCAGACGGCACGGATTTGGCGCTCAATCCCCGCCTCATCAAGCCCGATCAGCGTGCGTAGATCGCTCACACTTCCGTGGTCAACGAATGCTCCCGCTGGGATGCCAATGCTAAGGATCGTGGCGCGGACGGGCTGGCCAGTTGCCGCCTGATCCGCTGCGAGCGATTCAACGACGGCCCCACCGAAGCCCCCAGCAGCAACGCTCTCTTCCAGTGTGACAATCAAGGTTGTAGATCGCCCAAGGCGACGGTAAAGTTCATGATCGATCGGACTTGCCCAGATCGCATTGACCACGCCGACCGAGAGTCCGCTGCTGCGGAGTCGCTCTGCAACGCGCATGCCGCGCTGCACAATCGGACCGAATCCGACGATGACGATATCGGTCCCCTCAGCGAGCGTCTCTGCCTTACCAACAGGAATCAGCTTCGGATCGCGAACTGGAACCCCTTCAATGCTGTCGCGAGGATAGTGGAGCGCAAACGGATGATCCTGTGCGAGCGCAGTGCGAACGAGCGCTCGGAGCTCCTGCTCATCTTTTGGTGACGCAATGACAAGGCGCGGGATCTGCCGCTGTGCGGTCAGTGTGAACATCCCCTGGTGACTCGTCCCGTCCTCGCCAACGAGCCCAGCACGGTCAACTCCGAGGAGAACTGGCTGATCGTTCTGGCAGGCGTCGTGGACGATCTGATCCCACGCCCGCTGCATGAAGGTGGAGTAGATCGCCACCACTGGTCGACCACCACCCATCGCGATACCGGTTGCGGCGGCAACCGCATGCTGTTCCGCAATCCCTACATCGTAGAAGCGATCCGGATACGCCTTTGCGAATGTGTCGAGGCCCGTCCCAGTTGGCATGCCAGCGGTAATCGCAACGATGCGCCGATCATCCGCGGCGGCAGCAACGAGCTCCGCTGCAAATGCGGAGGTGTAGTTCGGCTTCTTCGGCGCGGGTGCAACAGGGACCGCACCTGCCTTACCGTATGAATCCGTGGCCACGCCAACCTCCATCCTTGGAAGTGCTGCTCCGTGGAAGGTGATCGGATCGGCTTCCGCCGGCCTGTATCCGCGACCCTTCTGTGTGCGCACGTGCACGATCACTGGTCCTGGCATGTTGAACGCGCTCGTATACGCCTCTTCCATCTGAACGCGGTTATGCCCGTCTAGTACGCCGACATAGGTGATCCCGAGATCTTCAAAGAGTCGCCCCGGCTCCTGTGCAAAGGAGATAACGGAGCGACGGAAACTCTTCGAGAATCGAACGAGGGTCCCTCCAACGAGTGGAACCGCCCCTACGATACGATCGTACCGACTCTTGCTTTCGCGCCATGTACCCGAGAGCTTGACCTTGGAGAGATAGGTTGAGATCGCGCCTACGGTCGGCGAGATTGACATCTCATTGTCATTCAGCACAATCAGCATCTTTGTTTGACGATGCCCAATGTCGTTGAGCGCTTCCAGGCTGAGTCCGCTCATAAGCGCCGCGTCTCCAACGACGACCGCAATCTTTTCGCTGCTTCCACGAACATCACGGGCAAGCGCGAGACCTTGGCCAATGGAGATCCCTGTTCCGGCATGGCCACCATCAAACACGTCGTGCGGCGACTCGCTTCGGCGCGGGAACCCTCCAATGCCGCCGAGTTGACGCAAGCTGCCGAATCGAGCGAGACGACCCGTGAGGAGTTTGTGTGGGTATGCCTGATGGCCGGTATCGAACACGATCCGGTCGACTGGAGAAGACATGATGTGATGCAGCGCAATCGTCAACTCCACCACCCCGAGGCTCGGGCCCAAGTGACCCCCCGTCACCGCCGTCGTGGCGATGATCGCGGTGCGCACCTCCTCAGCCAACTGCGTGAGCTCGGCTGCGGAGAGCCCCTTCAGGTCGCTTGGTCCGCTCAGTCGCGCGAGGAGCGAGTCTGGACCGACCGCACGTAGCGCGATCCCTTCGTCCACAACCTTGCGCGGCTCAACGCTCACTGCTCCTCCTCGTCATCATCTGCGTCGAGCGCCGCCAGCCCACCCTCAGGGAGCAGCTCTTCAATCCGCAGTCGCGCAGCCTCAAGCTGCTTCTGTGCGTGCTGTTGCAGCTTCACGCCACGTTCAAAATGGGTGACGGCGGCTTCAAGGCCACCATCCTCTGATTCGAGTCGCTCCACGATACTCCGAAGCTCGCGCATCGTAGTCTCGAAATCTTCGGGGAGCGTGTTGCCGGTCGACTTAGGACGCTTTGCCGCCATCTCGACCCCCCTTTTCGCTGCGCTTGACGTTCGCCACCAGTGACCCCTCGGCGAGCCGCACTAGAATCTCACGCCCAGCGGGAGCTTGTCGCCACGAGCGCACAATCGACCCATCTCCCCCTTCGACCATCGCATATCCACGAGAGAGAATGGCAAGCGGCGAAAGGGCGGCGAGGAGGAGGTGTGCCTGTCGTACCTGGTGCGACGCCCCTCGAAGGGAGAGTCGGATCCCACGCACAAGGTCGTCCCCCATCTGTGCGAGGCGTTCTTCCTCCCGTTCAATCTGGTTCTCGGGTCCGGCTGCAATCAACGAACGCCCCTCCTCGCGTAGTTCGGCCGCACACTCAAGGACGATGCGTTGCACCTCCTGATATGCACGGCCGAGCAGTTGCAGCGGCCGGGCGCGAATTAGATCAAGGTTCGGTGCGAGTCGCGCCGCCGCAATGCTCGGCGTCCCCGCGCGGTCATCCGCAACCAAATCTGCCAGCGTCACATCCGATTCGTGCCCTACGGCGGAGAGCACCGGAAGTTGGGAAGCGGCGATCGCGCGCAAGAGCTCCTCACTGTTAAAGGCGGACAGGTCGTCGCTCGAACCTCCGCCTCGCGCAAGGAGGATCACGCTCGGCGCGCTCCCAATTCCCGCGCGCGCCTCCCGAGCCGCATGCGCATTGGCGCGGCGAATGGCTTCAGCGAGTTCCGCTGGGGCGGTCGCACCTTGGACCGGAGCATGAACGAGAAGGAGTCGCGTCTGTGGCGCAGATCCGCGCAGGACGCGAATCACATCGTGCAACACCGCGCCCGAGCGAGAGGTGACGATTGCAATTCCTTGCGGTGCAAGGGGGATTGGGCGTTTACGGGCCGCATCAAAGAGACCTTCAGCCTGGAGCTTTCGTCGCAGCGCCTCAAGTTCCTGTGAGAGGAGTCCGATCCCGCCTGGGCGAATCAGCGTGCTCGCAATCAACTGATACCTGCTGCGCGGGGTATAGAGATCAATCCTGCCGATCAAGATCACGATCTCACCGACCGCTGGAACCTCCTCACCAGGGCGAATGCTTCCGCGGAATCGGACCGCATCAAGCGTGGACTCGGCATCGCGAAGTGTGAGGTACTCGTGTCCCGCCGTGCTGCGCATGCTGTTCTGAACTTCGCCTATGACCGCACACGATGCCAGGAGCGGATCTTCGCTGATTTGGGCACGGATGCGTGCCGCAACTTCAGAGACGCTGAGTGCCTCTTCTGGGGCGGGCTGCGTAATCAGACGCGAGTCTGGTATTCGCCGGTACGCGTGTCCACGCGGATGACATCACCAACGCTCACAAAGAGCGGGACCTGCACCACCAGGCCGGTCTCGAGGGTAGCGGGCTTACGCGCACCAGTCGCCGTGTCTCCTGCGAAGCCGGGATCGGTCTCCTTGACGACCAGATCGATGTTGATTGGGAGTTCAACCCCCAGCGTCTCCTCCTCGTAGCTGATTCGCTCAAGCACGAGGTTGTCCTTGATGTAGTCCTTCGCCTCGCCGAGCTGGTCGCCCGTGATGACGAACTGATCGTAGTTTGAGGTGTCCATGAACGTGTAATCGTTGCCGTCTGAAAAGAGAAACTGCGCTGGGCGACGCTCGAGCGTGGCGCGTGGGAACTTTTCGCCTGCCTGGAAGGTCTTCTCGACGATTGACTGCTTCCGAACGTTGCGAAACTTGATTCGA
This sequence comes from uncultured Chloroflexota bacterium, assembly GCA_964430115.1. Classification (GTDB taxonomy): domain Bacteria; phylum Chloroflexota; class Limnocylindria; order Limnocylindrales; family Limnocylindraceae; genus Limnocylindrus. Next base: position 28,240 of record CAYSEM010000003.1, on the reverse strand, counting down.
ACCTGCGCCGAGCCTCGACCAACTTTGATGTGGTGGTACTCAAGGATCTGCCAAAGGTCACCCTCCAACTCAATGACGATCCCCTTCTTAAGTTCGCCGGTTGAAATCATCTGGCTCCCCCTCTCTTTCGGCCTCACGGCCGCTCGGCCAGGACCCTCTCTTGCCTGCCAGTCTAGCCGTCAACCCACGATCAAGGGTGTGGAAGGGAATCGCGTGAGGGTGCTCAGGCTGCGACCTGCAAGGTCAACTGCAACGAGATCTTCAATGCGAATCCCGATTCGCTCCTCAATGTAGATCCCTGGCTCAACACTGAAAACGGTTGGCGAAGGGAGCGGGGCCTCGGATGCACCGCGCGAGAGCGAGGGTGACTCATGAGTCTGCAGCCCAATGCCATGGCCGAGCCCGTGTTCATACACGCCGTCCACGTCACCCATAGCCGCGCGCGCGGCGTCGTCTGCTGCGCGTCCAGAGGGGAGCGCTGATGCCCCGTTCTCCACCGCGTGTCGCAGCCCAGCGATCGCCGCCTGCTGTCCGTCAAGCACGCGCTGATAGAGCGCGAGATCGACATCTGACGCAGCGCCAACAAAGAGCGTGCGCGTCATGTCGCTGCGATAACCCGCAACTTGTGCGCCGAAATCGAAGAGGGCAACCTCGCCGTGCTGAAACGGACGCGCCCCTGGATTTCCATGTGGGAGCGCGGCGTTTGCGCCAGCAAGTGCGGCCACATCAAAGGCGAGTGCCTCGGCACCACCCTCTCGCATCTCGCGCTCCAAGAGCCACGCCACCTCCGCCTCGGTTGCGCCAGGGAGGAGCTTCGGCAGGACGGCGGAAAGTGCGCGATCTGCTACCGCGCAGGCGGCGGCGATCCGCTCGATCTCCGCTGGCTCCTTTACGGCGCGGAGGGCAACCCCCCAGCCTTTCGTCGGCGTGAGGGTGAGTGCGGGGGCAGCCTCTCGCATGCGCTCCCAGATCGCGTGACGGATTGCGCCTGGATCAACCCCGAGGCTCCGAACTCCGTGAGCCTTCGCCCACGCCGCGATCGTCGCACCTGGATCACTCCCTGGATCGAGCGGGGTGGCGAGCGCCGCTTCACGGCGCGCCTGCACCGTGTACCGCGAATCTGCGAAGATCGCGAACGCGTCCGCGGAGATGAGGATCCAACCACTTACGCCAGCGGTCGGCTCCTCATTGGGACCGAAACAGATGCCAGAAAAGTAGCGCGCATCCGCGTGTGACGTAAGCAAGAGTGCATCAAGACCCTCCCCTCGGGCACGCGCGCGAAGCGCCGCAATCCGCGCAGGTCGTGCCGCCGCATCTGCATCACTCCATCGTTGAAGGTCGGCCTTACTCGGTGGCGCGGCGAAGTCGCTTGGAACCGGGTGCCTCACCTCCGCTGTGCTCACCGATAGCCGTACTTCTTGGCCTTCGCTTCGTGCTCAGCCAGCGTCTTACTGAAGTCGTGTCGGCCACCACTATCCGGGATCAGAACGAAGTACATCTCTTTGCGGCTCATATCTGGGTTAAGCGCCGCCTCAATTGACGCGCGCGATGGAGAAGCGACGGGAGTTGGCGGGAGCCCACGGCGAACAAAGGTGTTCCAGGGGACAAGGTCCTGCGGCACTCGTGGCGGCACTAAGCCAACATACGGCTGAGGTGGGAAGGTCCAGAACTCGTAGTTCTCCCACTGCGAGAGCTTTAAGGTTCGAAGTGCCGCCGAGTCGGCCACCCAGATGATGGTCGGGTCTGCGAAGAGACCGATCCCCTCCTGAAGGCGATACGCATAGACGCCCGCCATTCGCGGTCGCTCCTCGTCAAGGGCCGCCTCTCGCTCAACGATTGAGGCGAGGGTCAGCACCTCATGGAACGAACGTCCGTCTGCCGCTCTGCCGCGCAACTCAGCAGGAACCTGCTCCGCGAAGCGGTCGAGCAACATGCGGACAAAGCGCTCCGCAGTGGCGCTCACAGGCACATTGAATGTGCCGGATCCGAGTCTCCCCTCCAATGTTCCCCCGCGAGGCAGGTCAAGCCAGTCGTAGTCGACGATCAGCTCGGCTGGTGGCGTGCGTAAGAGGTCGAGAAGCTCGCGCTGTGTGAAGGGGAGATCAATCGTCCCAGCTTGCGCAACGATCTGTTCAAGCCGCAAGCCAGTACGCAACTGTACGGCGATTGTCGGCTCGCGATACGGCTGTGTCAGAGCCGCAGCAACCTCTGCTGGAGTCATGCTCCCCGCCACCTGAAAGACTCCCGCCTGCAGCTGCCCCTCGAGCCCAGCACGGCCAACTGCCACGATGAAACCAGTTGGATCAGCAATCAACCCTGCCGAATAGAGTTGCTCAGCGATCGCGGCGGTGCTACTCCCTGCCGCGATCTCCACCCTCACGAGCGACTTATCGTCCGATGCGGGAGCGGAAATGCGCTCCCCGAGTCGCTCAACCGCAATGTCGCCAATCAGTGGGAGCGAAAGGATCCCAGGTGAACGAAGGCCAGCGCTGATGAGCGCGTCGCCCACGATTGAGGGGGCCGCGGCACGACCAACCGCGAGGAGCAGAAGAAACGTGGCGAGCAGCGCAAGGCGACGCGTGGCGCTCACCCCTCGCCCCCCGCGCGAATCAGGCCTGGATCGACGTGAAGGCTCGGATCGGCTTCATCTTCGAGGATGAGTTCAGCCGCCGCCTGGTCAATGGACGCACGGTATGCCGCGCGTCGACGTGGGCCAGGTTCGCCGCCGCCTGCACCACCCCCCTGTCGTCCAACCCGCTCCTTGGCACGCTCTGACGAGTAGCGCTCGTCAATGAATGTCACTGGCAGGCGAAGTTGAACCGCAATCTCATCTGCCCAGCGGAGCGTCTTCTCACCCTGTGTGCTCGCTCGTCCATCACTGTGGAGCGGAAGTCCGATCACGAGTCGTTCAATCCGTTGTTCACCACAGATGACGGAAAGTCGTGCCGCATCCGCGCTGGCACGCTCCGCTCGCATCATCGTTGGAAGGCCACGTGGCGGGGCATCATCTACTGCGACTGCGAGACCTATGCGTCGATCACCAAGATCAATGCCGAGTCGCCGACCAGATCCGCTCATTCGGCAGCGCCGCTTGCGGGGACGCCGAGAGCAGCCGCCATCGCTGAAATCGCGAGTGCCGCATCGCTCCCTTCCGCGCCACGTCCTTGGCCCATGTTCGCCTTTCCACCGCCGCGTCCGCCGATTGCAACCGCGCCAATCGAGACAATGCTCCCTGCGTTGGCCACCGCTGCATCAACCCCCTCAACGACAACAAGGATGTCTGGCGCTCCCCCCGCGCGTACGAGGGCAATGACGCCAGGGCCCATTCGCTTTCGCAGTTGATTCGAGAGTTCCTTCAGCTCCTCAACGTCCTCTACTTCGACGAGAGCAATAAGGACTCGGTGGCCAGCAGGTGCGATCGCCGCCCTTGCGACCAGCGCGGCAGGGTCAACGCGCTGCGCGCCACCCTCACGTGCCCGGCGCTTCGCGTCTTTCAGCTCCGCCTGGAGTTGGGTGATCTTCTGAAGGAGCAGCTTTTGATCCTGGAGCCCAAGAAGGTCGGCCGCCGCCTCCACGCTCTTCACTCGTGCGCGCAGATACTCGTCCGCCACTGGGCCGCTCAAGGCCTCAATGCGACGTAGGCCAGAACCGATGCTGCGATCAGAGGTGATGACGAAGCTCCCTACCTCGCCTGTTGCGCTGCAGTGAGTGCCGCCGCAGAGCTCATGGGAGTAGTCCGCCATCCTGATTGTACGAACGCGCTCGCCATACTTCTCATCGAAGAAGGCGTCTGCACCAGCGTCCACCGCCTCCTTCATGCTCATCTGCGCCGCCACAATCGGAATGTTGGACCGAATCGCGCGCTGCACTTCGGCCTCAACCGCGTCGCGCTCGTCGCGCGTCAAGGCACGGTCGAGCGGGTAGTCAAACCGAAGGTATTCGGGGTGGACGAGTGAACCGCGCTGTTTAGCATCGGCGCCCGCAACGATGCGGATCGCACGATGAAGCAAGTGGGTCGCTGTGTGATTACGGACCGTTGCCTCCCTCCGCGGCGCGTCTACACGAAGTGTGACTTTGTCACCTACGGCGATCGGTCCGCGCAGCTCCGTCTCGTGCAGCGTCATTGCGCCAACCGGACGCTGCGTGTCCGTGATGCGGCCAATTGCTGCCCCGTTCGTTCCGAGCAGTTCGCCTTGGTCGCCAACCTGGCCGCCACGTTCGGCGTAAAAGGGTGTTCGCTCCACCACAAGTCGCGCTCTCCCCGCTTCGGCGCGCGCCGTGCTCCCTGACTCCGTCAGGATCCCCTTCACCGTGGCGCTCCCCTCAAGATGTTCGTACCCGATGAACTCCGTCTCGCCAACGGCTCGGAGCATCTCCTCCAGCTGAGCAACGGAGGCGGCGTGCTCGGCGAGCTCCGCCTTCTTCCCGCCACGAGAGCGCTCTCGCTGTTCCGCGAGCGCCGCGTCAAACCCGGCACGATCTACCGCAACGCCTCGCTCAGCGGCGAGCTCAACGGTGAGATCAATAGGGAACCCGAACGTGTCATGAAGCTTGAAGGCGACGCCTCCGTCAAGTTGCGGCGCACCATCAGGAAGTTGGTCGGCGCGCATCCCAACCGCGCTCGCCCCCTTTGCGAGTGGCGCCAACGCATCGGCAAGGAGAGCCGACCCGCCGTCGAGCGTTCGTGCAAACTGTGCCTCTTCACGCTCAAGTGATTCCACAACAGCCGTCTCACTCTCGCGGAGGTATGGGTACGCCTCGCTCATAATCCGAATGACCACACGTGCAACCTCAGGGAGAAACGACCGCTCAATCCCAAGAAGTCGGCCGTGGCGAACCGCACGCCTAATGATGCGGCGCAACACATAGCCTCGCCCCTCATTCCCTGGACGTACGCCATCCGCGAGCAAGAATGTCACCGCACGCGAATGGTCGGCAATCACCTGATAGCTGAATCGCTGCTTCTCAAACGTCGCTCCGTCATGACCGGTGATCTTCTGCAAGAGCGCATGGATTGGGAAGAAGAGGTCGGTGTCATAGTTCGAGAGCACCTGTTGGCTGACGCTGGCAAGTCGCTCGAGACCCATCCCCGTATCAACGCTCTTGAATGGCAGCTCGGTGCGCCGACCATCCGCGTGTTGCTCGTACTGCATAAAGACAAGGTTCCAAATCTCTAGCCAGCGCGGGCACTGTTCAGAGTGATCGGGGGTACACGTCGAACCACAGGAGAGGTCAGCACCGCGATCAAAGTGAATCTCCGAACACGGGCCGCATGGTCCGGTCTCGGCCATGCGCCAGAAGTTGGCATCGTCACCCTTCTCTACGTTCCCCCAGCGAGCAAGGCGTTCCGCGGGGAGGCCAATCTCGTCCCGCCAGATCGCCGCTGCCTCTTCGTCATCGGAATAGATCGTCGCGGCGAGCCGGTCGGCGGGGATGCCGAGCTCTACCGTCAAGAACTCCCACGCCCAGAGGATCGCGTCGCGCTTGAAGTAATCGCCGAACGACCAGCTCCCGAGCATCTCGAAGAGGGTGTGGTGCCGAGGCGTGCGCCCGACCTCCTCAAAGTCATTGTGCTTCCCCGCCACTCGAAGGCAGCGCTGATAGTCGACCGCCCTGGTGTACGAGCGCTTCTCCGCACCACTGAACAGCTCTTTGAACTGCACCATCCCAGAGTTCGTGAAGAGGAGGGTGGCATCTCCTGCAGGGAGAAGCGAGGCGCTCGGCACGGCGGCGTGCCCGCGAGCCTCAAAAAAAGCGATGAATCGCGACCGCAGTTCGGCGGCGCTATATGAAGGAATCCGTGGGTCTCGCTTCATGAACCGAGCGTAGCAGAGGGATCCACGAGCTCCGTCGCCCCTAGGGCTGTTGACCACGCTCCCAGCCGCTTGCGATGCGGGCCGCGAGTCGCTCAACGATCAGTGCACCGACCAGCGGGGCGGGCCATGCCACACCACCGATTGGGATCAGCCCGCCAAGGACTCGCTCGCCCAGGAGTTGTCCGAGCAACGCACCGACCCCCGCGGCAGTGATCGCAATGGGTAGCAGCGCCCGGATCGCGAGGAGGCGCCCAGCAAGTGTCGCCACCGCAATCGTCAGACCAATCAAGAGTGGCGCAGGCTCAAGCATGCAGTGGTGCGTGAGCGCTGATCTGACCACCAGCGGCAAGCGTCTCTCCGTCATAGAGCACCACCGTCTGGCCGGGGGATGGTGCCCAGAGAGGATCGCGCAACTCTAGTGTTGCTGCGCCGCCCCCCTTACTAACCAAGCGCCCTGGCGCCGTTACACCGCGATGTCGGATCCTTGCCGCGCCATCAAGGACTACTCCCGCGGGCAACTCTCCGCTCGGGGTGGCGGCCCCCGTCAACTGGATCTCTCTGCGCTCAAGCGATTCGCGGCGGCCGATCGTGATGCGATTCGTCCGCGGATCAATCGCGCTGACATACCGTGGCGCACCTCCTGTCACGGAGAGTCCACGGCGTTGGCCAACGGTGAATCCTGCGCTCCCCTCATGCGTTCCAACAACCTCCCCCTTTTCGTCGACAACCTCTCCGCGCTGTGGCTCCCAGCCGCGCGTGCGCAAGAGCGAACGGTAATCGCCATCTGGGACGAAGCAGATCTCCTGGCTCTCTGGCTTCTCCGCCGTTGGGAGTCCGCGCGCGCGTGCCACCTCACGAACCTCCGGCTTAGTCATTCCCCCAAGTGGAAAGCGCGCCCGAGCGATCGCGTCGCTGCGGAGGCCATGCAAGAAATACGTCTGGTCTTTGTCGTGATCCACTGCAGTACGCAAGCGCCAGGAACCGCCGTCGGCACTCACCGCGCGTCGCGCATAGTGGCCGGTGGCAACCGCTTCGCAGCCAAAGAGCGCACTCCCCTTCCCCACGAGTGCTCCAAACTTCACCGCGGTATTGCAGCCAACGCAGGGGCTTGGCGTCTCTCCGCCGAGATATGCGCCAACGAATGGCTCAAGCACCGCATCGGCGAACTCACGCTCAAGGTTCTGAATGTGGAATGGGATTTTCAACTGGTCCGCCACGCGACGCGCATCGTCCGCCGCATCAAGGGTGCAACAACTCTTCCTCCCGCCATCCACTCGGTCAGCAGCATCGTGAAGTCGCATCCACACACCAACCACCTGATGTCCAGCCTCCACGAGGAGGGCTGCTGCAACGGAGGAATCTACGCCCCCAGAGAGAGCAACGAGCACACGCTCAGACTGCGCCGCCTCCGGCTCTGCAAGCCACCCGCTGGGAAGTCCGTGTGTGCTCATGTGGATCGCACCTCAGTGAGCTCCTGATGGCGGACTCGCGCACATGTTGCTGCAACAATTGAGGCAGCCCGCACCGCTTCGTTAATGCTGTTCGTGCGACCAAACGAGATTCGAATCCCGCCGCGTGATTCATCGTCAGAGAGCCCACAGGCGGCGAGCGCCTCGGACGGCTCACGGGAGCCGCTGATACATGCCGACCCTGTTGATATGGCGAGACCTGCGTGATCAAATGCGGCCACCAGGTCATCACCAAGGGCCCAGTTCGCGGCGTACGAGTGATGTCCGGGGAGTCGATTCGTACGGTCAGCGGGGCCAGTTTGACGCAGCCCGTGTCTCTCTGGCGCGCCAAGCGCGTCGTCAAAGGCGACGGAGAGTGCGTTCAAGTGCCGCCGTGTCCCCTCTCGTTCCCGTACCGCCAGTGTGACTGCATGCGCAAACGCTGCAGCGAGGGGCACCGCTTCGGTCCCGCCACGGCGCCCTCTCTCCTGTCCACCCCCCGGAACAAGTGGCTTGACGCGGCGATCAGGAGCTGTGATGAGCGCCGCGATACCGGCTGGTCCCTCCAACTTTGCAGATCCGATGACGAGATGGGTCGCACCAGTTTCAGAGAATCGCAACGAGCGTGATGCGACCGCCTGTACGGCATCAAGGATCAGCGCACCTGAGTCAGACTCGGGCCACAGCGTTCGGAGCGCGGCGAGATCTTGTTCCGTCCCAAGTTCTCCTGACGAGATCGCCAGGAGTCCCACGGTGTTTTGGCGTGCGCTGAGACCGTCCAGTATCCAGGCTCCGCTTGAGCTGACTGGGATCAGCTCGACGAATCCCCCGGCAGCCTGATGCCGATTGGCGAGCGCTCGTGCACCGCGGTGTTCCGCAGCTGTGGTCCGCAGTGTCCCGCTCTCGGAAAGCTCGCCGGATAGCGCCAGCGCGAGCGCTTCGGAGGCGCTCCCCGTGAACGTCACTTGACGCGACTCTACCTCGAACGTCTCTGCGATCGAGGCGCGCGCTTCATCAAGAAGTGCCCGTGAGCGTCGCGCCTCAGCATGACCCCCGTTCGGATTTCCAATCCCGTCGCGGTACAGCGCCGCAAGGAGCTCTGCCACCTCTGTTCGAACAGGTGAGCCAGCAGCGTGATCGGCGAAGATCCGCGCAACGCTCATAGCACGAACTAGTTCGCCTCGCGCATCTCGGCGCGCCGGCCAGCTTCGCGACGACGATCGTTTTCGTTGAGGAGTCGCTTGCGCAGTCGAAGCGCCGATGGGGTGACCTCAATCAACTCATCGGGGCCAATGAACTCAAGCGCGTTTTCAAGCGCCATGCGTCGCGGCGGCGTGAGGCGAATCGCCTCGTCGTGCGAGTGAGTGCGCATGTTCGTCAACTTCTTCTCGCGCACTGCATTCACATCCATATCTCCAGGCTTGGCGCTCTCGCCAATGATCTGTCCTTCATACGTCTGCTCACCTTCTGTGACAAAGAGTTCACCGCGCTCTTGAATGCCGTAGAGGGCGTAACCCGTGGTGACGCCTGTACGGTCAGAGATCAGGCAGCCGTTCGTGCGATGTGGGATCTCGCCAACCCACGGCTTGTAACCGGCACTCAGCTGGTGGATGAGCGCGGTGCCGCGCGTCTCGGTCAGGATGCGGCCGCGGACGCCGATCAGACCACGCGTTGGGATCAAGAAGTCAACGCGGGCTCGGCCGTCTGCGCCGTGCTGGATGTTCTCCATGCGCGCACGACGCTCCGCCATGATCCCCGTGATCACGCCAACAAAATCGACAGGGACGTCAATGGTGAGCTGCTCAAAAGGTTCCTCAATACCGTTTGGCCCCTTATGCAACAGCACCTCAGGGCGCGACACTTCAAGTTCGAACCCTTCGCGTCGCATCTGCTCCACGAGGATTGCAAGTTGGAGTTCGCCGCGTCCCCGTACTTGGAAGGCTTCGCCCGTATCCGTTGGGCTCACCTCAATCGCTGGATTGCCGAGCACCTCCTTCTCAAGGCGTGCCTTCAACTGGCGCGACGTGAGGAACTTCCCGTCCTTGCCGCCGATCGGACTCGTGTTCACGCCAAACGTCATCTGAAGTGTTGGCGGATCAACGTGGAGTCGTTCGAGCGGTCGCGGATCTGCAGGGTCGGTGATCGTCTCGCCAATCTCAACATCGGCGAGACCTGCAATGCCAACAATCTCACCGGGTCCAGCCTCAGCAACCTCAACGCGTTCAATCCCCATCGGGAGCGTGAGCGACGTCACCGTCCCGCTGATCGCGCTCTCTTCGCGGAGGATGGTGATCTTCGCCCCCTTGCGCACGATCCCGTTGCGAATGCGTCCAACGGCGATCCGCCCCACGAAGTCATTTGCCGCAAGGTTCGTGATTAGCACCTGTAGGGGGTGGCCAGGCTCGTGCATCGGCGCTGGCGCGGTTTCGAGCACCACGTCCAAGAGCGGGATGAGGTCGGTGCCAGGCTTCTCAAGATCGAGCGTTGCGGTGCCTGCACGCGCATTGGTGTAGACGATCGGGAAGTTGATCTGCTGCTCATTCGCACCGAGGTCAAGGAAGAGTTCGTAGACCTCATCAATCACCTCCTTGATCCGTGCGTCGGCGCGATCGATCTTGTTGATGACGAGCACCACCGGGAGAGAGCGCGCGAGGGCCTTTGAGAGGACGTAGCGCGTCTGTGGGAGTGGGCCCTCGGAAGCATCGACGAGCAGGAGCACCGCATCAACGGCGAGAAGGCTGCGCTCCACTTCGCCACCGAAGTCGGCGTGACCTGGAGTGTCAACAATCACCACGCGTACACCCTTGAACTGGATCGCCGTCTCCTTCGCAAGGATCGTGATCCCCTTCTCGCGCTCAAGGTCGCCGCTATCCATCACGCGCTCTACGAGCTCTTCGTTGGCGCGGAAGGCGCCGTTCTGGCGCAGGAGGCTGTCCACCAGCGTGGTCTTCCCATGGTCAACGTGCGCGACGATGCCCACGGTGCGAATGCCCGTCTGGGCGACGAGATTTGCGGGGGCGTTTAGGGCTGTCATATGAGGATTCTCGCACGCTTCGCGCCTGCGTATACTTTGGACATGACCGTGGCCGCGCTGATCCTCGCAAGCGACACCTCCCTGGTGAGCGACCGCCCCTCTCCTGCCCTAAGTCGCCTCATCGAGGCGGCCTGGTCTGGTGGCGCGCACCCGATCCTCGTCGCCGGACTCACCGGAGCGGCGGACTTCGCTCCGCTCGCTCTGCGCACGGAGGCTGGCACTGCGGAGGCGGCGGGCGCTGAGGCGCTCCGCCTCGTTGGGGGGACCACCGCACTCCTCTCGCTCCCCGTGACACATGCGGGGATTGATCCGGAGACGATCACAGCGCTGATCGCGGCACACGGACGCACCCCAGATGAGACGTTGCATGCCGCGCACAACGGTGCTGTGGGTCCGGTGCGCCTCACCCCGCTTGCGCTCCTCTCCTCAGGAAGCACTCCCGCTGGCATTGGAGTCGAATGCGGTGACGAAGCGGCGATCACGCCATCAGACGGAAGGGCCCGTCTTGGGTACGAGGCACCACCTGCGGACACACACGCGATCGATCCGTGGGAGCGACGCGGGGACGACGCCTCCTAGTTCCCTCCACGCGGAACGGCACCGATCCCAGCCCCTGGCGGCAGGAGCACCGCTGATCCGCGGTACGTCAGTCCACTGAACGGATCGTTGCGAATGAGCAGCGGCGCATCAAGGTCCGCGAGGTCGCAGCGCAAGGCAAGATGTGCCGCCGCGGTAACGGCGAGTGAACTTTCGATCATGCATCCCATCATCGTTCGCAGGCCAAGGCTGCGCGCCCGCTCAATCGCCGCATGTGCGCGACGAAG
>CAYSEM010000003.1:0-17018 GCA_964430115.1 uncultured Chloroflexota bacterium | reverse complement strand
TCGTTCGCAGGCCAAGGCTGCGCGCCCGCTCAATCGCCGCATGTGCGCGACGAAGTCCGCCAAACTTCCGCAGTTTGATTACGATCCCGTCAACGCTCTGTGCCAACGCGTCGACGCCCTCAACCGTGCTCACGCTCTCATCGGCAAAAATCGGAACACCGACATTCTGGGCGCGGAGCCACGCGAAACCGTCACGATCTTCGACCGCAAGTGGCTGTTCTACCAGCTCAATCTTGAACCGAGCGAGGCGGGGAATCAGGCGCGCCGCCTCCTCGCGACTCCACCCTCCGTTCGCATCGAGCCGCAGTGTCGCGTTTGTGACACCACGAACCGCTTCAACACACGCCTCATCGTCAACTCCGCCCATCTTGAGCTTAAGGATTGACACCTCCGCAGCGCGGGCTCGCCTTGCCATCTCATCTGGGGTATCCATCGCGATGCTGAACGATGTCTCAATTGAAGATTCTGCGTTGATGCCGAGTACCTTCCAGAGCGGCTCTCCCCGTGCCTGACCCTCCGCATCATGGAGAGCGAGATCAACCGCACACTGTGCACCGCGTGAAGCGATTGCGTTGACTGCGTCTGCGCGGACTCCAGCGCTGTGGAGCTCGAGACGATCCGAAGCAAACGAGGCGATTGCCGCAAGGATCTCGGCGCTCGACTCGCCAAGGTAAGGGACGATCGCCGCCTCCCCAAAACCACCGTCGCGCTCAAGGATTACCGTTGAGCGTTCGGTAGATACGCCATGCGCAATCCTCCACGGGCTTACAAGTTCAAGGCGCTCAACACGAGAATGCACGGCGCTCTCGCTCAGTGGCGCTGCGCATCAGTGACGGCTCGAAGAAAGGCGAGCACGCGCTGGCACCACTCTGCGGCAATCTCGGTGTGCACGTTGTGGCCGACGCCGACCGGAATCCAGAGCTGGCTCCCAGGGATGTGCTGCGCCATGAAGCGTCCGTGCGCTGCCGGAGCATTAGTTGCGTCGAGTTCACCTTCAATCACGAATGTTGGTCGCTGCACGCGAGCGAGATCAGCCGCGGTGTAGTTTGGTTGGCTGATGATCTCTGCGGCGGTACGGCGTAGGAGGGTCGCCCAATACTCGGTTCCGTGACGTGCCGAATGGAGCTCAATCATTTCCATCATCAAGCTAGGATCCTCCACTCGCACACGCTCCGGATCCAGTTTCTTCGGAATCCGTTCCACAAGATCGGGGCTCACATAGGCATTCGCTGCCTGAGGAATGCAGCTTGCTACGACCTCGGAATGCTCCATCAACGTAACGAGCGCCACATTGCCCCCATTGCTGTGCCCGATCACGTGCGCCTGCGTGTGGCCGAGGGCACGAATCAGTGCGGCTGCGTCGGCAGCCATCTCGCGAAACGAGTATCGACCAGCAGGATCGTCGCTCCTCCCGTGACCTCGGCAGTCTGGAACGATCACCTGGAACTCCTGCGCCAACCGTGGCGCCACTCCGCCCCAGTCGACTGATCCAGTGATGTACGAGCCATGGATCAGCAGGATGGGGTCGCGACCAGGGACTGGCTCACCGTACGTTTCGAAGTAGATCTCTGCGTCGCGAATCTTCACGGTGGGCATGCGCGCCTCTCGCTACCGTCGAACCTGCGCTACTTTCGCGGCGTGCTCGGCCTCGGCGCAAGGCTGAGCCCCAAGTCGCTCCACTGCTTCGCGTCTGGCTCTGACGGGGCCTCAAGCATCAGGTCACTCCCCGATTGCGTCTTCGGGAAGGCCATCACTTCGCGAATGTTGACCTGATTCGCAAGGAGTGCCGCCCAACGCTCAACACCAATCGCGATGCCACCGTGTGGCGGTGCGCCGTACTCGAACGCGTCAAGGAGCGCGCCAAACTTTGCGCGCGCATCGTCGAGGGAGTGCCCCATCAGCGCGAATGAACGCTCGAGCAGCGCGCGATCGTGGATGCGCACGGAACCGCCGCCAAGTTCCCAGCCGTTGAGCACCACGTCGTACTGCTGCGCGAGTGCCCCGCCCGCTGGATCGCCAGCCGAACGCTTGCTCACATCCCCTGAGGTTGTGGCGAGCAGTTCAACATGCTCGGGCACTGGAGCACTAAACGGGTTGTGCGTCGCATCCCAGCGGCTCGACTCCGCATCCCATTGGTACATCGGGAAACGGTGCACCCAGCAGAAGGCGAGGATCTCAGGATCTGCCATGTTCGCCTCAAGTGCAATCTCAACCCGCAGACGCCCGAGCACCTCTGCAGAGAGGACAGGCTCGCCAGCAACAGCAAGGATGAGATCTCCCTCCGGCGCGGTGCTCTTGCCGCCACTCGCGCTCCAGATCGCCTCAACCGATTCTGGCGAGAGGAACTTTGCGATCGGCGACTTGATCTCACCATCTGGCTGCAGGGCGATCCAGACAAGACCGCTCGCGCCGTGGCGCTTCGCGCGTTCGGTCAGATCATCAATCTCTGAGCGCGCAACGCCACCCTTTCCAGGGATGCGAATGGCGCGGATGCGGCCGTCGCTGGCGCGAACATCATCAAACACCTTGAAGCCGGTTGCGGCGGGGAGAGCGGCCCCAAGATTGATCAGCTCCATTCCATAGCGAAGGTCGGGCTTATCCGAGCCGTACCGCTCCAACGCCTCTTCATAGGTGAAGACAGGGAATGGGATCTGTTGCATCGGTCGATCGGGCCGGGTGCGCTTCGTCACCTCAATCACCATCTGCTCCACAAAGCCGCGCACGCTCGTCTCGTCCACAAAGCTCATCTCAAGGTCGAGCTGGGTGAACTCTGGCTGACGGTCGCCGCGTAGGTCTTCGTCACGGAAGCAGCGCGCGATCTGGAAGTAACGGTCGAATCCAGCCACCATCAGAAGCTGCTTCATCTGCTGGGGCGACTGCGGGAGGGCGTAGACACTCCCTGGCTGAAGACGTGATGGCACGATGAAGTCGCGCGCCCCTTCTGGTGTGGACTTGATGAGGATCGGCGTCTCGACTTCAACAAAGCCGTGCTCGTGATGCACTTCGCGGATCGCCTGCACCATGGCGCTACGCATCAAGAGTCGATCTCGCAACGGCTCCCGCCGGAGGTCAAGATAGCGGTGCTTCAGGCGGACGCTTTCGTCAATCGGCGCATCTGGCTCATTGATGTAGAACGGTGGTGTCTTTGACTGCGAGAGGATGCGCACCGAGTCGGCCGCCACTTCAATGGCCCCTGTCGGGAGCTTCTCATTCTCCGTCCCAGCACGACGTGGAGTGACGACCCCTTCGACCGCAATGACCCACTCAATTCGTGCATCGACGAGCGCTGCGTGTGCGTCTGGCGCGGTCGCCGCGTCCACCACCACCTGCACGATGCCGTAGCGATCGCGAAGGTCAATAAAGACGAGGCTGCCGTGGTCCCGGCGACGGTGGATCCAGCCAGCGAGACGGACGCGACGCTCAGCATCGCTCGCGCGCAGTGCGCCGCAGACGTCGCTGCGAAGACCGGTTGCGAGTCGTCCTGATTCGCTCATGCTCTCCTTTAGGTTCGCTTCACGAGTGCGGCAACGGCGCGCAGCACGCCTGCCTCGTCGGTCGGCTCTTCCTGTTTTCCATCGATCATGGCTCGAAGGCTATAGCGACCATCGGGTTCCACAATGATGACAGCGACCGCTCCGTCACGCGACGCACCTTCAAGCTGCTTCCCGATCTTACGGGGAGTAACGTCGGCGCGTGCGGCAGACCCTGTCGCCCGAATCAACGAGGCGAGCCGAATGCGCTCCCCGATGCTCCCCTCGTCAATCCCGCAGATCACCGTCAGTGGTTGCGCGACTGCGCCAATCTCAATCTTCCGATCGTGAAGCGCGTGGACTACACGGTCCACACCGATCGCAAAGCCGATGGCGGGGGTTGCAGTTCCACCAATCAGTGCCGCGAGCCCGTCGTAGCGCCCACCGCCACCAAGTGCGCCCTGCTGTCCCTCCTCTCCGGGGAGGAGGTACTCCCAAGCGGTGCGACTGTAGTAGTCCAGCCCGCGCACCAAACGCGGGGCACTGATCACCTTGACGCCAGCAACGGCGAGGCCCGCGCGAACGACGTCGGCATGCGCGGCGCATGCATCACAGAGGTGACCGGGGAGCGCAGGTGCGCTCTCCGCTCGGCGCACAGCGGCGGCGTCCTTTGAGTCGAGGAGGCGGAGTGGATTATCGCGGAGCCGGGTCCGGTCGACCTCTCCAAGCTCTCCTTCAATCGGGGCGAAGTGCGCTCGCAGCGCTGCCGCATAGGCAGGTCGACAGTCGCTACAGCCAACAGAGTTGAAGTGAACTTCGACGTCGGTAAGTCCAAGCTGCTTCAAGAAGCTTGCGCCGAGTTCAATCACCTCAATATCAATTCCAGGGCCAGCGTCGCCGATCGCCTCAACATTGAATTGCGTGAATTGGCGATATCGACCCTTCTGTGGTCGGTCATGACGGAAGAATGGCGCGACGGTGACGAGACGAACCGGCTGCGGGGCACTGCGCATGCCGTGCTGGATGTACGCGCGGAGGATCCCCGCGGTTGCCTCCGGTCGCAGCGCGAGAGGCGTGGAATCCTCCGCATGCGGAGCGAGCCGATAGAGCTCTTTTGCAACCACGTCGGTAGCGCCACCAATGCCGCGCTCAAAGAGTGCACTCTCTTCCGCGATTGGCGAGATGATGCGCTGGTAGCCCGCCGCCTCCGCGGCGGCGTATGCCGCTCGCTCAACTGCTGTGACGGCAGCGGCATCTGCGCCGAAGAGGTCGCGCATCCCGCGCGGTGCCTGGAAGCCGCTCACTGGCGCTGCTCCCGTGCCACGCTGCGCACACCACGAATTCGCTCGATACGTGCCATCAAGCGGGCGAGTTCACTAATGGAGCCAACAGCGAGGGTGGTGAGGACCTCCGCGTTACCGGAGCCGGTCATCCCAACCGATGCAGCGAGGATGTTGACCTTCTGGTCAGCCACCACTTGTGTGATGTCGGAGAGGAGCCCAGTTCGGTCGGAGGCCTCAATGCGAATGGTGACCGGATAACTCTCAGTGGTTGGTGGTGCGATCTCCCACTCCACGTCAATCAGTCGGGAGGCCTCACGTGCGGACGAGGAGGTTGAGCAACTTGCGAGGTGCACGGTCACCCCCTTTCCACGCGTGATAAATCCAACAATTGGATCGCCAGGGAGCGGACGGCAGCAGCGTCCGAACCGAGTGAGGAGATCTGGAACCCCCTTCACGCGGATCCCGCCAGTGCGCTCCGCTGGGGCAACCTGTTGCGGCGCAACACTGAACGGAAGGATCTCCTGCGCATCATCCGAGGCCACGCCGAGGCGAGAGACCACCTGCTGGGGCCCAACCGCTCCGTAGCCGATCGCCGCGAAGAGATCATCCGCGTTCCCTTGGTTGAGCTGCTTCGCTACCTCTTCAATGCGCTCCCTGCCGACCGCCTCAAGCGAACTGCGCGCCAAACGTCGCAACTCGCGCTCCAACGATTCTCGCCCATGGGTGATGTTCTCGTCGCGTTCCTGATGCTTGAACCACTGTCGGATCTTGTCGCGCGCTTGGCGCGTCGCAACAATCGCTAACCAGTCGCGACTCGGGCCGTGCTTTCCCCGCGCGGTCACCACCTCAACGATGTCGCCAGACTTGAGCCGATACTCAAGCGGCACGAGACGATTATTGACCTTCGCTCCAATGCAACGGTGCCCAATATCCGTATGGACGAGATAGGCAAAATCAAGAGGCGTAGCTCCCGCCGCAAGCTCCTTCACGTCACCCTTCGGCGTGAACACGTACACCTGATCTTGGAAGACATCCAGACGGACTCCTTCAAGGAACTCGGATGCATCGGTGACGTCGCGCTGCCACTCAAGGAGTTGACGCAGCCATGCAAGTTTCGCGTCATAGGCCGCATCCGAGCGGCTTCCATCCTTATAGCGCCAGTGTGCGGCGATCCCAACCTCTGCGACGTCGTGCATGGAGCGGGTTCGAATCTGCACCTCAAGCGGTCGCCCATCAAGGGCGACCACCGCCGTGTGCAGGCTTTGATAGAGATTGTTCTTCGGCACTGCAATGTAGTCATCAAACTGACCAGGGATTGGGCGCCACACTGAGTGCACCGCCCCAAGCGCCGCATAGCACTCGCGGAGGTCTTCGACCACAATTCGGATCGCAAAGACGTCATAGATCTCAGAGAAGTCCGTGTTCTTTCGGGACATCTTCTTGTGGATCGAGTACAGGTGCTTCGCACGACCGGTGAACTCTGCATGAATGCCCGCACGCTCCAACTCCGGACGGAGCACCTCAATCGCTCGCGTGACGTATGCAGCGCGTGCATCGCGGCGCATGTCTACAAGTCGGGCGAGCTCGTGATATCGCTCGGGCTCGAGCGCCTTAAAGGCCAAATCCTCAAGCTCCCACTTCACCTGCCAGATGCCGAGACGCTCCGCGAGTGGCGCGTAGATCTCAAGGGTTTGGCGTGCAATGCGCCGCTGCTTCTCAACGCCGAGCGCCGCAAGCGTACGCATGTTGTGCAGGCGGTCGCCGAGCTTGATCAGCACGACGCGAATGTCTTGCGACATCGCCAAGAACATCTTGCGGATGTTCTCGGCGTGCTGCTCTTCCGCAGTAAGTGCGGAGAACTTACTCAACTTCGTGACGCCGTCCACGAGGTTGGCCACCTCGTCTCCGAATCGTTCGCCGAGCTCGGTTGTGGTGATGCTGGTGTCCTCTGGGACGTCGTGCAGGAGTGCTGCGGCAAGCGTGGTCGCATCAAGACCGAGATCGGCAAGGATCAGCGCAGCCTCCGCCGGGTGTGTCACATACGGCTCTCCCGAGGCGCGCACCTGATCTCCGTGCGCCTGCACGGCGAAATCAAACGCGGCAGCAACAAGTGTTGCGGCGCTTGCATCTTCATGGTGTGCGGATACTCTCGAGAGGAGCGTTTCGCGCAGTTCAGCGACTGGTCGAGCGAGGGCGCGAACCTTTGCGATCGGGTCGGGAACCTGCGGCGCCCGAGCGCCTTCGCGACTGATCGGCTGCGGTTCTGCGCTCATGTGCGCTGAGGATAGCCGAGCGAGGTGAGCACCTCAGTTGCCACCCTCACCTCATCCCACTCCTCCGCACCTCCGCTCCGCTCGATCGTGCGCTCATGCCCCTTCCCCGCGAGCAGCACGACGTCGCCGGGCCGCGCCTCGCTAATCGCAGCCCTGATCGCAGCCCGGCGGTCATGGAGCACCGTGATCCGCTCCTTAGCTGCAGCGCCCACGTGCGCCTCTGCGGCGGCGTAGATCGCCGCGGCAATCACGTCAGGGCTCTCTCCGCGCGGATCCTCATCCGCGATCCAGACCCGCTCCGCCTCGGTGCACACACGTCCAATCGCGGTACGACGTCCCGCGTCTCGCTCTCCTGCAGCCCCCGTCACCAAGAGGACACGCCCGTCCGGAATCGCGAGCGATCTGGCCACCTGAATCGCCGCCTCGAGCGACTGGCCGTTGTGCGCGAAATCTACGATCACTGAGAATGGTTGCCCGCACGCAACTCGCTCGCTCCGACCCGGCGGGCCAGGCTCCTCCGCAACTGCCGCGATCGCTGGCGCAAGAGGGAGTCCCCACGCCGCCACCAGGGCAAGCGCCGCGGCAGCATTGAGCGCGTTGATGCGCCCTGGCATGCGCAGCTTCACGACGTGTCGAGCACCGTCCAACAAGAGCGCTCCGTCCTCGGCAACATCGAAATCGACCACTCTGACGCCGACCGCATCTGCCGCGGCAACGAACGGTGCAAGTGCGGGGTCGGCACGCCGTATCACTGCGAGCGGAGCAAGCCCTGCTGCACGACTCGCGTCTGAGCCGGTAATGCGCGAGATCAGTTGCATTTTTGCCGCGCGATATGCGTCAATGGTTCCATGCAAGTCAAGGTGGTCTGAGCCGAAATTTGTGAACACCCCAGCCGCGTAGGAGATCGACGCCACTCGATCAAGCGCGAGTCCGTGACTCGTGGTCTCGGCAACGACCGCGCGATCGCCAGCACGTCGAGACTCTTCTAGTTGCGCCTGCAGCGCTGGCGCTTCTGGTGTGGTCTGATGCATGGGCGTTGGACGCTGCACTCCCCCAACGCGAGCGATCGCGGTTGAGAGGAGCCCCGCAGAGATACCAGCGGCGGTGAGCGCCGTTGACAGGAACGTTGCTGTGGTGGTCTTCCCATCCGTGCCGGTCACCCCGATGACGATCAGTTCTTCGGACGGGTCCCCCTCCCACCAGGCGGCAGCCTCCGCAAGCGCACGACGAGCGTGGGTCACCGTGATAACGAGCGGCGCGCGATCGCCTAACACCTTCAGAATCAACTCCGCCTCAGCAGGCTCGGCAAGCGTGGCGATCGCCCCGCGGGCAAACGCATCAGCCGCAAAGTCTGCGCCGTTCGCACGTGCGCCGCGAATCGCTACAAAGATTCCGCCAGGGCGTATGAGGCGCGAGTCACTCTGTACCCCCGAGGTGATCTCCTGCATCGTTTCAGCGCGCGCTGCCGCAGCATCCGCGTGGAGGAGCCCGCGTGCACGCAGTCGCGCCACGAGTGCTCTGATCGTTCTCTCTGGCCGAACCTGCGCGCTCATCGGGCACCACCCGCCACGCGACGAAGTGCCGTCCGAAGCCGAGCGCCGAGGGGGTTGACCTCTATACGATGCGCGCCACTCATCTCAACCCATGATGCTCCAAAGGCACGCTTAAAGGTGTAGAGCCCGTACATGCGATCCCCAGGCTCCGGAATCTGACGGTGACCGGCGATGTCCGCGCCGCCGAGGTCCGCAATCCTCCCTTCGATGCGCGCCTGATTGATCAACGTCCATCGCAAGAGCGGCACCACGCCCACGGGAGCTCGTTCACCAAGATCGCGGGATCCGGCGTGATGACTGGTGAGGCGTTCACCGTGTCGAAGCGCCGTCTCCACCGCGGCGAGCGTGCCGTCTGGAAGCTCAGCGAGCCACACCTCCATCTGCCGTGCGCGCATCAGATCTGACCAGGTGGGGAGCGTTCGGGCTGGATCAATCGTTGTAAAGCCACGCCGCACTGCAGTCTCGTTCACGATGTCGGCTACCTTCGCAAGGAGCACGACATCAGGTGCCTCGAGGCGACGAACGGACACGCCAGCACGGCGCGCCGCACTCACCTCGTTCCGCTTCGTTGCGTTGACCTGCGCGAAGAGCGCCTCCTCGCTCTGTCCGCGCGTTGCACTTGCGCGAATCCACATGGAGTGACGACTGAAGAAACTCTCTTCGCACGGGGAGAATCCCGCGGCGCTCCATGCATCGCGGAGTGACGTGCTCTCCTGGGCCCAGGGATCAACGCGCAGCTCCACCACCCCCTCCTCGCGACGCAGCCAGTGAGCCACGCGCCGGAGCAGTTCAGGGATCTGCACGAGCTCCTCAGGCGATACGTCCGCCTTGACCGCAGGGCCTCGCGAGATGCTTGCGATGCCAAGCCCAAGGATCGGAAGCTTTCGAACCGTGACAAGCAGCGGTGCTCCATCCACATAGATCGGCACCACGCGTATTCCGCGTCGCATGCGATCCGCAGCAAATGCGCCCCCCTGATGCATATCGCCACCTGGCGCCGCGACCGCGCGCTCATCCCATTCGGCGCGCAACACAGGATCCTGGAAGAGGTTTGCAGGTGCGCGCTCAATTCCAGCGGTGCCGACGCGCGTCACGAGCGAACCCCCACGCGCGCGCGGAGCGCAGCGGTGGCGTGACGCAGCGCATCAAGAGGGGCGGTCGCCGCCGTTAGGCCGAACCGCCTGCTTAGGGCGAGATATGCCAGGAGTCCGAGAGACGCGGCGAGGCTGTCCGAAAGCGCGCGCAAGACCAGTGTCTCCCGCGTCAGTAGCGCGCCGAGTGCGGTGGCGAGTGTTGCCGCAATCGCGAGCGCGACGAGGGCGACGAGTATCACCGCACCAATCGGGTTCGCAAGATCGCGGAAGAGTCGCCCACCCAGATGCACGCGAAGTCTCAGCAGAAGGAGCAGCGACTCCAAGAGCTCTCCAATGAGTACCGCAACGGCGAGCCCCGCAAATCCGAAGAGGCTAATCAGCGGAGCGACGCTGAGCGCCATCGATGCCGCGCCGATGAGACTGCAGAGCACCGGACCTGCGGTATCCCCTGTGCCGTAGCAGAGGCGCGTCGCCACGCTGGTGACCCCCTGAATCGGGAGGCTGAGCAGCAGCAGACTGAGACCTGCGGCGAGGAGTGTGCCGACCGCGCTTGCAGGATCGATTCCCAACACGAGTTGCGCGGGATTTGCGGCGAGGAGCGCACCGAGAAGCGCGACGGGAGTGAGCATCCATAGTGCCGCACCGAGCGTGGTGTGTGAGACCCGAGCAAGGCCCGCACGGCCTTCTGTGTGCAACACGCGTGCGGCAACTGGAAGGAGTGCGGTGCCAATCGAGCCAGCCACCATGGCGAGTGGCAACTGAACCAGCGAGAGCGCATACGACCATGCGGTGATGCTTCCCGCGCCGAGCGTGCTCGCGGCGGCGATCAGTCCGGTGAGCACCACTTGGATGGCCAAGAGTCCACCAATGCGTGGCGCTAGTGAGCGGAGTGCGCGCAGCAGGAGCGGATCACCAAACGACGGCCGCACCAGCCGAAGTCCGCCCGCTCGAGCGTCAATCAGCGCGATTACTGCGAAGAGAGCGGCACCGACCACAGTGCCAACCGCTGGCGCCGTCGTCCCAAAGGCGGATGCGCCGAAGAGTGTGAAGAGGATGACCGAGAGGTTGTACACCAGCGGCCCAATGGAGGAGGCGAAGAAACGCTCACTTGTCGCACTCCAGACGCTCGCCACCGCAACGATCCCGAGGCCCACGGATGAAGGGGCCAAGATTCGGCTCAGCTGCGCCACCTCCTCCTGCCCATCGACGCCAATCCCTGGAGCAAGCACCTGCGCCAGCCCGGAAGCGAGAGTGATGGCGAGGAGCGCAACGGCAAGCGCGAGCAGTCCGAAGAGGAGAAAGACGGCGCTGATAATCCTGTGCGCTCGCGCCGGATCACCCTCAGTGCGCAGGCGGACAACGAGTGGGACGAGCACGCTAGAGAGCGGCCCCGCAGCGATCAACTGATAGATGATGTCTGGCACCTTGAAGGCTGCGAGGTACGGGTCGAGTCGACCGTCAGCACCGAAGGCACCAAGGAGGACGATCAGTCGCACCCAACCGAGCACGCGTGATGCGAAGGCGGCAACAGAGAGGAGGACACTGTTGCGGACCGCCCGACTCGTCATCGACCACCCCTTCGACGCGCTCGCGGGTGAGCTGACGCATAGAGGCCACGCAACCGCGTTGTAGAGACATGGGTGTACACCTGCGTGGTCCCTAGACTTTCATGGCCGAGAAGTTCTTGAACCACGCGGAGGTCCGCGCCGCCATCCAGAAGGTGTGTTGCAAAGGAGTGGCGCAACGTGTGCGGATGGAAGCCGGCGGGGAGACCGGCGCGTTTCGCCGTTGCGTCGAGTCGCGCGCGTGCGCCGCGTTCGCCAAGCGGCGCACCGTTCCGATTAAGGAAGAGCGCGGACGACGTCCCATCAGACGAGGCCATCAACTGCGGTCGACCGTCAGCAAGGTAGCGCTGGAGTGCGCTCACGCACGGCGCACCAAAGAGCGCAACACGCTCCTTCTCACCCTTCCCTGTGACGCGCACCTCGCCGCGCGCGAGATCAAGATCTCTCACCTCAATTGAGACGACTTCTGCAATGCGAAGCCCCGCACCATAAAGGAGTTCAATGAGTGCGGTGTCTCGTAGGGCATACGCCGCCGGCTCACCAGCTGCGGCTGTGTCAATGAGGCGTGACACCTGCTCCGCACTCAAGACGTCGGGGAGTCGTCGCTCCCGCTGCGGACGTGCCAGCGCGTGCAGTGGATCCTTCGGCACGCCCCCCTGGCGCACCCAGAACCGATAGAACGTTCCGAGCGCCGCCAGTCGCTGCTGCACCGTTGAACGCTGCGCGCCATCACCGAGTCGAGCCACGTAGCGTCGAAGATCGGCGCGTTCAGGTTGGCGCCAATCAATCCCCTCTCCATCGGACCAGGCGAGAAATCGTTCCACGACCGTACGGTACGAGCGAGTTGTCGCGACAGAGAGCGTGCGAGCGGCGAGGTGCTGCATGAAGGGGGCGACGCGAGGGTCCGACTCAGACGCTCCGCCACGCGTCACTGGAGCCGCTCTCCGGCCCCCACTCATCAGGTCGCCTCGTCCTCAGGAGCAGGTACGCCGCCTGCGCTCTCCGCAGCGGCATCTGCAACCGCAACTCCAACGGGCACTCGTTTCGGCTTCCCTTTTGACTTGGTCGTTCGGGCACGAGAGGCAGCCTTCGCCTTGTTCCCCTCAGCCTTCGCGCCACCCGCGGCGGCGCGGCGTCCACGCTTCGGCGCGAATGCAAGCGGATCAGGTGTGCCGCCAGCGATCACGAGTCCGAGCAGCTCGCCCTCTGGGAGATCAACGCGCGCACCACATCGTGTACAGATCCCCCCTTCATCATCTTTGCCAATGACCGCCCCGCAGCCACCATGTACCGCCCCCGTTGGACGCGGGCGGATCGTCTTGCACTCCGGGTAACGATCACACGAAAAGAAATACGTGTTTCGCTTGGTGTTTCGTCGTGGGCGCAGCTTTCCTTGATGCTCGTCGCCACAGACGGGGCAGGCGGCCTCAAAGGCGAGGCGGAACTCCTCAGGGACCTCTGGCTTCGGAATAAATCTGCACTCGGGGTAACGATCACACCCAAGGAAGTAGCCGAAACGGCTCCGTCGCTGCGCCATCTTCCCGCCGTGTTCGGCCCCGCACTGCGGGCAGGGGAGCCCCGCCCCTTCGAGCGTGGGGACGTCGCCACCCGGCGTGTCATCGCCGATCACTTTGGAGAGCGATTTTCTCTCGGAGTGCTCTGGGTACAGACTGCACGCGAGATACCACCCGAATCGTCCGAGGCGCTCCTCCATTGGATGGCCCTCAGAGCACTTCTCTTCGCTCGGTCGGCTTCGGTAGTCGCCCGCCCCGATACTTGCCGCCTTCTCCGTGACGAGCGGCTCAAAAGTTGCCCAAAACTTACCAAGCACCTCGCGCCAGTCCGCACGCCCTTCCGCAACTGCGTCAAGCTCCTCTTCCATCCCGGCCGTGAAGCCAAGGTCAACAAATGCGGTGAAGTGAGTGGTCAGAAGATCGCACACCGTCTCGCCAAGTCGTGTGGCGCGAAGTCGATTATCGCGGTCTCGATCTACGTACTCCCGCTCTTGGATGCGCTCAATGATCGCCGCGTATGTTGATGGGCGACCAATCCCGTGCTTCTCAAGTTCCTTGACCAAGGTTGGTTCAGTGAAACGCGGCTCTGGCTTCGTCTGATGCGCAACCGCCTCCACTGTTGCCACCGTCCCTTTCGAGCCCTCAGGGAGATCAGGGAGTTGCGCCTCGGCGTCTTCATCTTCGTCGTCCTTCCCTTCTAGGTACACGGCGGTGAATCCGGGTTCAAGGGTCCGCGTGGCGTTTGTCTTGAGTCGATCCTCACCAACACTCCAGAAGAGTGTCGTGGTTGCAGAGAGTTTGTCAGGCATCTGCGATGCGATTGCGCGGCGCCAGATCAGCGTGTAGACCTTCAACTCGCGGTCGTCGAGATAGGAGGCAACCTCTTCTGGTGTTCGATGGAAGCTCGTGGGACGAATCGCCTCATGCGCCTCTTGCGCGCTCTTCGACTTTGACGCGTACTGGCGGCCACCCTCAACGACCAACTCGTTCCCGAAGCGCACACGAATCACCTCTGCCGCTTCGCTGATCGCTTGCTGACTCAGCGTGGGAGAGTCCGTGCGCATGTACGTGATCAGACCTGTGCGCTCACCGCCAATGTCTACACCTTCGTAAAGCTTCTGCGCGAGTTGCATGGTGACGCGTGAGCGGTAGCCGTGCTTTCGGCCAGCCTCCTGCTGCAACGTTGATGTCGTGAACGGCGGTACTGGTCGCTGCTTACGCGTGCTCTCGCTGCGCTCGGTAACGGTGGCACTTCCGTTCGTGATCCGTGCAACCGCAGCCTCAGCAACTTCTGGCTCAATCTCAAGGTTCTCGCCCTTGGGTCCAACGAGGCTCGCTGGGATCACGAGCTCCGGGTCTACGGCGGGCCGAATGCCAAGTTCAACCGTGCTGTAGTGGCGCGGGATGAATGCGCGAATGGCACGTTCACGTTCAACGACGAGTCGAAGGGCAACCGACTGCACGCGCCCCGCCGAAGAGCGTGGGGCGACCAGACGTGAGAGGAGTGGTGAAAGCTTGTATCCGACGAGACGGTCCAGAATGCGTCGAGCCTGCTGCGCATTCACCAGGTCAAGGTTGATCGCGCGCGGATGACTGAAGGCCTCAAGGATCGCCCCCTTGGTGATCTCGCTGAAGGTGACCCGCCGCCGATCCGACTCGGGGATCTCAAGCGCTTCGGCAACGTGCCAGGCGATCGCCTCCCCTTCTCGATCAAGGTCGGTGGCGAGCCAGACGGACTCCGCGCCCTTCGCGGCGCGGCGAATGTCGGCGAGGCGCCCCTCCTTCTCCTCAATGATCTCGTAGTGCGGGGTGAAGCCGTTCTCCACATCTACCGCAAGGCTGCCGAGCCCCTTCGCCGCCTTCGGTGCGGGGGGATCGCCCTTCTTCCGTCGCGGACGCTTCGCCGCCACACTCCCCTTCGCCGCGCGGCGCGCCTTCTGGGGGAGATCACGAACGTGACCATAGGAGGCAAGTACGGTGTAGTCAGGGCCAAGGTAGCGCTCAATCGTGGCCGCTTTGGCAGGCGACTCCACGATGACCAAGTTCTTCGTCACTCCCTTACTCATGCGCGAGAGCGTAGCACCGCCCCTTCACAGACCCTCCAACGCCCTCCTCGCTGCTCAGCGAGGCCCTGGAGCGCCAGCAGGGTCAGCGCGCTCGGGAGCGCCCCCTCCACCCCTTCGCTCAACCCGAGCAGGTCCCCCTCAGTGAGCCCCGCCGCCCCAGCGCGGCCGAGGGCGTGAAGGATCAAACCGCGCAACCCGCCAGGCGTTGGCGCCGCTGCTGGAAGCGTGTCCTGAGGTGCACGGACGGTTGTGTCTTCGCGCAACGACGCCGCACAGACACGGAGCCACGCTCGTAGCCCCTGATCGTCGACCAGCAGCTGCGGTGGGAGCACATGAGGAGGGAGAAGGGTGGGTTCTGCAGAACGTGCCAGCCAGGAGAGGCCACCCACGGCGCTCTTCGCACCATATGGCGCCGTGACGAAGGCAAGCGGGAGGCCGAATTCAGACGCAGCTTCAGCGGTGATGAGGGCCCCGCTCCCCTCGGGTGCCTCAACCACGATCAGTCCATCGGTGAGTGCTGCGAGGAGGCTGTTTCGCGCAACAAAACTCCATGCTGCGGGCGGAGTTCCGGGCGGCCGATCCGAAATCAGCGCGCCCGCGCTCATTATCTGGCCGCCGAGCCGCCGTGCTCCTTGGCGCAACCCCCCAGGTGCCGGACTCGGCAACACCCCAATCGTTCTCCCACCAACACTGAGTGCCGCTTCATGCGCCGTCTCGTCAATCCCGCGCGCCGCGCCGCTCACCACTACCCAGCCCTCAGCCACGCAGGTCGCTGCGATCGCGCGGGCGGATGCAAGTCCGTGTGCACTCGGCTGCCGCGTCCCCACAATGCCAATTGCAGGAAGCGCTAACACGGACGGGTCGCCGTGCAGCCAGAGTGGGCGGCGGCGGTCTCTGTCTGGGCTGAGGCCGAGTGGAGCCTGTCGGCGAAGCGGAATCTCCGCGTCACCTGGCAGAATCTTCCACATCAGCGAACACCAATAAAGTGCAGCGCCTCAGCAAGTTCCGACTCGCCAAATGACTCCCGGCCGCCCAACAGACCTGTGACACAAGCGATCGTTGCAAGATGTTCCCAGCCGCGCCCACTGATTCGATCCGTGTGCCCGCGTGCGTATGCGCGCAGAAGCGTCGGGTCAACTCGTTTGGAGGTCTCTCCTTCTGCTGGCAGCGCAGCACGCGCCGTGGTAACCACCTCCCGTGCAGCTGCAGTTGTGAGGCCCCCTGTTGGCAGCGTGCTGATCGGTGCAACTGGTCGGCCGAGTCGAATACGTAACGCAAAGCGATCACGAATCGGCGCCGAGAGCGATAGGCTGCCGTGACGTCGTGCGCGGGGCGTGCAGAGACACGATCCATCTAACGAATCTAGCTCGCCGCATCCGCACGGATTTCCTGTTGCAACAAGAAGTGCCGCTGCAGGAAACTGCTCTGATCGCCCAGCACGCGAGAGGCGAACCACCTGGCGCTCCAACGGTTCTCGAAGCGCCTCAAGCGTGTCACGGCGAAACTCCCCGATCTCGTCAAGAATGAGCAAGCCTCGGTGCGCCCAGGTGAGTTCTCCTGGTGTCATCCGTGGGCCACCTCCAATCAAACCTGCGACTGTGAGATCGTGATGCGGCGTGCGCAGCGGGGGTCGCGGTGCTGGGGAGCGGCGACCCGCTGCTGAAGCGATTGCACCAACTTCGGTCGCCTCAGCGCTCGTGAGATCTGGCAGGATGCCGTGAAGCGCATGCGCCAACATAGACTTCCCAACACCCGGAGGCCCCTCAAGCAACAGTGGGAGGCGTCCGATCGCACTGATCATCAGCGCGCGCGTTGCCATTGGCTGACCACGAATTGAAGCGAGATCTGGCGCGAGGACACGCTCCGCATTGTTGTGCAGGTCAGCCACACCGCTGGATCCTGGCAACCGGTGGACAACTGGCGCAGCGCCTTGAAGCAGATTTACCGCCTCCCTCAGGGTCGCAACACCGTGTGCTGAAACCCCAGCATGCGCACCGAGCTGAGCCGCGGTCTCCACCGGAAGGAGGAGGGTACGCTCGTGATGTGCCACGAGTGGGATGGCAAGCGGTAGCGCGCCTGGTACGTCGCGAACCCTCCCGTCAAGCGCGAGCTCTCCGAGCGCGGCAATCTGCCGGCCCGCGAGTTGCAGTTGACCACTCGCCGCAAGGATTCCGAGTGCAATCGCAAGGTCAAAGGAGCC
>CAYSEM010000002.1:43369-44460 GCA_964430115.1 uncultured Chloroflexota bacterium | reverse complement strand
GGAGCACGACCCTGATCTCAGGGATGCCGAAGACCTCCTTGCGGGTCGCGAACCACGCGCGCTGCGCTCCGCAGTTGTAGAGCTTGAACGCGCTGAGGACGATTCAAACTGAGCGGCTATCCTCCGCACATGCCTTTAACGGAACGCCCGATCTTGATTGCGGCAGCGCTCCGAGCGGAGCGCGAAGCGCTGGAACACCGCGCAACGAAGCTTGAGGAGCAGCGGCTCCCCGGAATTGAGGACGGTGACCTACTCACGGGCCGAATCGGCGGACGCGCCGTCGCCCTTCTTCGCTGCGGCGTGGGGAAGGTTGCTGCGGCAAGCGCCGTTGCCGCCGCGAGTGCTCTCGAACCGCGCTGCATCATCTCGGTTGGTTCCGCTGCAGCCCTGCACACCGGGCATCGCGTTGGGGATGTTGTGATCAGCACCGAAGTGCTGCAACACGACTTTGCAGCGGTCAGCGCGTCAGGATTCTCCCTCTTCGGCTACGGGGCTCACTCGCCTTCTGAAGGTGAGCCGCTCCTGCGCTCAGACCCCGCACTCACCGCCATCGTCGCAGAGGCCGCGCGCGTGCAAGGCACCACACGTGGCTTCGCCGTGAGCGCTGGACGCATCGCAACGGGCGACTGGTTCGTCAACGATCACGCAACGCGCGACGCGATCGCCCAGCGAACCGGCGCGGATCTTGTGGAGATGGAGGGGGCAGCGATCGCCTTTGTCGCTGAGCGTTTCGGTGTCCCATGGATTGTAATTCGTAGTGTGAGCGATGCAGGAGATGCATCTGCTCCGACCGCCTTTGACGAGCTCTTGCCGCTCGCTGCCGCGAACGCCGCCTCAATCGTGGAAGCGATCCTCCCTCAGCTCCCCTAGTGTCTCGAGGGTGGGAGGGCTACAACCTCTGAGACCTGATCCCCGAAGAGGCGTGCCGCAAGCGCGCGAAACGTTGCAACGTCTCCCGTGGTGAAGATCTCGTGAGCGGCACGCACCTCCACATGATCTGGTGCGCGGTGACCCGCGCTCCCTGGATCGGCTGCTGTGCCGCGCGTTGAGCCTGGGGCGTCAAGATGGTTCACCGAGATCACCTCTTGCAG
>CAYSEM010000002.1:0-43269 GCA_964430115.1 uncultured Chloroflexota bacterium | reverse complement strand
TGCCGCGCGTTGAGCCTGGGGCGTCAAGATGGTTCACCGAGATCACCTCTTGCAGGGTTGTCGCAGTGGCCGCAGCTGAGTCGACCACCGCAATGCTTTCACCAAGCTCGGTCGCGATCATCCCTCGTATGAGTGGGAAGTGCGTGCACCCAAGTAGCAACGTGTCGATGCGCGGCGCTTCCCCCGTAGCACGAAACGGCGCGATCACGCCCTCGACAGCGTCACGCAACGCGGCGCCGTCCAGGTCTCCCGCCTCAATGAGTGGCACGAGTTCAGATGCGGCGCGCGCCACCACCTGCACCGCAGGATTCTGATCCTTGATCGCCGTGAAGTATGCACCGGAGCGAACGGTCGCCTCCGTCGCAATCACGCCAATCCGGCCGGTTCGGGTGGCGAGTGCTGCCGCGGCGGCACCTGGCCGTACCACGCCGATGAACGGGATCTCGGGGTGCCGGAGGCGGAGCGCACTCAGCGCAACGGAGGTTGCCGTGTTGCATGCGATCACGATCGCCTTCACGTTGCGCGCAACGAGCGCATCGGTGAGCTCTTCCGAGAATCGGAGCACCTCTGCATCCGTGCGCGTGCCGTACGGATGACGCGCGGTATCGCCGATGTAGATCGTTGACTCGCCTGGGAGCCGCTGCTGTGACGCGCGGAGGACGGTGAGCCCGCCCACGCCAGAGTCGAAAAAACCGATCGGTCGTGCATCAGGCATGCGTAGACCGTAGCAGCCAGCGGATCCGATCCTCTTCTAGGCGCGTGGCCACCTGAAGCCCTGCCGCACTCGCCGCCCCCTCTACTTCGGCGGGACTCCACGCGCGCACGTGGAACGGCTCGCGCTCATCAACGTACCCGCCCTCGCCGTGCAGCGTGTGCCGAATCTGGAGCTGTGCGACGCGTTCGCGCCCGAGAGGATCTGGAAGGAGTCGTGAGTCGCGCAGGATCTCACTTCCGTCCGCGGCGCGCCAGCGCACATCCTCGCCCCACTCCTCGCGCCCAGCCGCCTCGCGGAGAAGCGCCGGATCCATGCGAGTGGCATCAATGGCGAAGAGGCCGCCTGGTGCGACGAGTTGCGCGGCAAGGTTCATCAGGAGGCGCAACTCTTCGTCGCGGAGGAAGAGCGGGAGCAGGTCGCCTCCAGCAATCACAAGTCCCGCGCTCCGCTCAAGGCTCTTGGGTGGTGCCCAGCGCAGCAGATCAACCTCAAGGATCTGCGCGGTAGGGACGCGTTCGCGAGCGAGGGCGATCGCCTCAGGGTCGCGATCAAGACCGATCAGGCTTCGATCACGGACGTTGAGCGCCTCAAGGATCCGACCAGCGCCACAGCCGAACTCAACAATGGTGCCGCGAGTTGCCTCGGCGAGCGAGCGCCAAAGCGCACGATCCTCTTGGGCACCTGCGTTGAGGTCACCCTCGTCGTTGAGGAGTCGGCGCCTCGCCGCTGCAATCAGCGTCCAGGCTCCCAGCGAATCGTCTCGCCGGCTGCCTTCCGCTTAGCGAGCGAGCTGATCACTTCGAGAGCCGCGCGATTCGCAATCATCGCCGTTGACTCTGCCCAGTCGTACGGTGGAGAGACCTCCAAGATGTCCATCCCCGCGATCGGTACGCGAGCTGCAATTTGACGAAGTGCACGCAACAGCTCGCGGGTGAGCATCCCGCCCGGCTCTGGCGTACCCGTTCCAGGAGCCAGACCTGGATCAACCACGTCTATGTCCACGCTGATCCAGATTGCATCTGGGCCATCGAGTGCCTCTGCGATCGCATCCTGGATGACCGCCTCTGCCCCGCGCTCTTCAATCTCAGTCATCAGGTGTGTTCGCATCCCGTGACCCTTCATCCAATCGAGCGTTTCAGTGTCTGGGAAGTAACCTCGGAGCCCAACCTGAACAAAGTTCTTCCCCTGCACGGCACCGGACTCAATCAGTCGGCGCATCGGTGAGCCGTGGCTGTGCAGCGATCCGTATCCGTCTGGCGATGTGTCCGCATGCGCATCAAAGTGCAAGATGCCGATGCTCTTCGGCCATCGCAGCTCGGCAATCGCCGTTGCATTCGGCCAGGTGATGGAGTGGTCTCCACCCAGCACAATTGGGATCGCGCCAGTCGCAGCGACTTCGCGCACCTTTCGATAGATCTCTCCGTGACCGTGTTGCACGCGACCCGGAACCACCGCGGCATCGCCCGCATCAACGGCGGTCAGGACACGGAATGGATCAACGCCAACCTGGAGGGAGTGCAGGAGACCCGTCTGATACTGCGCTTCGCGAATCGCGCGTGGGCCGAAGCGCGTACCTGGCCGGTGGGTTACCGCGTCATCAAACGGTGCGCCGATGATCGCAATATCCGCCTGCATCCTTTTGATCTCGTTCGCATCCTCAATCCATGGGAGCTGCGAGAAGCTGACGGGACCCACGTACGACGGTCGATCGTCTGGGTCACGCGCCTCTGGCGCTGCGCCCCAGCCGAGGGCGGCAATAGATTCAGAGAAAGGGGGTTTGTTTGCGCTCATGTTCACACACCACTGCTGACATGCGCCGCCGGTTCGATCCTACGTCCAGCGGGGCGCGTGGACATCCTACACCCCACGCAGAGCGTCACACCGCGTCGTTGTCCGCTCGCGTAAACGCCGCCTCAATCACAACCGCAAGGGCGGCGCCGATCAGGAGTCCGGTGGGGCTCCCGAGACCTGCAACCCGGAAGGCGCTGTAGCCGCCGACGAGCACGCCGACGATCAGGCTGCGTCGAAGTGCCCGCGCGCGCCGCCCTCTCCACTGTCCTGGGTGACGTCGGTACGACTCAATGAGCAGGATCGGGGCGAGCGTGAAGCTGATCGTGAGCCCGAAGAGGAGGGAGACGCCGAGCCCAGCAACTGGGTCCCCGATCGGATCGATGTTGAGTGCCGCCGCAACAGAGGCGGCGATGGTGAGCAGTGCAGCGAGGGCAAGAAGGCGGATCAGTCGCTGATCCGCAACGGGGATGCGCGGCGGGGTTTCCGCGCGCGAAGTTTTCTGCTGTGGTGGAGCGGCTGCCTCCCGCTCCTGCTGATCCCACAGCGTCATGATGGTCGACTCGCCGGCGCCTTTGACGACGGGCAGAGCTCACGATACGCACAGTACGTGCAGTTCATTCGGTCGGGTTTTGCCTCCATAGATCCCGACTGAATCCCCTCCGCCGCTTCAACGATGCGATCGCGTGCCTTCGCAATGCGCTTCGGATCAACGGGGACGGTGGCGGTCTTCCCAGAATCGAGGAAGCGAAGGCTCACCTCATCTGGAAGTCGGCCCGTGGCAGCACGCCAGGCGAGCGCGTAGATCTGCAACTGCAGCGCGTCTCGCGCGCGAGTGGCGTTCCCCTCTTCATCGTCCTTCCCTCCGCTCTTGTAGTCGGAGATCACAACCCATTCGTCGCTCAACGGCAGCGTGGGACGGAGCGTTTCGTCGCTCATCTCAATGACAGGGATCTCGCGCGTGCGCTCGCCGGATGCAAGCGGCGTGACATCTACGCGATCCCATCGGCCGCGGATCTTGTGTCCTCCGATCTCGAATGAAAAGTCCTTCTCGACGTACGCAGGTATGGTGCCACTCGCACGCTCCTCATCACTAAATCGCTCAAGCACCTTCAGCGCAGCGGCGTAGCGTGCCTCCTCATGCGTGCGAGAGATGAAGCCCGCACTCTGCCAACTGCGGTTCAGCGCCTCTACGAGCGCCTCGCTCTCAGGGACCGCTCCCGCCATCTGGCCGCGGTGGAACTCCGCCACCGCCGCGTGTAGGGCAGAGCCATAAATTGCTGCGTGATGTGGTGGAAGAGGAATTCGCAACCGCTGTTGATAGTGATATCGCAGCGGGCAGGCGAGATACGCTTCGATCGCGGTGTAGCTCAGCGTAAGTGGAGTCTGCTCTGCCGCACCAGGCGCACGCGCTGGAAGGACGGGTGCGGCAGGTTCCGCCACCTCAAGGGCGGCAACCGCACTGCTCCGCTCACCAGTAAAGGCTGTCTCTTCAAGTTGCGTGCGGGCAAGGTCGAGCGCCTCCGAGATGAAGCGGCTCACCTTGCGAGGACGTACACCTCCCGTCGCTCGCTCCGAGGCGGTGAGATAAAGCTGCTCGCGCGCGCGCGTCAGCGCCACGTAGGCGAGGCGACGCTCTTCCCGCAGGGCCTCTTCATCCAGCGCGGTTGGCGTCTCTGGTACGCGTGGGTCGCGCGGCACGATCTCATCGCTTCCGCCGAGCTCTGCCGCAAGGGCGAGGCGCGGCGGGCGTCCGCGCGCAGGGAAGCGTGTCTCCACCATGTTCGCCACAAAGACCACAGGAAACTCGAGGCCTTTCGCCTGATGGACGGTCAACAGGGCAACGGCGTCAAGATCTGGATCAACATCCGCGGCGGATGGATCGTCACCCGCCTCACCGAGCTCTTCCAGGTAGCGGACGAGAAAGGGTGCGCGATCGAGTTCAAGCAGACGACTGCGTGAGCGAACCACGTCGAAGAGCCGTCCAATGTTTCGGATCTGCTCATCTGCTTCCGGGGTTGCCTCACGCGTCAGCTCTGCCAGGAGACCGCTCTCGCGCAACCAGCGGTAGAGCACCTCGCCACTTGTTCTCTCCACGCTCTCCTTCACAAGGTCACTCAGTCGTGAGAGCAGCCGCACCGTATCGGGGTTGATCGCACCGACTGCCTGCAGCGCCTCGCGCAGCGGGCGATGATCTCGCCGCGACTTGCCAACCGCAGCGGCAAGCGTGCCTGCTGGCACCTTGAAGCGCGGATCTGCAGCGATCAAGAAGAGCGGAGCTGATGCGTCTGGATCTGCGGCATGCCGCAACCCTGCAAGGAGGAGGCGCACCTCCGGTCGGTCGTAGAGGCCCGCCGCACCGCTCGCACGCCATGGGATCCCTGCCATGTTCAGGCTGCGACTGATCTCCGCGGTATCTACGTTGGCGCGCACCAGCACCGCATGGTCACGGGGGAGCCGCCCCGATGCAACCGAACTGCGGATCTCGCTCGCAATCCAGTCAGCCTCATCGGCAGTCGTGCGGAATCGTCGGAACGCCACAGGGTGCGGTGCAGACCCCTCCACCTCGGCGCGCAGCTCCTTGGAGATCCCGAGCTTTGTCTCGAGTCGCTCTGGGTCGTTGAATCGGATGAGGCGGCGTGCCGCCGAGAGGATCGGGGTCGTGCTCCGGTAATTCCTTGTAAGCACCACCTTTGATGCGTCAGGGTACCGATCCACAAATCCGAGGATGTTCTCAATGGCCGCACCGCGGAATCGATAGATCGACTGATCATCATCCCCAACGGCGGTCAGGTTGCGACTCCCCTGCGCGATCAGGTCGACGAGTGCCCCTTGGAGCCGATTCGTATCTTGATACTCGTCTACGAGGAGCCAACGGTGGCGCTCGCGGACGCGCGCCGCGACAAGAGGATCGTCGCGAAGAAGTTCATACGCTAAGAGCACCTGATCGCCAAAGTCGAGCAGTCCACTCCTCGCGAGGATGGTGCGGTACGCACGATATGCGGCGGCGAGTTCGCCGTGCTCCTCGCCGAGCCGCTGGAGTGCATCCGCATGCGCGTTGACTTGTCGACGAACCTTCTCGTCTTCAACGGTCTCACCCCTTAGCATTTCTGCGCGCGCGCATAGATCTGTAGCGAACGTGTCGATCTGATCGGCACCAACCCCCTCTTCCTTTGCTCGCGAGATGTAGCCAGCAACGTCACCAAGGAATCGTGTCGGATCCCCGAGCGGGGCAAATCGTGAGAGGCCTAGTTCAAAGAGGTGCTCACGGAGCAGCAGCACGACTTCCGCGCGGCCGAGCACGCGGAGCTCGCCAGAGATCCCGAGGCGGTGGGCATTCTCGCGAAGCAGCTCATCGCCCCAGGCATGAAAGGTCTTGATTGGCGTTGTGGCATATCCGTATGGAACGAGTCGATCCACCCGCCCCTGCATCTCTTCTGCAGCACGATCAGTGAATGTAAGTGCAAGGATCTCTTCTGGCGCGGCGCGCTGTTGGGCAATCAACCATGCAACTCGTCGAGTGATGACCTGCGTCTTCCCAGTCCCAGCGCCAGCAACGACAAGGAGTGGCCCTTCGCCATGCGTAACCGCTGCGTACTGTTCGTCATTGAGATCGGCAAGAAGGTGTTTGACCCCCTCTTCAAATGCCCGCGGTGCGCGCACCGAGACTCCAGTCCATACAGGGATCTGATCACTCTGCGTTGAAGCACTCCCAGCGGACGCTGCGCCTCGTGGCGCGCGTGGCGTCACTTGGTGCGGCGGGTGTCGCCCGGCGGAAGGAGTGCAGCATCGATGGCTGCGCGCTCCTCATCACCGAGTACGGTCTCGCTCTCGCCGCGAACCAGACGCTTCACATAGATCCTCGTTCCCACTCGGGCGTGGAGCGTAGTGATCACCACGCCACTCCCTTCAGCATCGAGTAGCGCCAGCGAGCTGCTCTGCCCGGCACCCGCGTCGTCATACGCCTGAAACTGCACGTGCCCAACTCGGCTCACCGCGCGCTGCGCCGCCGACTCCAATTGAGCAATTCGAGCCGCTCCGTCTCGCAACTGGAGGCCTTGCTCCGCCGTCTCTGCCAGGAGCTGTACGAGTTGTCCTGTGGTGCTCCCCTCCCCCTCGCGTATCAGCGCCGCGAGTTTGCGGCGGGCGGTTCGGGCGGCGAGAAGGGCAAGGAGGGCGATCAGGAGGGCGAGGCCTCCAAGGAGCGCGGCCACGACGGTAAGGGTGCTGATCGCATCGGTCTGCATGCCCCGATCGTATCAGCCCCCTCGTGCCATCTAGTGGTCACGCGCTCTCCGCTATCCTGCACCAGATGCAGCGACCGCTGCGCGACCAGAGCGGAGACAGAGGAGGAACCGTGGCGAAGGGTGTGAAGCGCTTCAGGCCAGACCAGCGCCCAAAGAAGGAACGGCCGAGCGCACCGAAGCGCGGTCTCACCGCCGCCGAAGAGGCCGCAGCTGCGGCATACGAAGCGAAGCTTGAGGCTCCACGCGTGATCAATGTGGCAACCAATCCACTCGACGCGCTGACCCGTAGCGCATCTGCGCAACGTCTTGCCGCAGAGATTGCAACGGAGCTCCCAGTGGTCCGTCGAGACCTTGGGCGAATCGTCGTGACATATGGGGCGCTCCTTGGACTTCTCGCCGTGATTTGGCTGGTTGCCACTACGACCGGCTTTATCAGCGCCTAACGGCGCGCCTGCAATGGCGACCATTGTCATCGCTGAGACGATCGCAACCGTTGGCGTTGACGCGCTCAAGGCGGCTGGTCACACGATTCACGAACTCGCTGGTCAGCCCCGCGAAGCCCTTGTCGCCGCCCTCCGCGAAGCAGATGCGCTCATCGTACGGTCGCAAGTCAAGGTGGATGCCGCGCTGATCGCAGCGGGACCGAAGCTGCGCATTATTGGGCGCGCCGGTGTCGGCATTGACAACATTGATGCGGTTGCGGCTGAGCGTGCAGGGATCCTCGTCGTCAACGCACCGGATGGGAACACGATTGCAGCGGCGGAGCATACGTTTGCGCTACTCCTTGCACTCGCGCGACACGTGACAAAGGGGGATCGGTCGGTGCGCGAAGGGGCATGGGCGCGCGCCGAGCTCAAGGGGTTTGAACTGCGTGGTCGGCGTCTTGGCATCGTCGGTCTTGGGCGGATCGGCCGAGCCGTCGCGGCGCGCGCTGCAGCATTTGGCATGGTCCTCCTTGGAGCCGATCCAGCGGTGAGCCCACAAGATGCGGCGAGCGCTGGCGTGCGGCTCCTTTCGCTTGATCAGCTCCTCCAGGAGTCAGATGTCGTCACCCTCCACACTCCTGCGGTTGGCGCGACTCCACTGATCGGTGCGGCAGAGCTCGCGAGGATGCAACCACATGCGGTGCTGATCAATGTTGCGCGAGGGAGCCTTGTCGACGAACTCGCGCTCGCCGCAGCCCTGACGTCGGGAGGTATCGCAGGCGCTGCGATTGACGTGTTCGCAACGGAGCCCCCAAAGGACTCACCGCTACTGACCGCACCGAACACCGTTCTCACACCGCATCTTGGTGCGCAGACGAGCGATGCGCAGGTTGCCGTCGCACGCGAGGTAGCAGAGCGAATCTGCGACTTCTTCCGCGCCGCCTAGAAACTACTCCCCACCACCACCCGACGGTTTTGTTGGGGTCGCTCCCGGCGCTGGACTGGCCGGCGCAGGGGCTGCGCTCGGCGCGCCTCCTGATGTGCCAGCGGATGTCGTAGCACCACCACTCTCCCCACCGCGTCGTTCAAGCTTCGCCCAACCACTCCCCTTGAAGTGCACGCTCGTCGCCGAGAATCGGCGCTCAAGTGGGCCACCGCAGTCCTCGTGCGTTCGTTTTGTCTCGTCATCAATACCGTGCAGCAACTCGACGGTGGCGTCGCAGCGTGCGCAGTGATAGTCGTAGAAGGGCATCAGGCGCCTTGCTCAAGACGTGCGATCTCGTCACGCAACTCTGCGACGCGCCGTTCGGCGCCTGCGACCACCGTTGCAGGAGCCTTCCCTGTGAATGACGGATCTGCAAGCCGCGCCTCGGCGGCGGCGAGTTGGGATCGAGCGGCGACAAGTTCCCGTTCGCGACGCGCACGATCCGCATCACGGGTTGATGCGTCTGCCTCTGGCGGCGCGAGTCGAGCGGTGAGGACCCCCGCAACGATCAGCATCCCCTCCTCCCCCGCTGGAAGGCTCGAGCCAATCGTCAGCGGACGGACACGCGCGAGTCGCTCGATTGCTGCGCGCAAGCGTTCACCCGATGCGGCGAGGTCCGCCGGTGCGGCAACGGCGAGCGGCATCCATGCGCCGGCTGGGAGCTTCGTGCTGGTTCGCGCCGCTCGCACTTCGCGCACGAGTTCAAGCCACTGATCGATCGCGCTCGTATCGTTGCCTCCCTTGCCATCTCGCTCAGGCCATGCGGCGGTGGCGAGGAGTGGTCCATCTCCCTGGCGGCGCGGGAGCGCCTCCCAGATCCCTTCCGTGATGAATGGTGCCACTGGGTGCAGGAGGCGAAGGAGCGCATCGAGTCCATCAACAAGCGTCCACCAGACGGCGGCGCGCTCCGCCGCAGGGCGCGACTCATCTGCGAGGGTGACCTTGGCGAGCTCAATCGCTTGATCGCAGTATTCGGCCCAGATCGCATCGTAGATACGTTGCGCTGCCTCTGAGAAACCGTATCCGGCCAGGCTGCGATCAACATCTTCAACCGCCGTGCTGATGCGCGCCGACATCCATGCGCCAAACTCACCCGCCCCCTCCTGCGCGCTCCGCGCATCTGGGCGATCACCAGTGACCTCAGCCGGGCGTGCGCCGAGTACGAAGCGCGCCGCATTCCAGAGCTTGTTCATGAAATTGCGCGCATTCTCCAGCTTCTCTGGCGAGAGGCGTTGATCGGCGCCGGCCGCAGTTCCGGAGACGAGCGCGAAGCGGAGTGCGTCGGCACCAATCTCATCAATCAGCGAGAGAGGATCGACCACATTCCCCTTGGTCTTTGACATCTTCTGACCCTCGGGGTCGCGCACCATCCCGTGCAGGTAGATCGTCTCAAAGGGCGGCTCGCCCATCAGTTCAATGCCGAGCATCATCATGCGCGCCACCCAGAAGAAGAGGATGTCGTGTCCCGTCTCCATGACTTGCGACGGGTAGTAGCGATTCAGATCGCTCGTCTGATCTGGCCAACCGAGTGTGCTGAACGGCCAAAGACCAGAGCTGAACCAGGTGTCAAAGATGTCGCTCTCCTGCACCAAGCTCTCAGCGAGCGCGCCGCACTCGCTACATCCAGATGGTCCATCTGCATCGGCGCTTACGGTGACGTGACCATCGGCGCAGTACCACGCAGGGATCTGATGCCCCCACCAGAGCTGGCGGCTCACATTCCAATCGCGAATCTCTGTGAGCCAGTGCTCCCACGTCTTCTCAAAGTGTGCGGGAACGATACGTGTTTTTCCTGAGCGCGTAGCGGCAAGCGCCTTCTCGGCGAGCGGCTTGGTGCGGATGAACCATTGCGTGCGCAGACGTGGTTCAAGAATGTCGTTGCTCCGCTGGCAGCGCGCCGGATTCGCCGTATGCGGCTTCACTGAGACGAGGAGACCGAGCGCATCGAGCGCTGCCACGATCGCCTTGCGCGCGGCAAACCGCTCCATCCCTGCGAACGGCTCCGGTGCGTCAGCCACAATGTGCGCCGCTTCATCCAAGATCGTTGGCGCTGGGAGGTTGTGACGCAGTCCCACCTCTCGGTCGTTCGGATCGTGCGCAGGCGTCACCTTCACCGCTCCAGTGCCGAACGTCTGGTCCACAAAGTCATCGCCAAGGATCGGAACGGCGCGATCAACAAACGGAATGATCACCCGCTTTCCGATTAACTGCGCGTAGCGCGGGTCATCGGGGTGAACGGCAACCGCCGTGTCGCCAAGCAGCGTCTCAGGGCGCGTGGTTGCGACCACGATCCCGTCACCAGGCGCTCCACCTTCCAGTCGATATCGAATCTCCCAAATGTTTCCGCGCTCCTCTACGGCAATTGACTCAAGGTCGGAGACGCTCGTCTTGCATCCTGGGCACCAGTTGACCAACGCCTCAGTGCGGTAGGCGAGGCCGCGCTCATAGAGCGTGGCGAAGGCGGTGCGCACGGCACGGCTCGAAACCTCATCCATCGTGAAGCGGGTGCGCCCCCAGTCGGCAGATGCGCCGAGCCTGCGGAACTGCCCAAGGATGACGCCGCGCGTCTCTTCCATGAAGCGATCCATCCGTTGCAAGTAGCGCTCGCGACCGAGGCTACTGCGACTCTCCCCCTCTTCGGCAATGATCTTGTCCAACACGAACTGTGCGGCGATCGATGCGTGGTCAACGCCAGGGAGCCAGAGCGTTGGTCGCCCCGCCATCCGTGCCCTGCGCGCGAGAAGATCTTCAAGGGTGACGAAGAGTGCGTGTCCTACATGGAGGCCACCGGTGACATTTGGTGGCGGCATGATGATCGTGAACGGCGGGAGGTCTGCCTTGGCGACGCTGTCAGACCCCTCAGGGTTCCCGTAGTCGCTCGCCGCCCAGCGCGCCGCGACCTGCGGCTCAATCTCGCTCGGTGTGTAGGAAGAGCCGAGCTCGCGCGAAGCGCTCACGCCGACGCGCGCGGCGCCGCTTTACGTGGGCGCTGCAGTGGGCCTGCCGCCCGCTTTGCGTCACTCGCTGCGGCGCCGATCTCCGACTCGCTCAGAAAGAGTGGAGAGACGCCATCCGTGACTGACTCCTCCGTCACCACGCAGCGGCGCACGTCGCGGCGATCTGGGAGTTCGTACATGGTGTTGAGGAGCGTCTCTTCCACCACGGCACGCAGCGCACGGGCGCCGGTCTTACGCGCCAGTGCCTTCTCCGCTGTTGCACGCAGCGCACCTGGCGTGAACTGCAGTTCAACCTTATGGAGTTCAAAGAGTCGCTGGTACTG
This sequence comes from uncultured Chloroflexota bacterium, assembly GCA_964430115.1. Classification (GTDB taxonomy): domain Bacteria; phylum Chloroflexota; class Limnocylindria; order Limnocylindrales; family Limnocylindraceae; genus Limnocylindrus. The sequence continues at coordinate 31,829 of CAYSEM010000002.1, read as the reverse complement.
CTTCACGAGTGCGCTCTTCGGCTGTACGAGGATCGCCACCAGGTCATCAAGCGTGAGCCGATCGAGGGCAACCACCATCGGGAGTCGTCCGATGAATTCGGGAATGAGCCCGTAGCGAAGGAGATCGTCGGGCATCAGCTGCTCCAGAACACGCTCGCGCTCGTCACTCCCCTTCGGAGCATCGGAGCCGAACCCGATCCCGCGACGCCCAACGCGATCAGCGACGATCTTGTCGAGTCCTTCAAACGCGCCACCGCAGATGAAGAGAATGTTGGTGGTGTCGATCTGGAGATATTCCTGATGTGGATGCTTTCGACCACCCTGTGGCGGAACGTTCGCCACGGTCCCTTCAATAATCTTCAGCAACGCCTGCTGGACACCCTCTCCCGACACATCGCGAGTGATCGATGGGTTCTCCGCCTTGCGCGTGATCTTGTCGATCTCGTCGATGTAGATGATGCCGCGCTGCGCGCGCTCAATGTCACCATCTGCCGCCTGGATGAGACGCAGCAGGATGTTCTCAACGTCCTCGCCAACGTACCCAGCCTCAGTGAGACTCGTGGCGTCGGCGATGCAGAAGGGCACGTCAAGGAAGCGCGCGAGTGTCTGCGCAAGGAGCGTCTTCCCTGATCCAGTTGGGCCCACCAACAGAATGTTCGACTTGGCAATCTCGACGCCGCCGGGCGAGGCGGGGGCGGCGATGCGCTGATAATGGTTGTGGACGGCAACGGCGAGCGAACGCTTCGCGCGCTCCTGGCTGATCACATGCTCATTCAGTGCCGCGTGAATCTCGCGCGGCGTTGGCGTGGTGTCGCCCCACGGGTTGCTTCGAACGGACGCGCTCGGTGACGGATCAACCGCAATCTCCGCGCACAGCGCAATGCACTCATCGCAGATGAAGACGCCTTGCCCAGCAATCAGCTTGCGAACCTGCTCCTGCGTCTTGCGGCAGAACGAGCAGCGATAGGATCCACTCCCTGGTCCGCCAGCCTTCGCGCGGCGCCCACCGCTTCGCGTCCCTTCGCCACCTCTGGAACCGCTGCGGCTCGTCCCGTCACCAGCCTCTGCCATGCCGCGCGCCTACTTCTTCTTTGGCGGAACGATCGGAGGGAGCTTGTAAACCTCGTCGATGATGCCGTACTCCACCGCCTCCTCTGGCGAGAGAAAGAGGTCGCGGTCGGTATCCTTCACCACCTTGTCAATCGGCTGGCCGGTGTGCGCGGCGAGGATCTCCTGGGTGGTCTTGACCAACTTCTCCATCTCTTTCACCTGGATGAAAACGTCTGGTGTGTTGCCACGGAATCCGCCAGAGCCCTGGTGGATCATGATGCGGCTGTGCGGAAGCGCGAAGCGTCGGCCAGGCGCACCTGCGGCGAGCAGGACGGCGCCCATCGACATGGCGATGCCAGTGCAGATCGTGCTCACTGGTGCGCGCACATATTGCATCGTGTCGTAAATCGCGAGGCCCGAAGTGATCACGCCCCCAGGGCTGTTGATGTAGAGGAAGATCTCCTTCTCGGGATCCTCTGCATCGAGGAAGAGGAGCTGTGCAATCACCAGGTTCGCAATGTCATCTTCGACGCCTGCGCCGAGGAAGATGATGCGCTCCTTGAGGAGGCGTGACCAGATGTCGTAGGCGCGTTCGCCCTTACTGGACGACTCAATCACCATTGGTACGAGCATTGACCCCTCCTCTCGTTTCGACCTTCTAACGACCCGCGACCGGGGCGTGTGGTGTGGAGGGTGAGTTTACTTCGCGGAGCGCTTTGCGGGCGAACGCTTCGCTTTAGGAGCGCCAGCAGACCCACCTGCAGGGCTCGCCGCAGGTCTGAGGGCGGCACTCGCTGCAGGGCGCGGTGGTCGCTCAGGTCCCCATGCGGGCCAGGCGCCCGGATTGCTATCGAACCAGTCCTCGACGATCTTCTCCACCACGAGTGAGCGGCGGAGCGAGGCGCGAATGGCGCGGCGGCCGCGCTCTGAGGCGAGATACGCCTCCAGCTTCCGCTGTCCCTGCACCTGTGGCTGCGCTCGGCGCACCTCTTCGTCGATGAGTTCCTCTGGCACCTGAATCCCTTCGGCGCCCGCAACCGCAGAGAGGACGAGCAGAGTGCGTGCGCGGCGCTCACCGCGATCGCGCAGCTCAGCGCGGATCTCTTCTGCGCTCTTCCCCGCCGCCTCAAGGTACTGCTCAAAGGAGAGTCCCTGTCGTGCAATTGATCGCGCCAGTTCATCAACAAGGCCGTCAATCTCTTCTTCAATCAGCGGGTCAGGAATCTCGACGGTGGCGTTCTCCATTGCGTACTCCACGATCTTGTCAGCGAACTCGTGACGACCGCGATCTGCAGCGCTCGCCTTGAGGCGCGTCAGGATCTCAGCGCGTAACCCTTCCACGTTTTCCACGTTCGCAACCTGCTTGGCAAAGGCGTCATCGAGTGGCGGCGGGATCCGCGCGCGCAACTCCTGGATCACCACATCAAATCGTGCTGGCACCCCGCGCAACGACTCCTCCTGATAATCGTCAGGGAAGGTCACCGAAACCGTGGCAGCGTCACCGATTTTCGCGCCAACGAGCTGTGCCTCAAACCCTGGGATCAGACGCTCAGAACCAAGCACGATCGGCATCTTCTCAGACGCGGCGCCGTCAATTGGCGTGTCGTCCTTGGCGCGGTACCCAGTAAACGAGATGATCGCGTAATCGCCCATCAATGCGCCGCGATCGGTCACGGGTGTCAAGACGGCATAGCTGTCGCGCAGATCATCGATCACGGCGTCAACCTTCTTGGCATCCGGCTCTTCAAAGGTTGGCGTGAAGGTGAACTTCTGATAGTCGCCAAGCTTCACTTCAGGCGGAACGGAGATCGTTGCCGAGAAAGAGTACTCAACCCCTTCTACTGCTGGCTGCGCCTCAATGGTGGGGCTCGTCAGCGGCAGCGTCTCGGACTCCATGATCGCCTTGCGATAGCCGCGCTCAATGAGAATCTCTGTCGCCTCTTCGAGGATCCCCGCGAGTCCAGCAAATCGCTCGACCACTTGGCGCGGTGCCTTTCCAGGTCGGAAGCCAGGAATGCGGCTGCGTGACGCCACCTGGCGCACTGCGCTGCTGATTGCGGCGGCCACCTCGTCGACGGGCATCACGATATCAAGTCGCAGGCTGCTCTTTGGTCCAGGCGTGGAGGTGACTTTCATGCGGTCAACGATAGCCGAGAAGTCGCACGTTGATGGTGGGCGAGGTGAGACTCGAACTCACACGTCGTTACCGACACCAGCTCCTAAGGCTGGCGCGTCTACCGTTTCGCCACTCGCCCCCGATCATCATGGGCTTCCCCGCCCGTTTCGTCCACCCGAGCGAACGAAGTGCGAGGGCTGGCGGAACGCGAATCCGCCGGCCGTGCATCGAGAAGCGCGTCAATGACGGCGCGGCCACCCTTCTCCGCCGCTGCTGCAGCAAGTCCGGCGGCGAAAGCGCTCACCACACCTGCCCCCTCCGACGGCGCACGCGACGCGTCACCACGCCGCTTCTCCGAACGGCCGCCAGTGATCCAGCGCAACCCAATCAGAGCGAGTGCCGCCGCAATGCCGAGGACCTGCAACGGGTGTTCGCGCAGCTCCTTGCCGAGGCCGCCGCTTGGACGCAGCCGACGCGCAATCTCACGCGCGCCGCTGAGTGAACCCTCTCGCGCACGCTGCACATGTGCGACCTCTTGCGCAACACGAGGGCGCGCTGCAAGGAGCGCCGCCACTCGTTCTGACTTCTGCTCGTCGCTCATGCGTCACCCCCGCGATCCGGTCGAATGCGCTCTGCGGCCCGGTTCAGTGTCTCCGCCACGCGTCTGACCGTGCGACGCAGCGTTCCGACTGCCGCATCGGCGCTACCAATCGCCTCGCCGATCTCTGCGGCAACGCCACTGAGCGCCTCTTCACGGAGATCTTCCAACGCGCTCGCGGTGGCGCGCAGCTCCGCCTCACTCGCAAGAGGCATAAATCGATCCGTAAATCGCTGTGTATTGAAGGTGGAGAGTCCGACGAGTAGGTCGGCCAACAGGATGATCAACCCCACCGTGATCGCGAACCCTGCGGCGGGGCCAGCGGCCCAACCAAGTGGGAGGAGCGTGAAAAGGAGCGAACCGAATCCAACAAACGCGGCGAACAAGAGCGCTCGCGCGCGGCGACCGGTGGTGATCCGCAAGATCGAAGAGGCGATCGCTGCGGCAAGCGAGAGGAGGATCAGCGTCATATGTGCCGCCCCCCAGAGTTGGGAGCCGAAGAGTCCTTCGCCGAGCACCAGGAAGAGTGCAATGAGTAGTCCGAGCAGCGCAGTCACAACCAGCGAGACAACCGCAGCGGCACCGATAAGTGTGATCAGCACATCTCGTGCGATTGCGCCGAGCTCTGCGCGCAACAGGGACCAGTGCCCAGCAAGGAGCGCGCGGACCGCGGCGATCAGTTGATCGAGCGACTCGCTAAAGCTCTGTTCGCTCGCCTCTCGCTCAGCCATCAGGCGATTGTCAGCGTGGTGCCACTTTCGCTTGCTGCGCGAACGGAGAGGCGCGCCGCCACCGCACCTGCAACCAACTTCAGCGCGACCGCCGCTGGACCGGCCTCACGTTGTGCAACCACGGGAATTCCCGCATCGCCACCCTGGCGAACCGCCATCTCAAGTGGCACTCGTCCGAGCATCTCAAGTTGCTCATCCTTCGCCAGCCGCTCCGCGCCACCACGTCCAAAGATTTCCGTCAGTTCGCCGCAGTGCGGGCAGGCGAATGCCGACATGTTCTCAACGATTCCAAGGATTGGTACGTTCATGCGGCGGAACATTGCGAGCGCTTTTGTCACATCAGAGAGGGCAACATCCTGTGGAGTGGTGACGAGCACCGCACCCGCGAGTGGTACCGCCTGCGCAAGCGTGAGCTGTGCATCAGAAGTTCCGGGGGGAAGGTCTACCACTAGGTAGTCAAGCTCGCCCCACTCCACATCGCGAAGGAACTGCTGGATCGCGCCACCGATCAGCGGCCCGCGCCAGACGATCGGCTGTCCTTCAGGGACAAAGAATTGAATGGAGATCAGTTTCACGCCGTGTCGCTCAATCGGCTCAATCTTTCCGCCCGGACTCGACTTTGGCGTCCCTGTTGCGCCGAGCATCTGCGGGAGATTCGGTCCCGTGATGTCTGCATCAAGGAGACCAACGCGCGCGCCGCTCTGCGCAAGGGCGACCGCGAGATTCACCGAGACGGTGCTCTTCCCTACCCCGCCCTTCCCTGAGGCGACGGCGACAACATTGCGAATGTTTGGCAGCAACTTCTCCTGGCTTGGCGCAGCGGCGCGGCGCACCTTGGCTCCCCAGCGAAGTTCGGTGAGCTGTACGCCGATCCCATCAAGGGCGCCACGGATGTCTCGTTCGATCACGTCCTTCAGCGGGCACGCCGGTGTGGTGAGTTCAATCATTAGGCTGGCGTTCGACCCCTCAACCACCAGCTCCTTCACCATGTCCAGCGTGACGATGTCCTTGCCGAGTTCTGGCTCCTGGACAGCGCTCAACGCCTTCATCACCTGAGCCTCGCTGATCTCCGTCATCGCCCCTCCTCGTGCTTACGGTCAGGCTCCGATCGTGCTCGGAGTCGCGCCGTCCTCTTCCCTGACATCGTACCCCGCAACGCCGTTTGACCCCACCCCCCCTGGGTCATACGCTTCGTTCATCCTCAGGTTGAGGAGCGACGCGTGGAGCGCACTGTGGAGGTGAACCCGAGGGTGGCAGAAGTCGACGTCCGGCTGGTCAACGTGACCAAGAAGTTCGGGGATGCGATCGCGGTCGACGCGATCACGCTCGACGTGAGCGACGGCGAGTTCTTCACCCTGCTCGGGCCATCCGGTTGTGGCAAGACCACGACGCTGCGCATGATCGGCGGCTTCGAACAGCCGACCAGTGGGCTCATCGAACTCAAGGGTGTTGATGTGACCTTCCTGCCTGCGCATGAGCGGGACGTCAACACCGTCTTCCAGAGCTACGCACTCTTCCCGCACCTCACGATCTACGAGAACGTTGCGTTCGGACTGCGGCGCTCGGGGATCAAGGGAGACGAGATCAAGCGCCGTGTTGGCGAGGCGATGGAGCTCGTGCAGCTCGTTGGCTTTGAGAAGCGAATCCCTGCACAACTCTCAGGGGGTCAAGCACAGCGCGTCGCTCTCGCCCGCGCGCTCGTGAATGAGCCAGCCGTACTTCTCCTTGATGAGCCGCTCGGCGCACTCGACCTCAAGCTGCGAAAGCAGATGGGCATTGAGTTGAAGCGCATCCAGCGTGAGGTCGGGATCACCTTTATCTACGTCACGCATGACCAAGAGGAGGCGATGACGATGTCTGACCGTATCGCCGTCATGAACAAAGGCCGCTATGAGCAGCTCGCGGGACCAGAGACACTCTATGAGCGCCCCTCCACTCGATTCGTGGCTGGCTTCGTAGGGGCAAGCAATCTTCTGGAGGGGAAGATCGGGAGCGATGCTGATTTCTGGACGGTCACGCTCCCTTCGGGAGCGGTAGTGCGCGCACCGAAGAGCCTTGGCGACATTGGTAGCAGCGGTGCGATCGGTGTGCGCCCAGAGAAGCTCACGCTGCTCGAGCCGGGCCAGGAGTCAAAGGGGAACGCCCTCGAGGGGACGGTCGTGGACACCAGCTACCTCGGCGTGATCACCCAGTACGTTGTGGAGGGGAAGGGCGGCCTGCGCCTGCTCGTAAGCGAGCAGAACAGGGATCGCACCACGCGCAACGACACGTGGCGACCCGGCGAGAGTGTCACACTCACATGGAAACCGGAAAATGGCTTCGTCGTTGGCGATGCCGCAGGCGCGTAAGGCGCAGAAGGGGGTAACGGATGGACGCGGAGAAGAAGTTCGGAACTGAACTCGATCGGAGAACGCTCCTCAAGGCGGGTGCCGTCGCTGGCGCAGCCGCCTTCCTCGCCGCATGCGGTACTTCGGGGAGCTCGACGGCACCGAGTGCATCGGCTGGTGGAGACGAGACGCCAAGCGAGATCTTGAATTTCGCAAATTGGCCGTACTACATTGACGTTGATGATGGTGTCGATACCGCCACCGCCGACACTTCGGAAAGCCTTCGACGCTTCCAGGCGGAGTACGGGACGAGGATCGAGTATCAGGAGTCAATCGACGACAACGACACCTTCTTCGGAACAATTAAGGCGCCTCTTGAGGCAGGCCAAGACCCCGGTTGGGACATCATCACGCCGACAACCTGGATGGCGAAGAAGATCGTCGATCTTGGCTGGGCCGAGAAGTTTGACAAATCACACATGCCGAACTTTGTCGCAAATCTGGCGGATGAGTTCAAGGGTCGCACGGCAGATCCAACCAACGACTATCTCGCGCCTTGGCAATCACTAATGACCGGACTCGGTATCAATACGGCGAAAACTTCATCGTTCAGCACGGTCAATGGGCTCTGGAATCCTGCACTCAAGGGGAAGGTCGCTCTGCTGACCGAGCTCCGCGATACCGTCGGGCTCGTCATGCTCGGAAACGGCGACGATCCAGCGACGCCTACACGCGCAACCTTCGACGCCGCCTTGGAGACGCTGAGTAATCAGGTAGATTTGGGGCAGATCCGCAAGCTCTCCGGCAACTCGTACACCGTTTTGCTGGAGGAGGAGAGTGCATTCGCGGCGATTGCCTGGTCAGGTGACGTTGGAATCATCCAAGCAGGTAAGCCAGAGCTCGCCTTCGTAGTTCCAGATGAAGGCGGAATGTATGCCACGGACAATATGCTCATTCCGAAAGGGGCGAAGCACAAGTACACTGCGGAGCTCTGGATTGACTTCTACTACCGCCCGGAGATTGCGGCGATCGTCGAAGCGTATGTCCAGTACATTTGCCCCGTGAAGGGTGCAGCGGAAGAGATCACCAAGATTGATCCCGCACTCGCCACGAACCCGCTGATCTTCCCTGATGAGGCAACCAAGGGGCGTTTGAAGGTTTGGGGTGAGGTTTCCGCAGACGAACAGGCGTACTTCGACGAGCAGTTCAGCGCATTCGTCGAAGGCGTCGACTCGTAATCCCGAGATTGCGTGAGGGCGAGCGCATGAGGCTTCTACGTAGCCACCCAGCGCTCGTCCCCGCACTTTTACTCGTACCAGGCCTTGCGTGGCTCGGCTCGTTCTATCTCGCACCGAACCTACAGATGTTCGCATCGAGCTTCTGGAACGGAACTCTGGAGACCGGCTTCAGCTTCAGCTTCTCGAATTGGGTCAACTATCCAAACGCCCTTAGCACTTACCAGGAGCAATACGTCCGCTCAATCCAATACGGCTTCGCTGCAACACTGCTCTGCTTTTCCATTGCCTTCCCGCTCGCCTACTACATCGCCTTCAAGGCGGGGCGGGCACGAAGCATCCTCCTTTTCCTTGTTGTCGCCCCCTTCTTTACGTCTTACTTGCTGAGGACGATTGGCTGGCGCACCATCCTGGGCGACGACTCAGTCGTACTGGGACCGCTTAAAGCCCTCGGTCTTATAGATCCTTCGGCCCGCATCCTCGACACCCCCTTCTCGGTTGTCGCTGGGATCGCCTACAACTTCATCCCCTTCATGATCCTCCCCATCTACGTGTCCCTTGAGAAGATCGACCGCCGCCTCCTTGAGGCGGCCCAGGATCTCTATGCAAGTAGTTGGGGTGCATTCCGACGCATCACCCTACCGCTTGCTATTCCTGGAATCTTCGCGGGTTCGCTCTTGACCTTCATTCCTGCAATCGGTGACTTCATCAACGCGGAGTTGCTCGGCAATCCAAGTACCGCCATGATCGGCAACGTGATCCAGCGACAGTTCCTTGTTGTGCGCGATTACCCCACCGCCGCAGCACTGAGCTTCATGTTGATGGTGCTAATCCTCGCGGGGGTTGCACTCTACGGACGTCTCCTCGGCACTGACGAACTCACCTCAAAGGCAATCTGATGTGGATCGCGCATCGAATAGCATCTGCGGTCGTCTCGAGGATCCTCGTGGTCTACGCAGCACTGGCCCTTGTCTATCTGCTCCTTCCAATCTTCATGGTTGCCCTCTTCAGCTTCAATGACCCTGTCGGCCGATCCAACTACTCGTGGTCCTCGTTCACCTTTGACAACTGGTTAACGCTCTTCCGTGACCCCACGCTCGTCAAGGCGGTTGGAACTTCACTACGAATCGCTCTCGTCTCAACGATTATCGCTACGACCATCGGCACGCTCATGGCGATGGCCCTGGTGCGGTATCGCTTCCGCTTCCGGAAGGCGATTGACCTCTTTGTCTTCCTTCCGCTCGCCACGCCAGAGATCGTGCTCGGCGCTTCGCTCCTCACCCTCTTTGTCACCCTGCAGATTCCGCTCGGCGAACTGACGCTGATCCTTGCGCACGTGATGTTCAACGTGAGCTATGTGGTGGTGACCATGAAGGCTCGCCTCTCCGGGTTCGACATGCGCCTTGAAGAGGCGGCGGCCGACCTTGGTGCAACCCCATGGCAGACCTTCTGGAAGGTGACCTTTCCGCTGATTCTTCCGGGGATCGCCGCGAGCGCCGTCTTGGCCTTCGGCCTCTCGCTGGATGACTTCGTGATCACGCGCTTCAACGCTGGGCAGGTGCAGACCTTCCCCGTCTACATCTACCTGAAGGTGCAGAAGGGGATCCCGCCGCAGGTGAACGCCTTCGCCACCCTCTTCTTTGTGGCCACCGTTTCACTGGTAGCCATTGGCGCACTCCTGCAGCGGCGTCGCGCTAACCTGAAGCCATGAGCAGCGCGAAGCCGATCCCAGGACACGAGGTCATCTCCACCGTCTGGGGCAGGGCTGCGAACGTAGATGTGGAGCGCGGCGAAGGTGCGTGGCTCATCGATCGCGCTGGTGAGCGTTGGCTCGACTACACCTCGGGGATCGGCGTGGTGAACACTGGCCACGCACATCCGAAGGTTGCGGCGGCGATTGCCGAGCAGGCGACCAAGCTGATTCACGGCCAGCAGAACATCGTCTATCACGAGCCCGGCCTCCGACTGCACGAACGACTGAGCAAGGTCCTCCCAGGTGGCCCGTGGGGCGTCTTCCTCTCCAACTCAGGGAGCGAAGCCGTGGAGGCGGCGGTCAAGCTGGCGCGCCGGGCCACCAAACGACGCGTGATCCTTGTCTTCCGCGGCGGATATCACGGCCGCACGGCGCAGACGATGGCGATGACCACGGCGAAGAACGTCTATCGCGGACACTTTGAGCCTCTCCCCGGCTCTGTCTATCCGACCGCATTCCCATACTGCTATCGCGCACCAGTTGCCGCACGTGACGCAAGTGCGCCAGGGAGCGGCGGTGCATGCGCCGGTTGCAGCTGCCGATGGGAAGAGGAGTGGGAGCTCACGCTGCACACGCTGGCCAACGCAGAGGATGTCGCCGCCGTCATCGTGGAGCCGGTGCTCGGCGAAGGGGGATACGTCGTTCCACCCGCAGGCTTCCTCCCCCGTCTGCGCGAACTCACCCGCGAACTCGGGATCCTGTTGATTGCAGACGAAGTGCAGACAGGTTTTGGTCGCACGGGGAAGATGTTCGCCGTGCAGCACCAGAACGTGGAGCCAGACATCCTGGTGATGGCCAAGGGGATCGCGTCTGGTCTCCCCCTCTCCGGTCTCATCGCGCGCAAGGAGCTCCTTGAGAGCTGGGCGCCAGGGACGCATGGCGGAACGTACGGTGGCAACGTGATCGCGTGTGCCGCAGCGCTCGCCACACTTGACGTCATTGAGGACGAGAAGCTCGTTGAGAACGCGGCGACGCGCGGTGCGCAGATGCTCGCCGGCATGAAGAAGATCGCGGTCGGACGGAGCGGGATCGGTGACGTTCGTGGACTTGGACTGATGCTCGCCTTTGAATTCGTGAAGCCGGGCGAAGGCGACGGGCGAGCCCCAGATCCGGACGCAGTGAAGCGCGTCATTGCCGAGGCGAACAAGCGGAAGATGCTCCTCCTCTCCGCGGGAGCCTACGCCCAGGTCATTCGCATTATTCCGCCACTGGTAACCACGGCGGAAGAGGTAGATCTGGCGCTGAAGATCCTTGAGGAGTCGCTCGACGCAGCTGGAGTGAAGCGCAGCTAGACGCGCACCGCGCTGACGAGCTCGGCTGGTGCCGGCGGGAGCGGATCTGGAAGCTCAGGCACCCATGTGCTTACGAGTTCGCGTGTGCCCGTCACACCAAGCTGAGTAAAGAGCGAGTGGAAACGAGCGCGCTGGGTGTCGAGGATCTCCGCCTTGCTGGCAACCTCCCAGAGTTGACGCTTGAAGGGGCCGAGCGCCTTCTTTCGCGTGCGATAGATGAACTGCTCCTCGCTATCCCCAGGCTTCGCCTCATCCGCAGCGTTCGCCATCAACCAGGCGGTGATCTCAGCGCGCAGTTCGCTCGGGAACGCGGGGTGGTCGTAGAGGGTGTTCTGGAAACCAGTTGCAAGGTGCACCTCCGCGGTGCCAACTTCTGGGAATCGGTGGAAGAGGCTTTCTGGGAGCGTGGACGCGCCATGCTGAACCACACCCGCAAGGCCGCGCGCTCGCGCGAGCACGCCGAGCCGTTCAAGCACGCCAAAGTCCAACGCAACCTCCGCAACGCCACCGCCAGGGAGCGGGATTCCACCGTGGCTCGTTCCCGTCTGAACGGATACCTTGCTTAGCCCTCGTGCACCAGGGTGCAGTCGCGCAAGTTCCACATCAAAGCCGTCCAGATATGCGGTCAACTCTTCCTCGGTGGAGTTGTTCGTCCCAACCTCACCGATCTCTCCGCCAATGCTGATCTGTACTCCAGACGGCTCAATTGACCGAATCAGCGCCGCCGCCTCCGCGCTGCGCTCCACGTTCACACGCTGCTGTGCAGCAACGGTTGGGTGAGAGAGGTCCACGAGCGTGGATGCATCGATATCAATGTTTCGATACCCCGCATCCACCGCCAAGCGACAGGCGCGTGCAATCTCCGCCGCCACCGCGTCGGGATCGGCGGCGTACTTCTTTGCAACGAATTGATAGTGGTCACCCTGGATGAAGAGTGGGCCGTGCCATCCGGCGGCAATTGCTGCAGCATAAATGCTCGTGGCGTAGTCAACGGGTCGCTGAAAGGTGTAGGTCTGCTCGGAGCGGGCCAGCTCAAAGATCAGCGCCGCCCCGTTCATGCGCGACGCGCACTCGAGCGCAGTGCGCGCCATGTCAAACACCTGCGCCCGAAGGTTGATCGCTGGAACGCTGAGTCCTTCGTATGCTCCAGCCGCCCGTGCCGCGTAGAGCGGCGCCGCACTGGCGCTATAGATTCCGCTGGCAGCGGCGGCACTGCGGGCAAGCCACTGCGCACTCTTCACCGTCGCCTCATCTGCGGAGAACGCAGCACTCCAGGCGATGACCGCTGCCCCCTCCCTGCGCATCAAAGCGGCATCGGTAATCGTCAGCGTGCCGTCGGGTGCAAGGCTGAGCGAAGATCGCAGCGCCACGAGAAGTTCGTGTGGCGAAGAGGCGATCGTCGTCATGACTGCAGGATAGCCGAGCCTCTACTGACGCTCGCCCTGCAGCAAGATCGCGAGGCGCTCCTGACGTCGCGACTCGTATTCGGGCTGGGTGAAACCGCATCGCTGGGCCGCTTCAGGCGCCGCCGCCCAGGCGAAGTCATCCCACGCGCGTGCACGCGCATCCCAGACCGCAAGCAGCGTTGGGGCGCGGCGTTCGGTTGCCTCACCCTTATGAAGCAGGTGCGCAGCAACAAGTCGCGACTCGTCAAGAATCACGACCAGGCCGAGCCCACGCAGATCCCCCTCTGGGAGGCGGTGTGGATCGCTGCGCAGCCGATCCAGCAGCGAGGCGAGATCAATGGCGCTCGCCTCACTGATTGCGGGGAAGCCACGACCGAGTGCGCGCAGTGCGGTACGCGCCGTCAGAGGGTCAAGACCAGCGAGGAGCCCTCGGATGCGCAGACGACTGCTGCGCGGGCTCCGCGGCGCACTCCCAGCCAGCGGATCCATGCAGCCGATCCCCGTTGGATCGGCAAGCCACTCAAAGTGGTGTCCGCTCTCGATCTCTATGTCGCGTCCACTCTGCTCGGCACCGGGGACTGGTGATGCGAGTGCGAATGCGTCGGCGACCCGCGTGGTCAGCGTGTCAGATGGACCGGAGATCAGGATCGGAACTCCTGCATCAACGAGGAGTGACGCATGCGCGAGAAACTCCGCATCCGCGATCCCGTCAGCTACGAGGGCGCGGAGGGCCGCCGCCTCTTCACTCACGGGCGTGTGACCTGCAGTCGTCCACTCGCTACAACGTCACTGATCCAGGGGAGCTCGTCGCCGATCGTGGTCGCCGCACCGTGACCAGGGATCACGCGCGTTTCGGCTGGGAGCCTTGCGAGTCTGTCGAGCGAGGCGATCATCGCTGCGTCATCGCCACCTGGCAGATCGGTTCGCCCCCACGCACCTTGAAAGAGCGTGTCGCCGCTGTAGAGAATCCCAGCCTCCTCGTCGTGCAGAGAAATTGACCCCTCGGTGTGTCCGGGCGTATGCATCACGAGGAGGTTAACTGCGCCCGCACGAATGCGATCCCCCTCGGAGAGATCGCGTGTTGGGATCACGGCAGGGATTGGAAATGGTGCGGCCATCGGACGAGGATCTTCTAGTCGGTGTCGATCGAGTGGATGCGATCCGATCGGGAGTTCGCGTGACTCATGGGCGCGCACATGCCCTGCAAGTGCGGCGAGCTCCCCCATGTGATCCCAATGGCCATGAGTGGCCAGCGCCAGGACAAGCTTCCACTCGCGCTCAGCAAGCGCTGCAACGAGCTCCGCGAGTGATGGAATTGCAGGATCAATGACGATCGCTTCACGTCGGGCGGGATCGCCGATCAGAGCAACATTCGTCCGGAGCGGCCCGGCTGGTAGGACGAGAAGTTCAGCGCTCATGGGTCACTCTCGCTTTCGCGCTGCAAGGTGTGTTGCGGCGGGGCTGATTGAGCGCGGATCAAGTTCGCGCTTCAGGGTCTCTGCATCTGCAGCGGTGAGGCGCAAGAGATCCGCAAGTGCGCGATGGGTAGCCGCTGCGAGGTCTGCGTGCACCGCGCGTTCTCCCCCTCCCCTGACCTTCGCGGGACGTTCGGTGAAGCCAACGCGCGCGCCACCGCGGCCGCCAAGCGATGCGGCGTATTGAAGACCCCAGAGAAGCACCTCACGCGCCTCAATCGGATCTCCCGCAGACCCAACGAGTGCAAGGATCAGGCCACGATCACCAGGGAGGTTTGCCGCAGCACGCCATGCATCTGGATCCGAGATCGGGTCGATCAGTAGGCTCTCTGCAGGCAGTGCCCCCCACTCTGCGCCGCTGATCGGTGCGAGCGGTGCATCAACGCAGATCAGCATGCGATGCCTCCCCTCGCCCGCTGCGAGAGCCGCGGCGAGACGAGCAATTTGTGCTGCTCGATCAGCTTCCGACAGCGCCAACGCGTTTGTACGGATCGCAATGATCTCCGCCTCCGTCTGCAACGCCGCCGTCACAGCCGCGAGGATTTCAGGCGAGCCAGAGTCTTCAACGACGAGCGCTCCCTGGAGCCCAGCGGCACGTGCCACTGAAAGCTCTTCAAGGCTCGTCGTGAAGAATGGGCCTCCGAGCGCGGCGACCGCTGCAATGCGACCTTCCTGTGTGGGTGAAAAGTCTGCTGGCGAGAGGAGCGTTGCAAACACGGCTAGAACGGCAGCGCGACTCGCACTTGCGCGAGCGAGTACCAGTTGATGAAGATCACCAGAAGAGCGAATGCCACGATCAGGGTGTAGAGCTGTTCGCGGCCGGCGCCGCGACTGATCACTCCCGCCCAACGGCTGCGCATCGACTCCGCACGCGTTGGCGGCATGAGCACGCCGAGCACTAAGCCAAGTGCCAAGCCGCCGAGATGCGCCGCGTTGTCAATCCCGCCGCCTGCAACATTCAACCCAAGGCCGAAGATGAGATTGATCGCGATCAATCCACCAATCTGTGCGAGAGCCGCGCGCACGCCGCGCTCCACGAGTGGGCGGTGTGCCCACTCGGCGCCGAGGGCGACGCCGAAGAGGGCAAACACGCCACCTGATGCTCCGACCGATGGGATTTGCTGCGTCCAGATTGCACTCGCGAGCGATGCGCCAACGACGCCGAGCAGATACCAGAGGAGGAGGCGCTGCGGGCCGTAGAGGCGCTGCACCAGACGCGCGCCGAGATCCATAGCAAAGAGATTAAAGAGGAGATGGAGAGGACTACCGTGCACAAGCGCAACCGTCAGAAGGCGCCACGGCTCTGTACTCAAGAAGTCACCGTTCGCGTTGTCTACCTTGATCAGTGCAAGCGGCTCAAGGAGGCGCGGCAGCGCGAGGGCGGCGGCTGAAATGGTACCTGTGACTGCAAGCATCACCAGAGGCGTTACGCGATCCGCCACACCACCGCGGGAGCGAGCAAACGCGAGCCGTGCCCGTACGCCGCTTCCACCTGTCTCCTTAATCAACCAGCCGATCCTCGAAGCCACTTCGGCGCGCGCGCGATCGTTGGGTGCGTCGCGTTCCGCGCGCTGATACTCGGCAAGAGCGTCTTGCAGTCGACCAGCCGTGACGTGAAGTACGGCGAGGCGTCGACGCGCCACAAAGCGCACCTCCTGCTCTCCGCTCTGGCTGGCCCCCTGCAGGAGATCACGAGCCTCATCATCGCGGCCGAGTCGCACCAACGCCTCTGCAGCCCCAATGGATGCGCGTCCAGCAAGGTTCAGATCGCCACTCCCAGCGGCACGCCAGAAGCACTCCAGCGCAGCCTCAGCGTCACCAGCGTCGAGCGCATCGGCGCCCGCATCAATCAGGCGACCGGCATCGTCGTGGCTGATCGGCCCACTTGTGCGCAGGAGTTCGTTGATGTCCACCCGCTGAGCGTATGCGATCGGCTAGGCCTTCGCCGACCCACCCTCATCCGATGCGAGAAGTCCAGCAAGGTATGCGTCAAATTCTGCACTCTCCGCGCTAGGGCGCGCCACGAAGAGTGGCGGTGCAACCTCACGCAGTGACGTGGGAGTACCAGGCGCGCCGCTCTCGGCTGGAGCCACCACTCCGTGCTCCAGATCGGCGTCGCCGACAACGACCAGGTGCGCGCCACCATAGGCTGACTCCTCTGTCACGCCCTGAACAAGCGTGACGTTCGCGGGATCAATCAAGAGGACCGCAGAGAAGCTCGTGAGATAGCGGAGGCCAAGTTGTGCGTCCCCGCGATCAAGGTCGATTCCGCGCGCTGCGGCGCCAACGGGAGTAGCGAGCGCAGCGTCACGCAGGAGGGCAACGTGACCTACGCCATCGCGGGCAAGCGACAGGGTCAGCTCCTCCCCAATGCGATCCGCGCCAATTCGACCAATTATCTCCACCCGCTCGTCGCCACGGACGAGCGCGCGGGCAACGCGCACGCCGAGGCCACCCGCCTGGTGTGACCCGTCAGCGGCCAACTCTGCAACAGGACTGCCGATGATGGCGATCATCTATGACTCCCCCTTCACTGGCTCACTGCGCACCTCGACCGCAAATCCTGCATCGCGCAGCGGTGCTTCAATGGCGGCGGCGTCGCCAACGACCACGATGCGCTCTCGCTCCGCTGACAGCTCCTCTGCCACCTGAGCCACCGCAGCGGCTGGGACCGACTCAACGGAGGACTGGAACTGATCCAACTCGTCGGCGCCAAGGTCGTTCGCCACAAGAGCGGTGACTGCCCCGGCCACAGCGGAGGCGGTGCCGAATCGAAGTGGGAACGTCCCGCGAAGATACTGCCGTGCGGCGGTGAGCTCTTCTTCTGTCGCTGGATCCGTGGCGAGTGATCCGAGCTGTGTGCGCGCCTCGACGAGCGCCGCGGCGGTTACCGAACTCTCCACTGCGGTGCGTGCGGTGAATGGCCCGCGACCGCGTCGGAATTCGAATCCTGCCGCGGCACCGTAGGTGTACCCCTTCTCCTCGCGGAGCACTCGATTGAGTCGCGAGCCAAAGAGCCCACCGAGAACCTCAGAGTGGACGAGTGCCGCGTGGAAGAGCGGATCGAGGCGGGAGCGGCCGAGTCGACCGATGCGCAGCTCCGACTGAACAGAGCCGGGTCGATCAAGGAGCAGAAGGTGCGGCGCCCCACTGCGCTCACTGCTGATCGGCGACGACGTATCGGCCGGCGCATGTGCCTTTCCGCTGCCACACGTCAACGCTGCAAGTGGACTCTCTTGTACGGCGCGGATTGCTGCAGCGGGATCAAGTTCTCCAGCGATCACAATGGTTGGTCGACCGGCGGAGAGGAGTTGCTGATGCCACGCGAGCAGCGCCGTCCGATCAATCGCGGAGACGCTTTCTCGCGTGCCGCCCGCTGGTCTCGAGTACGCCGCCCCTTCGTCATAAATGGCGGCGACCAGTGCCTCGCTTGCTCGGGCACGCGGGCTCGCCTGCACCTGATCAATGGCGGCGAGACGGAGTGCCTTCACGCGTTCAATCTCGCGCTCGGGGAGCCGTGGGGCGACTGCGATCTCCGCTATCAGCGGCAGGATTCCAGCAAGTCGTCCCGCAGGGAGTGTCGCGCTGATCACCAGGCTCTCCCATCCCGCCTCTGCCCCAATCTTTGCGCCGAGAAGTTCGCTCGCCTCTACCAGCGCATCAGCATCATGGTGCTCTCCACCTTCCGTAAGGAGACGAGCGAGTGCTGTGGTAATGCCCGACCCTTCACGCGATTCGGCGGAGGCTCCACTCGGGAGGATCAGCTGCACCGATGCGAGCGGTCGCGCTGGCATTGGGAGCACGATGATGCGCACGCCGTTCGCTGTCTCGCCGTCGATCGCGCGCGGAAAACGATACGCGCGGGCGCTCCCAGGCCCAGGACGCGCCGCGCTCATGACGCCTCCACTGGCTCGTACCAGAGGATCACCCGATCATCAGCGAGGTACTGCTTCGCAACACGCTGTATAGCAGCGGCGTCTACGCCTTGATAGATCGCTAGATCACGATTAATGCGTTCAGGGTCGCTGAGGAGGGTCGCGTACATCCCAATCTGATCGGCGATCATCTCAGGATCTGAGCGCAGCGCCAGCTCCTCTGATTCGATCAGCGCACGCGCGCGCTCCATCTCAACTGCCGTTGGACCACGCTCTGCAAGGCCGCGTAGCTCTTCTAGGAAGAGCGCCTCCAGCCTGGTTGCATCGGCTCCAGGTCGCAGGGTGGCAGAGCCAACAACCAGCGACGCCCCGCCAACGAAGGGCAAGACCGAAAGCCCCACGTCTTGCGCAACCTGTTCTTGGCGCACGAGTCGCCGCGTCAGCCGACTCCCACGACCACCAGCGAGGATCTGACAGGCGATCTCAAGCGCGGGGAGGTCTGGGCTCGAAAGGATCGGCGCGCGATAGGCGAGATGGATGCGCGGATCAGGAACCTTGTCTTTCACAGTCTTGCGTATCTCACCACCCAGTGGAGTTGATATCGTGAGGTCGGGGTGTGAAGGGAGAGCTGGATTTGCGGCAATTCCCCCAAAGTGCCGCTCAACCGCCGCAGCAATCTCCGCCTCATCGATGTCGCCAACGACTGTAAGTACCGCGTTATTCGGCGCATACCAGGTGGCGAAGAAGTTGCGGACATCTTCAAGGCTCGCTGCGTCCAAATCCTCCATGGATCCGATCGTCGGGTGGTGATACGGATGGCCCTTCGGGTATGCGAGGGCCAGGAGTTCTAGGTATGCGGTTCCGTAGGGCTGGTTGTCGTAGCTGGAACGCTTCTCGTTCTTCACCACATCGCGCTGGTTATCAAGGTTTGCCTGATCGAGTGCCTCAAGAAGCGTTCCGAGGCGGTCCGCCTCCATCCAGAGGATCAGCTCCACCCACTCGGCCGGAACGGTGGCGAAGTAGTTGGTGCGATCGAGCCAGGTGGTGGCATTCGCACTCCCGCCAACCGACTCAATCAGCGAAAGATGCTCAGCCTTCGAAACGTTCGCCGAACCTTGGAACATCAGGTGCTCAAAGAGATGTGCAAATCCAGTCCGACCCTCGCGCTCATCTTTGGAGCCAACGTGATACCAGAGGTTGACGGTGGCGGTTGGCGTAGTGCGATCAAGGACGGTGATAAGGCGTAGACCGTTCGCAAGCTTCCGCTCTTTCAGCGGGATTGGGTGAGGTGCTGACATGCGCGTCGCCGCGGTTAGTTCAACGGAAGGAGCGAGAAGAGGAGCGCGCCGGCGAGTCCAACAGCCAGCCCCTGTACTGCGATCACGAGCGCAGTGCGGCGATCAGCGGCGAGTGCAGCGCTGTTTGTCACGCGGCTCATCTCACCAATCTTTCCGAGATTGAAGGTGCCTGCAAGTCCGTAGGCCATGCAGAAGCGGCGCTGAGCCTGGATCCAACCGATCGCGGCGCCCGTCAGCGGAAGTGCGATCAGTAGTCGCGGGCCGAGGCCGCTCGGGGTGCCGAGCACAACGAGTGCGACCGCGAGCAGTAGCGTGGCGACGAAACCTGCGGCTGCCGCGCGCTTCCGGCGCGTGATCTCCTCAGGTCCAATGTTGCAGGCCCCAGCGACGTACTCAAGTTGCATGCCACTATCGTAGCCGCTCACGCAACCCTCCGTTGCCGAGCGGGGCGATCGCCACGCGGGAGAGCGCGTTGCGCACGGCGAGTGATTCTGCAGCCGCCACCGCCGTCTCCATCGTGGTGAGACAGAGGACGCCCTCCTCGACCGCGGTTAGGCGAATCTCTAGCGCGTCACGCAAGACGCCGCTCTCGGGGGAGGGCGTATTCACCACCGCAGCGATGGAGCCCGATCGAATCAGTTCGGCGATCTCGGGCGCGCCGTCACGTGCGCCGGCGCCGATCGGATTCGCCGCCGTCGCGTGAATGCCCAGCGCTGCCAGTGCTTCACGCGTCCCTGGGGTTGCGGCGATCGCATAGCCAGCCTCAATAAGTGGCTGCGCGAGCTGCGCCAAGAGCCCTTTGTCTCGATCCGCAATGCTGAGCAGGATCGTCCGTTGCGCGTCACGCGGCGGAGGCGGGAGGAGGTTCGCGGCGATCAGCGCCTTCCCAATCGCGTCGCGTGCGTTCACGCCAATCCCGATCACCTCGCCAGTGCTCTGCATGAATGGCCCAAGCGTTGGATCCACGCCGCGCAGCTTTGCAGTGCTGAACGCGGGAGCCTTCACCGCAACGCCGGTCGGCGCAGATGTCACGCCGGAGCGGTACCCGGCGCTCGCCAGCGTGTCGCCGAGCGCAATGTCCACTGCGAGCGGCACCATTGGGATCCCCGTCACCTTACTCATGAACGGGACGGTCCGACTCGCACGAGGGTTCACCTCGATCAGGTAGATCCCCTCTTCGCGCACGATGAACTGCGCATTCACCAAGCCGCGAACGCCAATCTCGCGCACCAGCCGCATGAAGATCTCCGCCACCTCCGCCTGGCGCGACGCAGAGATTCGCTGCGGCGGATAGACCGCGATCGAATCGCCCGAGTGCACACCAGCGAGCTCCACGTGCTCCAGGAGTCCTGGAATCAACACGGTCTCGCCGTCCGTCACGGCATCGATATCAATCTCGATCCCTTCCAAGAACCGGTCAATGCGCAACGGACGCGCCGCGGCGATCTCACCGATCCGCTCCAGCTGGCGAGTCAGGTCGTCTGGTGTGTATGCGAAGTCAATGGCGAGTCCGCCGATCACATACGACGGACGCACGATCACCGGATAACCGATCCTCTCGGCGAGCGCGAGCGCATCGGCGCGACTGCGAGCGAGGCCACCTTGCGGTTGCAGGATACCGAGACGATCCAGGAGCGCGGCGAAGCGGACACGATCCTCAGTCTCGTCAATCGCCTCAGGCGAGGCACCGAGGAGTGGTACGCCTGCGGCGGCGAGTGGTGCGGCGAGGTTGAGCGGCGTCTGACCGCCGAACTGCACGAATGCGGGGAGCGTCTCCACCCCCTCTGGTGACTCCGCGCGAATGATCTCCATGATTGATTCCGCATCGAGCGGCTCAAAGTAGAGGCGCGTGGAAGCGTCAAAGTCGGTGGAGACCGTCTCCGGGTTACTGTTCACCATCACCGCCGACCAGCCGCGTTCGCGCAGCCGCTCAGCGGCGCGCACCGCACAGTAATCAAACTCAATCCCCTGCCCGATGCGCACGGGACCAGAGCCGATCACCAGCGCCGCTGGTCGCGTTACAGGCGGCGCCTCAGCGGGCGAGCCGGCCGCGGCGAAGGTGCTGTAGAAGTACGGTGTCACCGCCGCAAACTCTGCGGCACAGGTATCCACCATTGCATATCCAGGAGTAAGGCCGAGTTGCGCGCGCCGCGTGGTGATGCGCGCCTCCTCCAGGCCTGAGATGCGGGCGAGATCCTCGTCACCGATTGCAGAGCGCTTCGCTGTGGCGAGCAGAGAGATGGATGCGGGATCGGGCCCGATCAGCGTGCGACCCGCCTCGCGCACGCGGTGCTCAATGGAGATGAGTCGCGCGAACTCTGCAAGGAACCATCGCGTGATCCCTGTCGCTACGTGAATCTCCTCTTCACTGACCCCGCGTCGCATCGCGGCGAGGAGACGCCAGAGTCGCGAATCAGAAGGACGGAGGAATTCCTTAAGGCCTTTGCCGCCGTGCGCAGCGATCGCCGCAAGTTCACCGTCCCATGACGCCTCCTCCGCAGTTGGCCCACTCCCCTTCTGCTCCATTGAGCGGAGCGCCTTATTGAGCGCAGCGCCAAACGTACGATCGATCGCCATCACTTCGCCCGTCGCCTTCATCTGACTCCCGAGGAGGCGATCGGCACCAGGGAACTTGTCAAACGGGAAGCGCGGCAACTTCACCACGATGTAGTCGAGCGCCGGCTCAAACGCCGCCACTGTTGTCCCCGTCACCGCGTTTGGGATCTCGCGCAGAGTGCGGCCGATGGCGATCTGCGCCGCTACGCGGGCAATCGGATACCCGGTTGCCTTGCTCGCGAGCGCCGAGCTGCGACTGACGCGCGGGTTCACCTCAATCACCACGTAGTCGCGGTAGTCGGGTGAGAGTGCGAGCTGCACGTTGCAGCCACCCTCCACGCCCAGTGCGCGAATGATGTCGAGCGAGGCGCTGCGCAGCCGCTGGTGCACCGGATCTGGTAGCGTCTGCACTGGCGCGACGACGATGCTGTCACCGGTGTGCACGCCGAGCGGGTCGACGTTCTCCATGGAGCAGACCGCAATGCAGGTCCCCTCCGCGTCGCGCATCACCTCGTACTCAATCTCCTGCCAACCAACCAGGCAGCGCTCCACCATCACCTGGCCAATGGGGCTCGCGCGCAGGCCGCTGCGGACGCGCTCCCAGTACTCCTCCTCCGTCACCACGATCCCGCCGCCCGTCCCACCGAGCGTGAAGGCTGGGCGCACGATCGCAGGGAGTCCGATCTGCGCGAGTGCCGCCTCCGCCGCGGCGTCGCGGGCCGCGGGCGTCTCCCCTTCAACGATCGCGCTTGGTGCCGTTGGCTGTCCGATTCGATCACACATTGCTCGGAAGAGCTCGCGATCCTCCGCCGCCTTGATCGCCGTAAGCGGCGTGCCGAGGAGGCGAATCGGATGTCGTTCAAAGACGCCAGCATCTGAGAGTGCGACGGCAAGGTTAAGTGCCGTCTGTCCGCCGAGTCCCGCGAGCAGACCCTCTGGCTTTTCAGACGCAATGATGCGTTCAATCACCTCAACGGTGAGCGGCTCAAGGTAGACGGCGTCCGCAACGGACGGATCGGTCATGATCGTTGCAGGATTTGAGTTAACCAAGATCGTGCGAATACCCTCCGCGCGAAGTGCGCGACACGCCTGCGTCCCTGCGTAGTCAAACTCCGCCGCCTGCCCAATCACCACCGGACCCGATCCAATGATCAGGACGCTCTTCGGCTTCGGCGGTCGCGCGCCGCTCATCTCCTCGCCTCAATCGCGCGCGCGAATCGATCAAAGACTGGCGTCGCATCCAGCGGCCCTGGTGAACCCTCTGGGTGATACTGCACCGTCTCAATGGGGAGACTTCTGTGCCGCAACCCTTCAACAGAGTTGTCGTTCAAGTTGATCTGGCTCACCTCAAATCCTGACGTTGGAGGGAGCGTCTCGCCGACAACCTCCACCTCGTGATTCTGCGCAGTGACGTAGACGCTCCCACTCGGCAGATCGCGCACCGGATGATTCGCGCCGTGGTGCCCAACGGCGAGGCGTCGAGTCATCGCCCCTGCGGCACGACCGATGATCTGATGGCCCAGACAGATGCCGAGGAGTGGCTCACCATTCGCGATCAGTGCGCGCGCAAGTGCAACGGGTCCCTCAAGTCGCGCTGGGTCACCCGGTCCTGGGGAGAGGACCACGCCGCGCGGCGCACCCACAAGCACCTCGTCAACGGTTGCGGTGTGTGGATGGATTCGCACGCGAAAGCCACGCGCACGGAGTGCGCGAACAATGTTCGCCTTCAACCCAAAGTCAATCACTGCCACGAGCGGCTCGCTCGCCTCTCCATGCGTCTGAACGCTGCTGGGCGACACCTGGCCAACAAAGTCCTGGTCCTCCCAACGTGGCAGCGCGCGCGTAGCCGCGATGGCGGCCTCTGCATCTGCCTCCCACGGTGCGGAAATCCGCGCTCGCTGCGCTCCTGTCTCGCGCAAGCGTCGTGCAAGGCTACGCGTCTCAACGCCCGCGATCGCTGGGACTCCATGCTGTCGGAGCAGCGATGCCAACTGCGCCGCGTCTTCTGTGATCGCTGCGGTGGCGTTAGCAACGATGAGGCCGCGCAGCCAGGGTCGCGACGATTGATCGTCCGCGACCAAACGACCGTAGTTTCCAATCAAGGGGTACGTCATCAGCACGACCTGCCCCGCATAGCTCGGGTCGGTGCAGATCTCTTGGTAGCCCGTCTGACTCGTGTTGACCACAAGGTCGCCACCGGAGGCGCTCGGCGCACCCCAGGCAACACCTGGGAAGACGCTCCCATCTTCAAGGGTGAGGAGTGCTGGTCCGTGATCGCCAATGCGCGCGTCAACAACAGATGCAGACTCTGGAAGTGGGATGAGGGAGCGACGATACGGTGCCAGTGTTCGACGTGGCGCGTCACTCATTTCGTTCGCTCCTCTCCGGCCTCACGGGGCCATCTGCGATCTCTCAGGATCGTCTCGAAAGGACACCAGTCTCCTGGTGAGCCGGGTGGGATTCGAACCCACGACCTAGTGATTAAGAGTCACTTGCTCTACCGCTGAGCTACCGGCCCACGCGGAAGGATAGTGGAGGGCGGCGCTGGCCGCACGGGACGTAGCGCGGGGGGAACTACTCCGCCCCTGGGATCGCCCCCGAAGCGGCCAACTGGTCGAGCAGCTGCGTGAGACGCACCGCAACTGCGGCGTGACCAGCCGCGTTCGGGTGAAATGGAATGGCGCCATCTCGCCCCCACTGCCACGGCTCGTCCGCACAGATGCGGTGCCCTGCGAACGCATCGGAAAGATCGGCCACCTGCACGCGCGGATCGGCCACCGCGGCGATCGCCTTCGCCACGCTGGCACTGATCGCTCGGCCCCACTCCTCAATCACGAGCAGGTCGGCATCAGAGAGTTCGTCGCCTGGGGCCCGCAGGCTCTCGCATGCATCAAGGCCAGGGGTGCCAGCGCTGGGAAGTGAATCGGCGTAGAGGACAACGATCACCAACGCGTTGGGCGCCCGGCGCAACACCTCCTGATAGAGGCGAACCAGACTTCCCGTGAGTGCATCAACGCGCGGGGAGACGCGTGCAGCAACCTCAGCGCACTGCTCCGGAGACTCGAAGCGGCAAGCGGAGAAGACCTCACTGAACCCCGTGTCGTTTCCTCCAATGGCGAGCATCACCAGATCAGTTGCTTCATTGAGCGCATGCACCTGCACTGGCTCCGCTGCACGCATCCTGCGGTCAAGAAGATCTGGGATCATGGCGCCGCTGCACGAAACGTGCGTGAGCGAAATGCGCACCGAAGATGGATCAAGAAGTCGCGGCCACGCTGGACCGCGCGCACAGACGCTTGGAGCGCCAAGCAGGTTGAGCGAGCCGCGGTCGAACGGAGTTGCGGCAGATGCATAGCTGTCCCCAAGGACCACAAGATCGATCAGCGGCGCGCTCGCTTCAGCGCCACCAATGCGCAGGGGGGACGGAAGGGTTGCGTTTGCGGCGAGCCCTGGACCGCCAACTCCCGCAACGAAGGCAAGTGTGCCGCCAAGTAGTGCGCTGATTAACAGTCGCGCGCTCATCCCTGTAGAAGTTCGTCCACTGCCCCACTCAGCGGGCGGAGGCCGTCAGTGATGCCACGTGCCAACGCCTCAAGCCGACCGTCCGCCTCTGCTGCGCGCAGTCTCTCTGCGGCGCGCGCCTCAACCGCCGCTGCAAGGTGCGCCGCGACTCGGCGTGCGCGTCCCCCTCGCCCCGGACGGAGCAGAGCGGCATCCAAGGCGCGGAGCAATTCCGTGACGCCGGTCCCTTCGGTTGCTGACGTGAGCAACACCTCTGGCGCATCAGCGCCGAGCGCGAGTCCGGAGCGAAGACGCTCAACGGCGCGATCTGCACCGGGACGATCTCCCTTGTTCACGACCACGAGATCGGCAGACTCGAGCAGCCCCGCCTTCATTGCCTGCACCTCGTCTCCACCCTCTGGCCCTTCAACTAACAGGACGAGATCGGCGAGTCGCACGATGCCAAGATCGGCCTGGCCTGCGCCAACCGTCTCAATAAACAGGAGATCAAATCCTGCCGCCTCAATCAGCAGCGATGCGGCGGCGGCGGCGTGCGAGAGCGACCGCCCGCTCCCCCGCGTCGCGATGGAACGCATGAAGCGACCATCATCATCTGGACGTTCCTCTACGCGCACGCGATCTCCAAGTAACGCGCCACCACTCACCGCCGACGATGGATCAACCGCGAGGATCGCGACACGTCGCCCCTCCTCGCGCGCGCGATCCGCGAGTGCGCCAACGAGTGTGCTCTTCCCCGCACCTGGAGGACCGGTGACGCCGATCACACGCGCAGCGGGACCTGTAACCGTTGCAAGCTGGGCAAGCGCCTCTTGAATCAACGAGTCGGCGCTCGCGCCTCCGCGCTCCACACTGCTGATCGCCTGCGCAAGCTCTCGCGCACTGCGCAGGGCTGCGCCGCGCGGACTAGCGGCGTCGGACATTGGCGCGCAGGTACGTGGCGATCTCCGCAATCGTGCTCCCTGGGCCGAAGATCGCAGAGATGCCAGCCGCCTCGAGTCCAGCGCGATCCTCTTCTGGAATGATTCCACCCGCGACCACCAGCACGTCGGCCGCCCCCGCCTCCCGGAGTCCAGCGACCACTTTCGGGAGGAGCGTCGCGTGTGCGCCAGAGAGGATCGAACAGCCGACCACATCCACATCCTCTTCAATGGCGGCGCCGATGATCGCCTCCGTGGTGCGTCGGATGCCCGTGTAGATCACCTCAAACCCTTCGTCGCGCAAGCCGCGCGCGAGCACCTTCGCGCCACGATCATGGCCGTCGAGGCCAGGCTTTGCGATCAGGACTCGGATCGGTGCCGTTCGTTCAGTCATCTCCTCATCCTACCCCGCCTCCCAGCACCCTCGGAGCGGAAGGTCGGTAGAATGAGGGCGTACGGCGGCGGCACGCCGCTGAGAGTGGAGGCGAAGTCAGAGATGGCGGAGATCAAGCACACCACGGACGCGTCGTTTGAGGCGGATGTCGCCAACTCACCACGACCAGTGATCGTGGACTTCTGGGCGCCTTGGTGTGGCCCATGCAAACTCGTCGCCCCAGAGCTCGAGAAGCTCGCCGCGCAGTATGACGGCGCGGTTGACATCGTGAAGGTCAACGTTGACGAGAACCCAAGCCTGCAGCGCGCCTTCAACATCATGTCCATCCCAACGATCGCCTTCTTCAAGGGGGCTGGCGCGCAGCCAGTTGGCGCCGTGGGATTCCAGACCGCTGAGCAGCTTGAGGCGCGATTCGGGCTCAAGGAGCTCGCCGCCAAGTAGCGCTGCGCTAGCGCAACGCGGACTCGTATCTCGCGAGGAGATCATCGATCTCCGCATTTGAGAGATCAGACGTCAGCAGTCCGCGCACCCGATCACTCTCGCTCGCAACCTGAAAGAGCACGATCACTTGACGCTTATCACCGTTGAGCAGCGTCATTCGACTCCCCTCCCACGCGCCAACCTGCACTGACTCAATCCGAATGTCTTGTGTCTTGCGTCCGGTTGCTGCACCGCGCTCAAAGGCGAATGCAAGCGCGTCGAGCGTCAGGCCCGAACCTTGATAGGTCACAACAGAGAAGCCAGTCAGGCCGTCTCGCTCATAAAGCGCGCCAGCGGAGCGCAGCTCGCGCACGCCAGATCCCCAGAGCGGGCCGAGACGCTTCTCCGAGCACTCACGCCCTGAGTCAATCTCGCTCGGCGTCTCACTGAATGCGGCAACAGGGATCGTAGCCTCAAGCGCCAGATCAAACCCTACCGCGCGCTGCACATCAATTGTCGGATCACATGGGAGTGAGCCGTCAGGAGGAGTGCTCGGCGCACACGCCGTGATCAGCAGTGAGGCGAGGAGAAGCAGTGCAATCCGTGCATGCGCCATCAGTCAGCACCTCCATCAAACGCAACCGGCGACGGTCGGAAGAGGCTGCCGCGTACCGGACGCGTGACACCAAACTCTTCTGCGAGATGGTTGAGGACGCAGTCGGCCGCCTGTGCAAGCTCAGGATCACGACGCACGTTGTCCACGCACCAGGCTAGATAGCCAGGATCGCGTCGGCCAACCGCATCCACGGTGGCACCCGCGTATCGACCGAATGTGAATCGCACCGCGCGCGCCGCTTCAAGCGAGATGCGTGGGCGCGCCGCAACCTCTGGATCGACGCGACGGCGCACCGGTCCAGCCGGAGTTCCCACACGTGGCACGTTCACTTCGGGGGCCCGCCGAGTCGGCCACTCCGCCTCAGGTCGCCAGTTGACGCTGGTTGGTTCACTTGTCCGCGCATTGAATTTTGGCGGCTGCGTGAACTCCACGCGTCCCGTCACGGGCGCCGCTGGTCGATGGCCACCGCGCGGGGGCGGCGTCGTCGCCGGATCCTCAGAGACCCACGCCTCGGCAAGCAGCGCCTCCACGGCGGCATTGATCAGTGCCATCTCGCGCGTCGCCTTGCGCGCCCCAGCAGCGTCGTCGGAGAAGTTGTCCGGGTGATGCGTGCGGGCGAGGCTGCGCCGCGCAGATCGAATCTCCTCAGCGGACGCACCTGGCGCCAGGCCGAGCACTTCGTGCGGGCTCCGCGCCCCCCGCCTCACGTGGAACTCACAGCTACACACATCAGGAACTAAGTGTAGCCCGCTCCCCTACGATGGACCTATGAAGAACTTGATCAAGGCGGTGGAGATCTCGCGCCCACTCCTCTGGCTCAACACATCAATGCCGCTCCTCTGGGGCATCCTCGCTACGCGCGGCGCAGTTCAGCCGAGCGACCTGGTCCTCTTCGCCTTCTTCCTCTTCCCCTATAACTACTTTCTCCACGCGCCGAACGACTACTTCGACTTTGAGACTGACGCGCGCAACCCGCGCAAAGGCGGCGTTGAGGGTGCGCTGACGCCGAAGCCGCTTCTCGCGCAGCACGCGATCATCAGCACACTCCTCCTTCTCCCGTTCCTCGCCTTCACCGCCGTCCAGTTCCCGCCACTCACGCTCGCCTCGCTCGGCCTTCTCCTCCTCCTCTCGGCTGCGTACAACGCACCACCCACGCGTTTGAAGGGGCGACCGATCCTCGATTCACTCACGAACGTCCTCTACGCCATCCCACTCCAGGTTGGCATTCATGCTGCCGGTGGCACTGAACTGATCGCGCCACAGGTGCTCGTCTTTGCCGCCTGGGGGATCGGCGCGCATGCACTCACCACCATCACGGATCGCGATGAAGATGCCGCCGCTGGCGTGCGCACCATTGCCGTCTTGCTTGGGCGTCGGAACACCGCGCTCTTCTCCGCCGCCTGGTTTGCCCTCGTCGGTGCTGGTGCAGCGGGCCTTGCTGGTACACCACTCGCCGCCGCCCTCGCCCTCCCCTACCTTTCGCTCTCGCTGATCGGCCGCGACGCCACTGGCGAGGCAGGGCGACGCCTCTACAGACTCTTTTTGATCACGAACGTGGTGATCGGCGCCTTCATCACGATGCTGGTGATGCTCCAAGTCCCATTTGAGTCAGCGGTTGCCGCTGGTGCTACCGCAATCGTCGGCACGCTAATCGCACTCGGCGCATCTGTGGGTCGATCCCTACTCCGCGCACGTCAACGAGCGTGACCGCAGCGAAGCGCGTCGTTGTTGTGGGCGCCGGACTCGCCGGCCTCGCCAGTGCCATCCGTCTCGCCGCCGCCGGCGTCCACGTCACCGTCATCGAGCGGGGCACTCGTCCTGGCGGCAAGATGGGGCGTCGAGAGATCGGTCCGTATCGTTGGGATAGCGGTCCCACAATCTTCACGCTCCCCGAACTCTTCGATCAGCTCTGGTCCGCCGCTGGCGCAACGCGCAGCGACGATCTGCGCCTCCTCCCCGTTGAGCCAGCGTCGCGCACCTTCTTTGCAGACGGCAGCGTCTTGGAAACATCAAGCGATCTCACCAAACTCGCCGCGAGCTTCGGTGCACTCGACCCACGCGACGCGGCGGGGATCCCCGCCTTCATGCGTCGCGGCGAGAAGCTCTGGCGCGAACTAGATCAGACCTTCTTCCGCAAGACGCTCAGTCCCTTGAGCCTCCTTGCGCCGATGTCGTGGCTCGCAGGGATTCGTCTCGATGCGGCCACGCCGTACAGTCGCCGCATCAACGCGACATTCCACGACGAACGCATTCGTCACGTGATGCGCTACAAGTCCATCTACTTGGGCTCCACGCCGCAGAGCGTCCCTGGTGCCTTCCTCTCCATCCCGTACATCGAAGCGAAGTTCGGCACCTGGCATCCGCAGGGTGGCATGCATGAAGCGCCACTCGCCATGGAGCGGCTCGCCCGCCGACTCGGCGTGGAGTTCCGCTATGGCACCGATGCAATCGGGAGCGTCATCAGCAACAAGCGCATCAGCGCTCTCCGCATCGCGCCGCGTAGTGCGCACCCTCGAACGCTCGGCACAGGTCCCGCCGCGCCAAATCAGCCTGGTGAAGAACGCATTGAGGCGGATGCGTTCCTCTTCAATGCAGATATCGTCCACGCCAATCGTGATCTGATTGGCGAAGAAAACCTCGGCGCGCTCAGTCGGCAGCGCTTCAAGAGCATAACGCCGTCATCGAGCGCCTACATCCTGCACCTCGGCGTGAAGCGCACCTTCCCGGACCTCGCCCATCACACCGTCTGGCACCCCGAGAACCCGAACGACGAACTTGACCGCATCATCAGCTCACCCGTGCCGAGCGGCGATCCCACGCTCTACATCCAGCATGTAGCGGCAACAGATCCAACCGCACGGCTCAGTAGCCGCACCGCGCTCTACGTGTTGACACCAGTTCCGCCGCTGAAGGATCGACGCTGGTGGGAGGAGCACCGTGACGAGTACCGCGCCGCAACCATCAAGCGCGTCTGCGAGCGCACGGGCCTGAAGCCTGAAGAGATTGAAGAGCAGGCCGACTGGACGCCGCTCGAGTTTGAGCGCGAGCAGTACTGCCACGACGGCTCCATCTTTGCCTTAGCTGCGAGCTTCTTCCAGAGCGCCTACTTCCGCCCCGCCAACGCTTCGCCAGACGTCGCCAACGCGTTCTTCGCCGGTGGCGGCTCACAGCCTGGCGGCGGCATCCCGCTCGTCATGCTCTCGGGCTACATCGCCAGCCGCACCATCCTGAAGCGCCTCGGACTCCCCCTCCCACCGAGCGAGGCGGGGCAGATCTCCTAGCGCAGCGGCGTGCTTCGGCCCCTATTGGGCTGCGCCACTCCAGGCCGACTGAAGAGTGCCTCAAAGAGCAGCACCCCTGAGGCGAAGAGCAGCAGCGGACTCCACGTTGTTGTGATCGCGGCGACAAACAGCGCGACCGCAGCTGCCATGCGAATGCGCTTGTCGATCCCCCGCAGGCGTCCGCCAATCAAACGAACGAGAGGTCGGCGCAGGATCACCGTGTAGAGCAGCGCAGCAATCAGCGCGGCAGCATAAATCACGAGGAGACTGATCAGTCCGTAACGCGTGCCGACAAGCTCGTACGCAGACAACCCGAAGAACTCCTGCTGAATGCCTGGAAGGACGGCGAGAGCGTTGGCTCGGTCTTCAAGCCCGAAATACTCAATCTCACCGATCGCGAGTGAGTACTTGCTCGCGTTGTCCGGACTTGAGATCCGTACGGAGTAAACCCCGGGCGCTGCACGAAGGCGGAATTCACCGCCATCCCAATAGGTGTTCTGCGCGAAAGGCTCGTAGAAGGTCACCCACTTCGCGTCGACTCCGCCGAGGCTCTCCACCAGTTCGTCGCCGCGGAAGATCTCCGCCTTCACATCCCGTTTCGGCGTCTCGCTATCGGGCACGAGAATTCCAACGTAGAGGTTGAACTCAACCTCGGACGTGATCACGTAGGTGTGTGCTGTACCGGAGAGCAAGCCGTAATAGGCCTTCGAGATCTCGGGGTCAACGACCTCGGTCGTGTCGCTGTCGACGACCACGGGCTGATGGGCAAGTGCAGGCCCCGCCGAAAGCAGCATCAGGCTTGCAAGTGAGAACGCCGCGATCGCTTGATGCACCCGCATCTAGTCCCTTCCCTTCCGCCAGATTGGATCCCTCTTGCTGAATCCTACAGAGAAGCGAGAAGCCGGCCCCCAGAGGGACCGGCCTCTCCTGCCCACGAGGGCAACACGAGTGTCAGACCGCGATGATG
>CAYSEM010000001.1:0-95058 GCA_964430115.1 uncultured Chloroflexota bacterium | reverse complement strand
TTGATGGCGGAAACAGCGTCATCGTGATCGAGCACAACCTTGACGTGATCAAGACCGCCGACTGGGTGATCGATCTCGGGCCAGATGGTGGCGATCGTGGTGGCGAGTTGATCGCTGAGGGAACGCCTGAGCAGGTGGCGAAGGTGAAGGCGAGCCATACGGGGCGATACCTTGCGCTTGCGCTGCGCGGTGAGCCGATCCGGTCGCTGGAGTAGAGATGGCGGAGGCTGAGCTCCCTCGGCACGCGGATGCACAACTGGATCAGGCGGGACTCCACGCCGCACTTCTCCTTGATCAGGTGATGAGTGAACTTCCCACGGAACCGCTCCGTCTTCGTTTCGCACCGCTGGCTCGTCATGCGGCAGCGCTACGCGATTCGAGCGGCGAGGCGCTCCGAAAGAGCGCGGTTGTAACACGAGCCGCACTCGGTCCAGGAGATGGACTCGCAGACTATATTGAGCCGTCTCTTGCGATCGCACTCCGTGAGGCGCTCGATGAAGTGCTGCGGATCTTGAACCGGCGTGCCGCCCATCGAGCGCGGCCTCTGCGTCGCGCAGATGCGTAGGGCCCGATGATCCCCGAGGCAATCTCCGCCGCACTGAGGGTGCTCCCTGACGCTCCAGGGGTGTATCTCTTCTCGGATGCGGACGGAAAGATCATCTACGTGGGGAAGGCTTCACACCTGACCCAGCGCGTTCGCAGCTATTGGCATACCAACACCACGCCAGGGGCGCATCGCATTCGAGATGCAATTGATCAGGTTGCTTCGCTTGAGTGGACGGTGACTGATTCCGTGCAGGAGGCGCTCCTTCTTGAGGCAACGCTCATTCGTAAGCATCTCCCGCGTTACAACGTGCGACTGCGCGACGATCGTGGATATCCGTACATCCGCGTCACCCCTGGGCCATATCCGCGGGTGGAGCGAACCCGACGAATCGTCCGGGATGGATCCCGATACTTTGGGCCGTACACCGGATTTAGCGCAGTGAGCACCGCGATGGAGGCGGCACGTCGCCTCTTTCAATTTCGAACGTGTGAGATCTCCATCGGCGAAGAGCAGCGCGCACTCGAACGACCTTGCCTCCTCTTTCATCTGAAGCGATGCCAGGGCCCGTGTCTTGGAAACGTGACCGTGGCCGAATACGGCGCAGAGATCAAAGGGCTCGAACTCTTCTTGGGCGGGCGATCGCGTGGTGCGGTCACGGTGCTACAGAGTCAGATGGAGCGTGCGAGTGAGCGCGAGGCATTTGAAGACGCGGCCCGGCTGCGTGATGCGATCAGCGCGCTTGAGCAGAGCTTTGAGGCGCAGCGCGTCGCACCCGCGGGGCGACCTGACGAAGACATCCTTGGCATTGCGCGACTCGGAGAGCGGGCGGCGATCGCATGCTTCCAGGTCCGTGATGCGGCACTTGTTGGGCGTGATGTCCACCGCCTTGACGGGAAGGGGGCGAGTGACGAGGAGCTGCTCACAGCCTTCGTGAGCCAGTACTACGCGCGGGCGGGCGAGATTCCGCCGTCAATTGCCACTGCGGTTGAGATCCGCGACGTTGAGACCGCCGCTTTCCTTGCTGCACGTCGCGAGGACCGCGTGGAGCTACGCGTGCCGTTGCGCGGTGATCGAGTTCGCCTCTTGCGCCTCGCTGAGCGAAATGCGCACGAAGCGCTGATCCGCAGTGAGGCGGAAGATGATGCGGATCGCGAACGCGCCGAAGCGGCACTTGCGGCGCTGACAACGGCACTCAACCTCCCCAGCCCACCAGCGCGCATTGAGTGCACCGATGTCTCAACGATTCAAGGATCGTTCACCGTTGCCTCACTCACCGTTGCCGAGGGCGGTCGTCTCGCGCCGAAGGAGTACCGCCGCTTCAAGATCAAAGGCGTGCAGGGGCAGGATGACTTTGCTGCGCACAGCGAAGCGTTGACGCGTCGGTTTGCACGCAGCGCGTCTGGAGGTTCTGAGAAGGCGGGAGAGGCGGAGGCGCGAGCGTGGGCGCTCCCTGACCTCTTGGTAATTGACGGCGGTCGCGGTCAGGTTGCGGCAGCGGCCACGGTCATGGCGTCTGCAGGCCTTTCCATCCCGCTCATTGGGCTCGCGAAAGAGCGTGAGGAGATCTGGTTCCCGGAGACAGCAACACCGCTCCTTCTTCCTGCAACCGACCCAGGACTGCGCCTCTTGCAGCGGTTGCGCGATGAGGCCCACCGCTTCGCGATCGGCTATCACCGCACACTTCGAAGCAAGGCTGCGACTACCAGCCGGTTGGACAGCATTGCGGGGCTCGGTCCAGCGCGGCGTAAGGCGCTGTTGCGGCACTTCGGCTCGGTCGCGGGTGTCGCTGCCGCGAGCGAAGCAGAGATCGCGGCTGTCCCCGGGGTGGGTGAGCGCCTCGCGGCGACGGTCTTTGCCGCACTGGCCGCCGACCGACGCTGATCGGCGCCCCTGCTAGGATTCCTCAAATGCGCAAGTACACGCCCTATATGATCCTGGCGATCGGCCTCCTCGCCTTGGCGATTGACCTACTCCCAAACCTTCGTCTCCCTGACAGCCGCGCCCCAGAAGGGTCGCGCCTGATTGAGACAAAGCTCGGCCTTGACCTGCGTGGCGGACTTCGCGTTGAGTATCAGGTGCAGCCAGTTGGCGACGTGGTCGCTACGCCAGCGGACGTCGCGACCATCCGAGACATCATCGAGCGCCGCGTGAACTCGACCGGCGTTGCAGAGCCGCTCGTACAGACGCAGGGGAGCGACCGCATCATCGTGGAACTCCCTGGTGTCAGTGATCCTGACGCCATCCGTGCCCTGCTCGGCACAACCGGTCGCCTTGACTTCGTCCCGCTCCCTCCTGAAACATACGGATCGGTAGATATCGCGACGGGCCAGCCAATCCAGGGAACCCAGCCAGTTCCAGCTCAAGGTGCACTGCTTGACGATCCAACGCTTACGCCACTCTTTTCTGGCGATCAAATCGCCAGCTCTGACGTTGCAACGGATGACGTTGGTCAACGCGTCGTTGCCTTCACGCTGAAGCCGGAAGGGGCGGATCTCTTTGCAACCTACACGGGCGCCAACCTTGGCTCGTACTTTGCGATCGTGATTGACGGGACTGTTGTGTCAGCCCCGTACATTCAGAGTGCAATCACCGGTGGCGAAGGCCAGATCAGTGGTGGTGGCGGTGCGGGCTTCGCCTTTGAGGAGGCGAACAGCCTTGTGACCATCCTCAAGTTCGGTTCACTCCCGTTCCCAATCGCTGAGATCGGCGTCACCGACGTTAAGGCGACGCTTGGGGCCGCCTTCCTGGGGCAGGCTCTCTTCGCGGGAGCGGTTGGCATCCTGCTCGTTTTCCTCTTCATGCTCTTCCACTATCGGCTGGCTGGCGCAGTTGCATCAGTGGCGCTCATCTTTTACATGCTGATTGTGCTCGCGCTCTTCCGCATTGTGCCGGTCACGCTGACACTCGCAGGGATCGCGGGGTTCGTCCTCTCCATCGGCATGGCGGTGGACGCGAACATCTTGATCTTCGAGCGGACCAAAGAAGAGCTTAGGATCGGCAAGAAGATTGTTCCCGCCGTTGAAGCGGGATTCAGTAGGGCATGGAACTCCATCCTTGATTCGAACGTTTCTAGCTTGATTACTGCATTTATTCTCTTCTACTTCGGTTCCTCCACGATCAAGGGCTTCGCACTGGTTCTCATCATCGGCGTGCTCTGCTCAATGTTCACCGCGATCACCGTAACTCGCGTGATCATGCGAGCAGTGATCGCTCGCTCCCGCTTCGCCTCTCCTTACCTCTACGGTGTTGGTAAGGGTGACCTCGACGGAACGGAGGCTGCTCGTGGATAAGATCATTGCGCGCAAGCGTTGGTTCTTCCTCTTCTCGCTTCTACTTACGATCCCAGGACTCGCGTTTATTGCAGCCACTCCGCTCACCGGCGGCGAAATCGGGCTGAAGTTCTCAGTTGAATTCACCGGCGGTACGGTCTGGGAGTTCAAACTCGAGGAGCCCACAGAGCCCGCGAACATTCGAAATGCTGTTGTTGCCGTGGGGCACCCAGAAGCCCAGGTGACGGAAGGGGAGGGCGGATTCCTCCTCCTGCGCACGAAGCCACTCGATCTCCAATCTGGGGGCGACACTGATCCATCGCAACCCGCTGGGGCAGAGCTAGCGAAGATTCGAGAGGCAATCGTTGCCGCTGCGGGCCCGATCGCCGAAGAGGGTTCGCTCTCAACGGTTGGCCCTGTGATCAGTCAGGACCTGACCCAGCAGGCACTTCTCCTCGTCTTCCTTGGATCTCTCGGAATCGTGCTCTGGATGACCTACCGTTTCCGAAACGTGCGCTTCGGAGCTGCGGCACTCGTCGCGCTCTTGCATGACGTGATCGTCACGGTTGGCTTCTTTGCGGTTGCTGGCACGTTTTTCAACGTTGAGGTCGATGCCCTCTTCATTACCGCCATGCTCACGATCATCGGATTCTCCGTGCACGACACGATCGTGGTCTTTGACCGAGTCCGCGAAAACATCGCTCGGTACGCTGGTGCTCCATTCGGCCAGATCGTGAATCATTCAATCGTGCAGACGATGGGTCGTTCCCTGAACACCACCGCAACGGTGCTCATCACGCTGTTGGCACTTCTCGTGTTCGCTGGTGGCTCAATTCGCACGTTTGTGCTTGCTCTCTTTGTTGGAATCCTCTCTGGAACCTACTCATCGATCTTCAACGCCAGCCCGCTCCTCGTCTGGTGGGAAGAGCGCGTTGCGGCGCGAAAGAGTTCGCCGAGCGCACGCCGAACCGCCTAGCGTGCCGGTGGGTTCGCGGTGAGCCCTGCCCCAGCAAGCAGCCGAATCATCGCCCAACGACGCTGGCGTGTTGAAGCCGCCGAGCGAGAGGTAGTTGACACGCTCCGCGAGATCCTTGGCGCGAGTGATGTGCGTGAAGATCTGCGTGATTCGTTGGCCGAACTCGTCGCAATCAGAAGCACGCTCGCCCCAGACGCTGTGCAGCGTTTTCTTGATCCCCGTGATCGAACGTTGCACGCGCCAGAGCTTCTCCCGGATGCAGCAGGCCTCATCGCGCGCTTGCGAGCTGCCGGTGAAGCAGGGGAGCCCGTTCTCGTCGTTGGTGACTTTGATGCGGACGGCCTGACGGGGGCGGCGATCATGATTCGTGCGTTGCGCGCGATCGGCGCGATTGCCGAGGGCTACATCCCAAACCGCGAAAGCGACGGCCATGGCATCCCTGAGGGTGCGCTTGCTGCTGCTCAAGAGGACGGCGTAGAGCTGATTCTGGCCGTGGACTGCGGGACGGCAGATCGTGCGCGGGTTGCCGAGGCCTTAGATCTTGGGATCTTGGTCGGGATCATTGACCACCATGCAGTTCCGAGTGACCCCGCAAAGGCCGCATGGCTCGTGAATCCGAATCGCCCAGATGCAACGTATCCATTCCCGAACCTTGCGGGGAGCGGGCTCGCCTTCAAGATTGCACAGGGGATCCTCGCCGACCATCCAGAGAGGCGTGCTCTGCTCGGAGAACTCTCCGTGCTGGCGATGATTGGCGGAGTGGCAGATATGGTGCCGATCGCCGACGAGTTTCGGGTGATCGTGCGTTCTGCGCTGAAGGTACTGAACGGGGCGGGACGAACTCCTGCTGGAGTCCAGGCGCTTCTTGCGAGTGCTGGTGCTGAGGGACCACATCGCGTTGAAGTGGTGGGCTTCACACTTGCACCGCGCATCAACGCAGCGGGTCGAATCGGAGATGCCCGCCCGGCGCTTGATCTGCTGACGACGGATGATCCAGACGAAGCGGAGGAGCTTTCGGCACAGCTGGAGGCACTGAACCTTGAACGGCGAGATATCTCTCGTGAGGCGCTCGATGCTGCGCGCGCTGCGCTGGGCGCGGATGGGTTAACGACACGCGACGACGCACGAGCGCGGATTGAGCCGGCACTCATCGCCGTGGCTGGCGACTGGTCGCCTGGCGTGCTGGGGCTCGTTGCCGGGCGACTTGCAGAGGAGTTTGGTCGTCCAGCGCTTGTTGCAAACCTCAGCGATCCCGTAACTGACACCTCAATCCTTCGATGCTCGATCCGTGCCCCGCGCGGATTCTCGGTTGCGAAGGCGTTGGAGGCTGCCTCCGCCCGATTGATTCGGCACGGCGGGCATGATGGCGCAGGTGGCTGCACGGCAGAGAGTGGCGAATGGGAGCGACTCGTTACCGATCTTGCAGCTGCATTTGAAGGCCAGAGCACGCAGCGAGAGCCGGTGCTCTCCGTTGATCTCGAGCCAGCGTCTGGACGCCGTTCACTCGAGTCCCTCGCGACGCTCGTGGAATACCTCTCGCCAACGGGCGTGGGGAATCCTGATCCGCTCTTCCTTTTCAGGGGCGTCGCCCTCACCAGTGTTCGTCTCGTCGGTGATGGGAAACATGCGCGGTTGACGTTGGAGATTGACGGAGGCCGCACCGACGCGATCGCTTTCGGTCGAGCGGATGCGGCTGGTCACGAGGGAAGCACCATTGACCTGGTGGCGCGAATTGTTCAGCGAACGTACCGAGGGACGGAGAAGATCGAGCTGCATGTGGTCGATCTCCAAACAGCGGAGGTCCACGCATGAGCGGGAACCGTTCGCTGCGCCCGCGCCCGCGCCTCAGCAGCGATCGCGCCGGTTCTTCTCGTCCATATCACGCGCTCCGTCCGCCTACGCCCGCACCGGGGAGCCGAGGGCCTGGTTGGCGTGGCGCTGGCCCGCAGGCTGCTCCGCTGTTCGCGGCGCTCCTTCTTGCGGCGAGTGCGCTTGGAACGTTCTGGGTTGCAAACCTCTCCTCATCACGTGACGAGCCGGGTGGTGAAGGGGCGGCCGTTACGGAAGGCGTGCAGGTAGAAGGGAGCATCATCTTCGCGCGAGGCGGAGCGCTCTGGTCGTTGAACGGAGCGTCGATCACGCAAGTGTCCACCTCGACTACAGATGGTGAGCCTGCATGGAGCAGAGATGGAACCTGGCTCTACTTCATTCGAAACAGGAGCGAGATTGGAGGGCGATTGAACGCTGCTGGTGGTGTGACACCGTATCGGTTGACCGTTCCTACACTCATGCGCGTTGGCACCCGAGGCGGTGACGCCGAAGTGGTTCTTGATGGGCTGCTGGTGGATAAGAATCCGAAGTTGAACTTCTCCACGTTCATGTTTGACCCAGCGATCGGTGTAAACGGTGAGGTTGCGCTCGCGACGGACTACAAAGGTGCCTCACAACTTGGAGGGGATGTGATCATCCGGATCCTTCAGTCGGACGGCAGAATGCTCACCCCGGTACTCCCAGATGAGGCACCATATGGCCATCAGGATCCAGCATGGAACGCGGATGGGAGCGGCCTCTACTACGTGCAGAACGGTCAAGAGGAGGGCGTCTCGGCATCACGGATCATCTATTTTGACGTTACCTCAGATCGCATCGTTCGATTCGGCGCAAAGGGATTCATCGAACCAGCGGTCAGTCCGGACGGTCGATGGGTTGCGGCAACGAGAATCGATAAGAAGGGGAGCGACGTGGTGATCTTAAGCGCGGCTACGGGAGAGATTGTTCTTGAGGTGACGCGGACCGGTCGCTCGTGGTCGCCCGCGTGGTCCCCCGAGGGTGGCTCACTGATCTTCTTGGCGGCACGTGAGAGTGCTGCGACGCTGCAGCAGGTCACCATCAGCGCGCCACCTTCAGGTGTTCCGTCAATCATTGCAAGCGTGCAGCTTCTGCGCGACCTCGTTGATGCGGGAGTGCGGCCTGCATGGGGCCCGCTCAGTTTTGAGGGGCAGGGAGGCACCACCCCGTGAGTCGCTATCTCGACCTCCTTGAGGCGTCCATAAAGCGACGCGGGGGTCGCCTATGCGTGGGGATTGATCCCGATCCAGCTCATCTCCCTGCCGCGCTCTCCCAGGGTGAGGAGGGGCTTCGTCGTTGGTGTGAGCTTCTCATTAGCGCGACGGCGGATCATGCGGCCGCCTACAAGGTGAACCTTGCCTTCTTCGAAGCGTACGGGTCAGGGGGCATGCGAGTTGCTGAATCCATTCGCACCCTCCTACCGAGCGATACGCCCCTCATTGTTGATGTGAAGCGCGGGGATATTGGAAGCACCGTTGCTGCGCAGGCACGCGCGCTCTACGACGTCCTTGGGGCAGATGCCGTTACGGCGAATCCGTATCTTGGAATTGGTGCCCTTGAGCCACTTCTTGTGAGAGAGGATCGCTTTGTCTATCTCCTCTGCCGAACCTCAAACCCTGAAGCACCAGAGTTCCAGGAGTTGCGGGTTGCGGCTGACGGATCAGCGCCAGAGGAGGCGCTTTATCTTCGCGTCGCTCGACTTGCAGCGGCGCGGCCGGAGGCACGCGCGGGACGAATCGGCCTTGTGGCGGGTGCAACCGCGGCAGCGGCGATGGCGCAGCTTCGCGGAGTCGCACCGAATATGCCACTCCTCGTCCCTGGCGTCGGCGCTCAAGGGGGCGATCTCGCGGCGGTGCTGGCGCATGGTGAAACGACTGGAACCCCAAGGGCACGAGTTGGAGGTTCGCTCCTGGTCAATGTCGGGCGGGGGATCTCAGGCTCAGCGACCGATGACGGAGCGACTACGGAGGCGATCCATGCTCGTTCGGCGGAGTGGGCGAGTCGCCTCGCTATACTCACCCCATAGGGCGTCCGTTCGGACGCGTCAGCGTAAGGAGTACTGAACGTGCCGAACATCGGACCTGGCGAACTCATCCTCATTCTCGCGGTGATCCTCGTAGTCTTCGGCCCAGGCAAACTTCCGGAGATCGGCGCTGCGGTGGGCCGCTCATTCCGAGAGTTCCGCAAGGCAACCTCCGAGGCGGTTGATCCTGGAGAGGAGCGAACCGCGCGGAAGAGTCCAGCGCGGCGCCCAAAGCGAAAGGGCTGAGCCACATCGCCAAGCGAGGAGCACCCTAGATGGCGGTCGATTCAGCACTTCATGAGGTCGCGAGCGTGACGCGTACGGCGCCGTTGGTTGACCACCTCCGCGAGCTTCGTCGGCGAGTGCTGATTTGCGCCGTTGCCGTGCTGATTGGCGCGGTTGCCGCATTTAGCGTCTCCGACCAACTCATTGAACTGCTCCGCGGTCCACTTGGGACTACCAAGCTCTATTTCACTGGGGTTGGGGACGCTTTCGGCATACGGATGCAGCTGGGCCTCATTGGCGGTCTTACCATTGCAATGCCGATCCTCCTCTGGCAAGTGTGGGCGTTCATCAGCCCCGGGCTCACGAGTGCGGAGCGGCGGAGCGCACGCCCATGGCTTCCGCTCGCGCTTGCACTCTTTATCCTTGGCGCGGTGGTTGCATGGAGCATCCTCCCGATCGCCGTCGGTTTCCTCCTTGGCTTTGCGAGCGAGGATCTCTTGCCGATGATCGCCGCCGATCGATACTTTGGCTTTGTGAGCGGCCTCGTCCTCCTATTTGCAGTCGCTGCTGAGTATCCGATCGTTCTCGTCTTCCTCTCTCGAGTAGGACTTGTCACCTCTGCGAAGCTACGAGCTTGGCGTCGTGGCGCAATCGTGGGCGTTGTCATCGTCAGCGCCATTGCAACGCCTGGAACCGATCTCGTCAGCCCGCTCGTGCTGGCCATCACACTCCTCTTGCTGTATGAGTTCTCTATCGTCCTTGTGCGCGCTGGTGGGCGATGACTGCCGACCGTCGTGTGATCCTGCTGACCGGGCTGTCTGGCGCGGGGAAGACAACGGCGACCAAGTCGCTGGAAGATATTGGCTTTCGCACCATTGACAATCTTCCGCACGAACTGCTCCCAGCACTTGTTGAGAAGATTGCTGCTGATCCGCAGCGATTTGCGCGGGTCTGTTTGGTGCTTGATGCGCGAGATGGCGATCCGAGCAAGACGATTGAACTCGTGCGCATGGGGACTGCGGCGATTGGTGTAAGCGCGCGCATTATCTATTTGGATGCCCGAGACGATGTGCTGATTCGTCGTTTTGGTGAAACACGACACCGTCATCCGCTGGGTGGAGCAGTGGATGCACCGAGATCGGTTGCGGATGCAATTGCAGCGGAGCGTACGCTGCTGAGTGCGACGCGCGAGTCTGCGGATGCGGTGATTGACACTAGCGATCTCAGCGGGAGGGAGCTGCGCGACCGTCTTGTCGCTGAAGCGCTTGAGAGTGATGAGCGTGTTGCGATCCGGCTGACAAGCTTCGGATACAAGCATGGTATCCCTCTTGAAGCGGATCTCGTGTTTGACGTCCGGGCGGCGGCGAATCCGCACTGGGTGCCTGAACTTCGCCCTCTCGATGGTCGTTCGCCTGAGATCAGCAGCTACGTATTGGGCGATCCGATCGGCGCTTCCTTGTTGCAATCAGTTGAGACCTACCTCGCTGCAAGCGTGCCCGCCTATCTTGCGGATGGTCGTGGCCGCCTTAGTGTTGCGATTGGCTGCACTGGAGGTCGACATCGGTCTGTTGCCATTGTTGAGGCGCTTGCGCGTCGCCTGCCGGCGGTCGCTGGTTCCGCCCCGATTGTGGTGGAGCATCGCGATCTCGCGAGGAGCTAACCGGTGGGGCTTCGCTCCCGTCTCTGGCGCGCGTTGCAGGAGAGACGTTTGCATGGAGGAGGTCGTCGGGTCGTGGTGCTCGGCGGTGGGACGGGGATGGCCACCGCGCTCCGCGGACTTAAGCGGGAAGGGGTTGCGCTCACCGCAATCGTCTCGCTTGCGGATGATGGGGGTTCCTCCGGAATTCTCCGCGAACAACTTGGCATCCCACCAGTCGGTGATCTTCGGAACTGCTTGATTGCACTCGCGGATGCCGAATCAACAGCGGGTGCGCTACTTCAGCATCGCCTTCCAGCGGAGCACGGAGCGACACGTGGTCACCCTGTAGGGAACCTCCTTCTGGCAGCGGCGATCGCCGAGGAGGAGGGAGATCTTGAGCGCGGCATTGAACGCGTCCATCGCATCCTCCATGTACGTGGTCGAGTGATCCCCGCAACATCCGAAGCGCTACGTTTACGTGGACGTACGAGCGGCGGTATCAGCATCATTGGCCAGGCGGCGCTTGCACGAACGCGAGGCATTGCATCGGTATCTCTGGATGTGGGAACCATCAAAGCCACTGCGAGCGCTCTCGATGCGATCCAAGAAGCTGATCTGCTCGTTCTTGGGCCTGGAAGTCTCTACACAAGCCTGATCCCGCACCTCCTTGTGCCGGAAATTCGTGAGGCAC
Source organism: uncultured Chloroflexota bacterium (assembly GCA_964430115.1). Classification (GTDB taxonomy): domain Bacteria; phylum Chloroflexota; class Limnocylindria; order Limnocylindrales; family Limnocylindraceae; genus Limnocylindrus. The sequence goes on along the minus strand of CAYSEM010000001.1, from coordinate 83,840 downwards.
TCGCGCGGCGGCGCGCACCGCTGATCTGGGTTGCGAACGTGGATGAGCAGGAGGGTGAGACGGAAGGGATGGATCTTGACGCGCACCTTGATGCGCTGGTGGAGCACGGCGCGGCAAATTTGATTGACCTTGTGCTCGCTTCGTCAGTCGCGCGACGCGGGAGTGGCGAGGTCGGGATACCGCTGCAACCGCGCTTTACGAGGAGCGCGAGTGCCAGTGGGGTTCCGCGCCCTCCGATTGAAGTACGCGCGATCGCCTCTCGACTCCGCCCCCACCTCCATGATCCAGTTCTTCTCGCGCAGGCCCTGCTGCGTTCGCGACCGCTTCTGAAAGTCGTGCGTACGTGAGCCAGAGTGCACGTGAGCTCGTCGCAAATGTGCGGCACGAACTGGCGGCCGTCGTCCCAGTCCAGCAGTGCTGCCGGGCGGCTGAACTTGACGGGCTCCGCGACGCGGGTCGTCGATCCGACGTGGCGATCGCTCGTACGGTGCATCAACTCAGCGGAGACTCAGGTACCGAGGGAGGGGCGGGGACTCCAGCGGAGCGAGCGCTACGGCGTGCCGCACTGGTAGTTGCGCCACGGGCCCCGCAACACTGTCGCCTCGCATTCCTTCGAGGGCGGCTCTTAGCTCGGGGCTCGCTCTCTCTCGCATCTGGGCGAATCCATTTGGAAGTGGTGCTCGCTCAAAACGAGGCGACGCTACTCACGCGCGCCTTCTCGCAGGTGGGACCCCCTGGAAACCTCCGTGTTCGTCGTGGACGTGGAGTGATCGTGTGGAAGAACCGAGCGGAGATCTTTGATCTCTTGCGACGACTCGGGGCGGGAAGTTCCGTTGCAGAGATGGAGGCACGCGGCGTGCTGCGCGAAGTCCGCGGTGAGTTGAATCGAAGCATCAATGCGGAGACGGCGAATCTGAAGCGAACAGTCCGTGCAGGGATGCGGCAGGCCGAGGCGATTCGAAGGCTGGACGATGCCGGTGCGCTTGATGCGAGCGGGCCAATGCGACGCGTTGCTGAGGCTCGGCGCATTCACCCCGACGCAACGATCGCGGAGCTTGGGGCGCAACTTCACCTGACGCGAAGCACCGTGCAACGCAGCCTTCGCTCCCTTGAGCGTCAGGCGGCGGCACTTCCACCACGTGTTCTGCCATGATCTCCGTATGACGAACCGTGCGCTACCGCTCCTCGTGGCTAACTGGAAGGCGAACCTTCCTCCTGGCGAGGAGGTTCGCCTGGCGGGAGTGATCGCCAATGATGCTCGGCGTAGGGGGCTCCTGCCAGGGAGTCTGATGATTGCCCCCTCCGCGCCCGGCTTGGTCCCTGTCGCTTCACTGCTGCAAAGGGAGCACGCGTCGCTGCAGATCGGCGTTGCCGCTCAAGATGTGTCGGCGCTGGAGCCAGGAGCCTACACGGGAGAAACTCCTGCTACGCACCTTCTCGGCATTGCGAGCGCGGCGATCATCGGACACTCCGAGCGGCGCACCCTTGGCGAGACTGGTGCGCAGATTGGACGGAAGGTTGCTCGAGCGGTTGCCGCGGGGCTGAGGCCGATCATCTGCGTGGGCGACACTGCCCGAGAGGCAACTACAGGGCAGCGTTACGCCGAAGTGCGTGCGCAGTGGGACGAGCTGGCGGGGAGTGCGGCGCAGGCTGGATGCAGCCTCACGGCGCTCCTTGAGGCGGGGGCCCTCGTTGCATATGAACCGGTCTGGGCGATCGGAAGTGGGGCATCCGCCGACCCTGAACTTGCAGGAGGGATGGCGGCTGCAATTCGGGAGGGGAGTAGTGATCAGGTTCAGATCTTGTATGGCGGAAGTGTGCGTGCGTCCCATGCGGCACCCTTCTTTGCTGGTGCGGGTGCATCTCGATTAGATGGCCTGCTGGTCGGTGGCGCGTCGCTGTCGAGTGAGAGTCTGCTCGACATTGCCGCCGCCCTTGGATCCGCACAATGAACTTGGCGGCGGATCGTCCGCTCATCCTGCTCGTCATTGACGGTTTTGGCATTGGCACAGGAGCACCCGGAGATGCAATCTCTGCAGCGGCGATGCCTGCGTGGCAGGACTTGCGCGCTCACTGGCCACACGCCGAACTTGATGCAAGCGGTGCGGCGGTTGGGCTCCCTGAAGGGCAGATGGGGAACAGTGAGGTCGGTCATCTAAACATCGGATCAGGGCAGCGGGTTCCACAAGACTTGCCACGCATTAGTGCAGCAATTGACAACGGAACCTTCTCTGAGCGGCCAGAGCTGCTCCGAGCGCTTCGCGCTGCGGAGGGTGGTCGCCTCCATCTCTGCAGTCTCCTGGGACCAGGTGGTGTGCATGCGCACGATGAGCACCTTGTTGCACTCGCCGCGGCCGCTGAGGCGAGTGGCGTGCGGTCCGTCTATCTCCACCTCTTCCTTGATGGTCGAGATACGCCGCCACGCTCCGCCCTCGGCCATTTAGCAGATCTAGAAGCGCGTCTCGCTCGCTTCGCCTCACAGGCGAAGATCGCTTCGGTCTCTGGCCGATACTTTGCAATGGATCGGGATCAGCGTTGGGAGAGGACCGCCCTCGCCGTTGCGGCGATCTCTGCTGCGGATGGACTGCGGGCAGAGAGCGCACGTGATGCGATCGAGCAGGGATATGCGCGCGGTGAGAGTGACGAGTTCGTTGTTCCAACGGTGGCTCTTGACGGTGATGAATCTGCGTTCCGACCAGGAGATGTGCTGATTCACGCGAACTTTCGTGCAGATCGGGCGCGACAACTTGTGGCCGCGCTGAGCGCGCCGAACTTTTCGCACTTCGAGCGTCCCTCGACGCTCCCCGTTCCAGTTTGGGGGATGAGCTCCTACGGCGAGGAGGTGGCGACCCCTGCACTCTTCGGACTAGCGCAGGTACCCTCGCTCGCCTCAGCGATTGCTGACGCGGGTCTGAAGCAGTTCCATGTGGCGGAGACGGAGAAGTACGCGCATGTGACGTACTTCTTCAATGGCGGCCAAGAAGCGGCCCTCCCTGGTGAGCGACGCATGTTGATCCCGAGCCTGTCTGTAGCAACGTACGATCGCGCACCAGAGATGCGAGCAGCGGAGATTGCGGATGCGGTGGTAGCGGCGCTCGCAGATGGGAGCGAGGCGTTCATCCTTGCCAACCTTGCAAACCCAGACATGGTTGGACATACGGGTGACTTCAGCGCGACGGTCCGTGCCTGTGAAGCGGTAGACCACGCCCTGGGAAGGATCGCAGAGGCCGTACGCGCGCAGGCCGGTGCAACACTCGTGGTTACCGCGGACCACGGGAACGCAGAGACGATGGTGACAGCGGCAGGAGAGCCGGTGACCAGTCACACCCTTGCCCGTGTCCCCATCCTGATCGCAGGTGATCGGATTGCCGGATATCGGCTCATCAACGGTGCGCTCGAAGATATTGCGCCGACGATCGGTGCCCTCACCGGACTCGCGCTTCCCCCCACGATGACGGGCCGATCCCTGCTCGTTCAGGCGTGAAGGGAGGGGTGCTACAATCGCAGCACGCGGGATTGCCGCGCATGCATCGGAGGTATCCATGAACCCCATCCTTGCCGTTGGCCAGATTATCGTGAGCATCTTCTTGATCGTGGCAATCCTGATGCAGGCGCGAGGCATTGGCCTTAGCTCCGCATTTGGTGGCGATTCAAGCGTCTACCGATCACGCCGCGGGGTTGAGCGACAGCTGATGCGGTTTACCGTGTTGCTCACACTCCTCTTCGTGCTCTTCTCGCTGGTTGGCTATCTCCAGTCCAACTAACCGAGGGGGCACCTCGCCCATGGACGCGCGCGATAGGAGGCCTCAATGAGCCCATTGCGACGCATCGCGATCTTTCTCTTCTTTACCGTGGCGCTGGCGAGCGCGTTGGCACAAGCGGGGGTCATTGGAGGGGGTCGACCCGGAGGTGGGCTCTCAATTGGAATCACTCTGCCGAGTGGTCCAACGACGCTTCGCGAAGGCGTCATCGGCCTTCCTGAGCGGCCACTTCCACTCTTTGCGTCTACAGGCGCCGATCGCGCGATTGTTGCGCTGACCTACCGCGGACTGACCCGACTCGACACGAGCGGATACCCAACGGCAGATCTGGCAACTTCATGGAGTGTGAGCGAAGACGGGCTCGCATGGACGTTTGTGCTTGACCCTGCGGCACGTTGGGAGGACGGCACACCGGTCACCGCCGCGGACGCTCAATTGACCCTTGGTCTTGCTGGCGAGCTGCGACTTGACGGCGGCTATTGGGAGGCACTCACCGTTGAGGTAAGTGAGACCACCGGAGATCTTGTGGTTCGTGCGCCACGCGCACTCGCAAACCTCCCTGCGCTGCTCGGCACACTCCCGCTTCTCCCAGCACACCTCTTCAGTGGAAGTGCTGCACGGGACATTCCGCAACTTGAGGCGGCCGCAACCCCAATGGGGAGCGGCCCATTCAAGGTTGTCGCGATGGATGGAGGGGCGGCCGCACTTCAAGTGCGTGGTGACCTTCTCGCCGGAGATCTTGCGGCTCGCTCGCTCATGCGAGAGGGGGCAACTGGCCTCCCTGTTGAATCGGTCGCACTTCGTTTCTATGGCACGGAAGAGGAGGCGCTCAACGCATGGCGCGCAGGCGACCTGGATGCGCTGGTTGGAGTGGGCCGAGAGGGGAGAGCGGCGGCAGAGTTGACGGCTGGTCGCACCATTGAACTGGGCTCCACCACCTTCAATGGGATTGCGGTCAATTTGCGTCCACGGACCGTGCTCCGCCACCCAAAGCTCCGCCTCGGACTCCGCGCCCTGCTTGACCCTTCGGCGATCACCAGCGCGTATGGAGGCCGCGAAGTCGCCGCACCCGTCTCTCCGCTCTCGTGGGGCTGGTCCGAAGTGCCGCTCCCAGTTCGCGGAACCGAGTACGCGACCAAGCAGTTCGAAGGGGCGAAGTGGAAGTTCAAGGATGGCGTCTGGATCGATGTGGAGAAGAAGCCGGTAAGCCTTGAGATCCTCACGCTCCCATCTGGCCCATATCCAGAGGATACGGCGGTTGCCACGCAGGCGGCATCAGCATGGAACGCGTTCGGCGTGCCCACGATTGTCACGGAGGTGGATGCGGAGACGCTCACCTCGCGCCTTGCGACAGGAGACTTCGATCTGGTCGTCTTAAACGTGGATGTAGGGATTGATCCAGATCTATATCCGCTCCTCGGCTCTGCTGCGGTGCTTAGCGGCGGAAATGTGGTCGGAATCCAACTTAAGGAGCTCGATGCTCTCCTCAATGAGGCACGCAAGCCTACGGAGAGAGAAGCGCGAGTCAAGGCACTCGCTGCAGTCCAGCGCTGGTGCGCGGCGAACAACTACCTGCTCCCGATACGCTTCAAGGCGGAGGGGCTCCTAGTGGTCTCACGACTCACTGGCCTCGCCCCGCTCCTGGTCCGTGAGCCTGAGACTCACCTTCGGGATGTGCTATCTTTCCGCCTCGCGGCTCCGTGATCGCTCTCGGGGCTTCGTTCGGGTCGAGGTGGCGGAATTGGCAGACGCGCTGGCTTCAGGAGCCAGTGTCCGCAAGGACGTATGGGTTCAAGTCCCTTCCTCGATACCAGTAACAGCGTCAGGGACGCAACACCTGTGCCCAGGTGGCGGAATTGGTATACGCGTACGTTTGAGGGGCGTATGACGCAAGTCATCCGGGTTCAAGTCCCGGTCTGGGCACCACACTTCGATTCTTGAAATTGTCGCCAGCGGGCGACTGCACCGGGCGGTTAGCTCAGTTGGTAGAGCACCTCGTTTACACCGAGGGGGTCGGGGGTTCGAGCCCCTCACCGCCCACCAGCCCCTATCGCGGTCGGGTCCTAGCCTTCGTCGGGCCCTCCGTTGCGCCCGCTCGCCGCGGAGGGTATCCTCAGCATCGTTGGTGTCTGAGGTCGCCGTGGCAGGCGGTCAATGAGCCGAGATAGCTCAGTTGGTAGAGCACGCGCCTGAAGAGCGCGGTGTCGCCAGTTCGAATCTGGCTCTCGGCACCATCATCGGTGTACCGGTGCGGAAGTGGCTCAGTTGGTAGAGCATCACATTGCCAATGTGAAGGTCGCGGGTTCGAGTCCCGTCTTCCGCTCCAATCTCTCGGAGATCCGGGGTCGATGCCCCTTCGTCTAGTGGTAGGACACCGGACTTTGAATCCGTGAACCGAGGTTCGAATCCTCGAGGGGCAGCCAACACGGAACTGGGGCGACGTACCCAAGTGGTCTAAGGGGGGGGTCTGCAAAACCCCTATTCGCCGGTTCGAATCCGGCCGTCGCCTCCAACTCTTGGACCCTAGCACCTAGAGTGCTACACTCCCCCTCTGCCTTTCGGCTCCGGCCCACTGCGCAAGTTGCGTAGGGTGCACCGGGGCGAATCCATAGGAAGGAGCGCGCAATGCGCCGCTACGAGCTCATGATGATCATGCAACCAGATGTTGCAGAGGACCGCAGCAAGGCCATCCTTGAGCGAACGGTTCGATCCATTACCGAAGCGGGTGGAAGCATCCTCAAGAACGTCCCGTGGGGGCGTCGCCGTCTCGCGTATGAGGTTGAGGGACACCGCGACGGCATCTACCAGATCTACCTCTTCGAGGCCCCTGCAGCATCCATTGCTGAGCTTGAGCGCGTACTCCTCATCACGGAAGAGGTGCTCCGGCACCTGGTGATTCGAGACGAACGCCCAGCGTCGGCGATCAGCGACGAGCTCGAAGAGGAGGCGGCTGATGCCGCCGCCGCGGCCGCCGCTGCTGATGCGCAACTTGATGACGGTGAAAGCGACGCCGCTCCCGCCGCAGTTGCAGTCGACGCGGAGTAGTCCATGTCATTTGCAAAGATCAGCATCATCGGCAACCTTGGCGCAGATCCAGAGTTGAAGTACACCGCCGACGGGAAGCCACGCCTTGAGATGCGCGTGGCGACCAATGAGCGTCGCAAGTCTGCTGGCGGCGAGTGGGAAGACAAGACAACCTGGTACCGCGTGATCATGTTCGGCGAGCGCTCCGTGAAGCTTGCAGAGTGGCTCCGCAAGGGGCGCAAGGTCTACGCCGAAGGACGACTTCAGGTGGACCTCTACGACTCGAAAGAGGGCGAGAAGCGCGTGGCGCTCGACATCCTCGCGAGCGAAGTGGTAATCGTAGATCGCAATCCAGACGCAGACCCGAGCGCCCCGCGACCTGCACGGGCCGCAGCACCGAGTGCCGAGACCCGTCCAGATCAGGGAGCGGCATCAGCGCCGAGCGATCTAGACGACCTTCCCTTCTAACGAAACAACCGAACAACCACCACAAGATTGAGAGGAGAGCAACATGGCTGAGGCACCAAAGCGATTCAAGAAGCGTGAAGACAAGTTTGGCGCGGCCCGACGTCGTCGGACCTGTTCATTCTGCGGGGATAAGCGCGGCGTGATCGACTACAAGGAAGTAAACCGGCTCCGCCGCTTCATTTCTGATCGCGCAAAGATTGAGCCACGACGAAAGACAGGGAACTGCACGCAGCATCAGCATGAACTGACCGTCGCCTTGAAGCGGGCACGCCAGATGGCCCTCCTTCCGTACGCCCCACAGCACCAGGGGTAGCCTGCATGGCGTCGAGCGAGACGAAGGCCCCGATCGCATATTTCGAGGGCGGATTCCGCCCGCTCGCAGATGCGAAGGTCAACGTGATGACGCACGCCTTCCTTTATGGGACGGCCACCTTTGAAGGGATCCGTGCCTACTGGAATGCAGATCAGGGCGAGCTCTACGCACTCAAGCTGAACGAGCATCTTGAGCGACTCCGCGCATCATCCAAGATCTTGATGATGAACCCGCTCCCTGAGGTTGCGGAGCTCCGGACGATCATCATTGATCTGCTGCAGCAGAACGGCTTCAAGGAAGACGTCTACATCCGCCCCAGCGTGTACAAGAGCACCGAAGCGATCGGGGTGCGCCTCCATGAGCTGAAGAACAACTTCTATGTGATCGCAATCCCGTTCGGAAACTACATTGACATTGATTCAGGGATTCGCTGTGCCACGGTGGCAACAAGGCGGACCTCCGATCTGGCGATCCCCGCGCGCGCCAAAGTGGTGGGGAACTACGTGAATAGCGCCTTCTCCAAGACCGAGGCGATGCTCAACGGCCACGATGAGGCGATTGTGCTCACTGAGTCGGGGAAAGTGTCTGAAGGCTCCGCGGAGAATCTCTTCCTCCTACGTGGAGACACGCTGATCACCCCGGGCCTCAACGATGACATTCTGGAAGGGATCACACGCGCCGCAGTCGTTGAGATTGCGCGCGAAATGAGGCTCAAGGTAAGCGAGCGATCAATTGATCGAAGCGAGCTCTACATCGGCGATGAGCTATTCCTCTGTGGAACAGGCGCACAGATCTCGCCTGTCATTGAGGTGGACCACCGTGCGATCGGGAGTGGGGAGATTGGTCCAATCACGAAGCGCATCCAGGAGCGATACTTCGCCGCTGTCCAAGGTCGGGTTCCTGAGTATTCGCACTGGCTTACGCCGGTTTACGGAACCAAGAAGGGCGGCGCGTAGCTACTCGTTTAACGTCGACAGGTCCGCCCCCGTAATGATCTGAATATCAACGGTGACCGACGGGTCATCTATTTCCACCGCACGGATACCCATTAATCTTTCAATGAGAGCCAGCGTGACGGGTACACGCAGCGCCGCTCCGTTGTAGACGGTCAGTCGCGTCTGCAGGAGGCCGATCTCTGGAGGCGTGATCCCGCTTGGGGCCGTCGCTTCAAGACCGGCTCGGATCAACCGAGCCGCAAATGCGCCCGCCTCGCCTGGCCGCCCCGTTCCATTCAGCACCCAGATGCGAGCCGCCTCGCGCTCAACAGATTGCTCTTCTACTTCGTCAGGAGTTGGCTCGGCGGCAAATGCAGCGAGGATCGCGCGGCGAATCTTCTCAACGTCTGGAACGATAATGTACCCACGTTCGTCCGCTCCGACTGTCTGGTAGACGGGTGGAGCGAAGACGATGCTCTTAAGGTTGCTTGCGTCCACTCGGCCGAGCAGCTCGAGCAGGCGAGGGAGATCGCCTTGCGGGAAGTCACTCTTGATCGCATCCTGAAGTGTGGAAGCAAGGGCGGGGAGATTCGCTGCAATTGCCTCCACATCAGTCTGCGCCCGGACTGCGGCGATCACCTGTTGCTGTCTCTCCGCACGTCCAAAGTCGGAGCTGCCGTGGCGTGAACGCGCAAAGATCAGCGCCTCTTGACCATCCATGGTCCGCACTCCAACCGGCATCCGGATGCGGCGCAAGTAGCCGACGCCGGCGGGATACGTCTCATCAACAATGGGATTCTTCGTGGTGATACGGATGCCGCCGAGGGTATCTACGATCTGTTTGAAGCCACTGAAGTTAACCATGACGGAGTAGTCAATGCGGATGCCATAAAACTCGCTGAGCATTTCGCGAAGTGCGGCTGCGGGTCCGTTTGGGAACGTGTCGCTGTTCGCCTTCGCCGAACTGTAATAGGAGTTAATCTTGTTGTTATAGGTGGAACCGTAGAGGGCCTGTGCGCTAGCTGGGACTGGGAAATCCACGGTGTCTCGCGGAATGCTGAACATGCTCACTGATCCCTTTACGGGATCGACACTCGCAACGATCAGCGTGTCCGTGTTAAAGCTTGTTTCACCTTGCCGTTGGTCGACGCCAATCAAGAGTACGTTCAGGCGTTCGGTGCCGTCCCAGCTTGGTGGGGTGGCTCCCCCTTGCCCGTCACCCTCCTCGGCGCCACTGAAGATTCCACCGACGAGTGCGGATGCGGTACTCACATACCCTCCAACGAGTAGATGGATGGAGAGGCCAACGGCGAGCGTGCTTGCGAGGGCAATCGACGAGAGGAGCGTTGCGCGCACGCCACTGCCACGGGTGAGACCCTCGCGCCAGGCTTCGGTAGCAGCGGCAGCGCGCCAGAGGGCGGCGAGAATGTTCAGGATCCCTGCCGCACTTAGTCCAAGCGGCGAGAGGAGGAGTCCGAGGAGCCCAGCCAGCCCGTCAGCAACGTAGATGCCAGCGAAACCTGCGGCGAGGAGGAAGAGCGGGGTTGCGAACCTTAGGGCAGCCCGCCAGCGACGCTGATAGGCCTGTCCGAGCCCAGGGAGTAGGACGGAGAAGAGGGCCGCTGCGAACGCGGAGCTCTTTGGGGTTCGATCGTCGCTGCTCACCCTCGCACGATAGCGCCTCACCCGCGAGCGAGTCGGCGCTCCGTTTGCCATGCAGGGACGCGCGTGGCACGCTCCGTAGCATGTTCCGTCCTGTTGACGCCCGACCCGACCTTGTCAGCATTGAGCATGAGATGCTGCGCAGCTGGCGGGAGGAAGGCGTCTTCGAACGTCTTCGCGCACAGACGTCGGGCGGACCGGCCTGGTCGTTCCTTGACGGGCCCATCACCGCGAACAACCCAATGGGTGTGCACCATGCGTGGGGCCGCACGTACAAAGACCTCTTCCAACGCTTCCGCGCCTCACTTGGCCACGAACTACGCTGGCAGCAGGGCTTCGATTGCCAGGGACTCTGGGTTGAGGTGAATGTTGAGCGCGAGCTCGGCTACACCAGCAAGCGACAGATTGAAGAGCAGGGGCTTGCTGAATTCATCAGCCTCTGTAAGCAGCGCGTCCTCACCTATGCCGCGCGACAGACAGAGCAATCAATTCGGCTCGGCATGTGGATGGACTGGAATGACCCAGCCGAGCTGCTGAAGCTTCGTGATGCACTCGCAGAGGGTCCTGCCACGCCAGTCACGATCGCTGGCGTGGACGGTCCTGTCAGCGGCCCAGTGGAGCAGTTGATTGGGCGACTCGGCACCCCAGAGGTTGGAGGTTCGTACTTCACGTTCTCCGACGAGAACAACGACCTCATCTGGACCTTCCTTGCAACGTGTCATGCCCGCGGATGGCTCTACAAGGGGAGCGACAGCATGCCGTGGTGCGCCCGGTGCGGAACGGGGATCAGTCAGCACGAGATGACTGAGGGGTATGCAGACCGCGAAGATCCGTCGCTCTATTTCGGGTTGGCACTTGTGGATCGGCCAGGCGAAGAGCTCGTCGCGTGGACGACCACGCCATGGACGGTAGCCGCGAATGTTGCCGCCGCTGTGCATCCCACACTCGATTACGAACTTGTTGAGTTTGATGGCCGCAAGCTATGGATTGGCGCATCGCGTCGGACCGCCACCCTTGGTGGTGGTGCCCCGCGCGCTGTTCTTCTTGAAACACGAAAAGGGGCTGAGCTGATCGGCTGGAGGTACCGTGCGCCTTTTGATGACCTGCCCGCCGTGCGTGAAGGGCTCGGAGCTGACGGAGCTGCTCACCGAGTGATCGGTTGGGAAGACGTTGGCTCCGAAGAGGGGACTTGCATCGTGCACATTGCTCCTGGATGCGGAAGCGATGACCACAAGCTCGGTGTTGCTGAGGGGCTCCCCGCGATCGCACCAATTGATGAATCGGGCCTCTACCTTGACGGCTTCGGAGACCTCAGTGGACGCGAGTGGCATGAGGTGACAGAGGACGTGTTCGCGCATCTCACCGCCGTGAAGAGTCTGCTGCGTCGCGAGAAGATCACGCACCGATATCCCCACTGCTGGCGTTGCGCGACGCCACTGGTATTCCGGCTTGTCGATGAGTGGTTCATCAGCATGGGGCCGCTCTACGACAAGCCACGCAGCGAGCTCACAAAGGAGGAGTTTGACGCGAGCCTGCGGTATCAGATCATGTCCGTGGTCGACCGGATTACTTGGCTTCCAGAGTTCGGGTATGAGCGCGAACTTGATTGGTTGCGCAACATGAGCGACTGGATGATCTCCAAGAAGCGTTACTGGGGCCTCGCGCTGCCGATTTACGAGTGCGCCTCGTGTGGCAAGGTTGAAGTGCTCAGTTCACGCAAAGAGTTGGAGGGGCGCGCAACCGCTGGGGTTGCGGCGCTCGAGGGGCACACGGCGCACCGCCCATATATCGATGAGGTGCAGATTGACTGCAGCGGGTGCGGAGAGAAGGTGACGCGCGTCCCTGACGTGGGGAACCCGTGGCTCGATGCGGGAATCGTCTCGTTCTCAACGTTGCGGTACCGCGACGATCCTGAGTACTGGAAGCGTTGGTTCCCTGCCGACTTCATCACCGAGAGCTTCCCAGGACAGTTCCGCAACTGGTTCTATTCGCTCCTCGCCATGTCTACGGTGCTGGCGTCACGCGAACCGACAAAGACGATCTTCGGCTACGGCCTTGTCGTGGGCGCTGATGGACGGGCGATGCACAAGAGCTGGGGGAACTCCATTGAGTTTGATGAGGCGGCCGACCGCATGGGGGCGGACGTGATGCGCTGGCTCTTTGTGGGCTCACGGCCAGAGGAGAACGTGCTCTTCGGCTGGGAGGCAGCCGATGAGACGCGCCGCCGCCTGCTCGTTCTATGGAACGTTTACGCGTTCCTCGTTGGACAGGCGCGATCCGCCCGATGGACGCCAGGTGAGGTTGAGGTGCCTGCTTCGTCGCGAAGCGTGATGGATCGCTGGATTCTCAGTCGCTCAGCGGAACTCGCCTCCAGCGTCGAGACCTCGTTGCGCGCCTACGACGGGTACGCTGCGGTTCGTCGCCTTGAACAGGGGATTGACGAGCTTTCTACCTGGTACCTCCGTCGCACCCGAGATCAGTTTGCTGCGGACGCACCAGAGCGCGAAAGGCACGCCGCCTTCGACACGTTGCATCAGGCACTACTCACGCTGCTTCGGGTTGCCGCGCCGATCAGTCCGTTCTTCACCGATTCGCTGTACCGCAACTTGGTAGGAAGCGAACAGGCGAAAGGGAACGCCGCCGCCGAGGGGATTCACGAGGTTGTCGGCGGGGCGGCACGCCCGCTCGCTGGGGCGATTCGCACAGGGAGCGCACCTGGCAGCATCCACCTCCTGCACTGGCCGACTGAAGAGAGTGCGGGATGGCGCGACAGCGAACTGGAGTCAGCAATGGAGCGGATCATTCGCGCCGCGGAGCTCGGCCGTTCAGTACGCAGTGCAGCAGGCATCCGGACCCGCCAGCCTCTCGCTCGCGCCCGCGTGGTTCTTGGCGTGCGCGGTGCCGACGCAGAAGCCCTACAGAACATCCTCGCCGATGAGCTCAACGTGAAGAGCGTTGAGCGCGTTGACGATGCGTCTGGGCTCTTTGAGCGTCGCGTCAAGGTTCTCCTTCCGAAGGTTGCGAAGCGACTCGGTGCATCGACGCAGGTTGTGATGCAAGCGGCACGTGACGGGCAGGTTGAGTTTCTTGCGAACGGTGCAGTCGCTATTGCTGGGGTTGAGCTTGCTGCCGATGAGATTGAGATTCAGGCGGTCCCTCGTGAGGGTCAACATGTAGCTGAGGATGACGGGCTGGTTGTGGAGCTTGACACGAGTTTGACGCCTGCACTGATCGTCGAAGGTGATGCACGTGAGGTGATCCGCGCCGTGCAAGAGGCGCGTAAGAGTGCTGGGCTGCGACGGGAAGACCGCGTGGAGATGGAGATTCGAGGTGCCCCGAGCGAGCTGGAGCACCATCGGGGAGAGATCGTTGGCGCGGTTGGCGCGCTCAGCTGCCTCTTCGCAGCGAATGGAGGAGCACCACTATCTGGGTGGGAGCACGCCACCGTGGCGCTCTCTGGAGGCGACGCGGAACTGTTCATTCGCCGCGCGACCGAATGAGGCGTGCACTTGTCGTTGGTGTGGCGAGCCTCGTCTTTCTGCTTGATCGGTTCAGCAAATCGGTGCTCCCTGATCTACTAAGTGAGGGCTCTCCGCGGGAGATCATTGGGAGCACCCTGCAGTTGATTCGCAGTGAGAACCGAGGCGGTCTCTTCGGCCTCTTCCAAGGAAGCGCACCGATCCTTGCACTCTTGAGCCTCGGCGTCGTGGTTGCACTCTTGGTGGTGCACGAGCGGGAGGGCGAACGCCGACCGTCTGCGCTGACCTTTGCAACCGGGCTCTTGATCGGTGGTGCGCTGGGGAATCTGCTCGATCGCATCACGATGGGCTACGTGCTTGACTTCATCGACCTTGGGGTTGGCTCCTCGCGCTTCTGGACCTTTAATGTGGCTGATATGGGAATTACCTTCGGGATCTTGATCATGCTGCTCGCGGCACTCCGTTCGCCGCGTGAACGTGATCGGAGGAACCGATGAGCGACCCCCGAGAGATTGATCTTCCGATCCCGCCTGAAGCGGCGCGACAGCGTGCGGATCGATTCGTAGCAGATCGTTGCGGGTTCTCTCGTTCGTTCGTCCAGCGTTTGATCAGCGAAGGGCGGCTCACCATGAATGGCGTGGAGATTCGTGCAAGCAGCACGCTGATTCCAGGAGGCACACTCCACCTCTCTATCCCGCCAGTGGCTGATGCGCAGCTCTTGGCTGAAGAGATCCCGATCAGCGTGGTGTATGAAGACGAAGACATCCTTGTGGTGGACAAGCCTGCGGGGCTTGTGGTTCACCCGGCTCCAGGGCATGCAAGCGGAACACTCGTGAACGCGCTCCTCCATCATGTGGAGGACCTTCCTGGCATTGCTGGGGTTGCGCGTCCTGGACTCGTTCATCGACTTGATAAAGACACCTCAGGCCTGCTGGTCGTGGCGAAAGGGGATCTAGCCCAGTCGAGCCTCATGGCACAACTGAAGGCACGACGTGTCAAGAAGACCTACATCACGCTCGTGCAGGGTCCCGTTGCTGCGGAGGTTGGACGGATTGAGGCTCCAATCGGTCGTGACCCATCGGAGCGAAAGCGGATGGCGGTCGTCGCAGGCGGTCGCTCGGCCACAACTGGCTACCGAGTGCGTGAGCGATTCGCGGGCTGGACGATGCTCGAAGTGGATCTGATCACCGGACGAACGCACCAGATTCGCGTCCATTTGACGGAGATTGGTCATCCGATCGCGGGCGACCCAACGTACGGGAACGGAACGAGCCGACGCGGACCTGAAGGGACGACGAGGCTCTTCCTGCATGCGTGGCGGATCGCGTTCACCCATCCGCGCGACGGGCGGCTGATGCGGCTTGAGGCGCCACTCCCTTCGGATCTGCAGCTCCCTCTTGATACGCTACGGTTGCACGGAGAGAGATCGGAGGGCTGATGCCAGGTCAGCGTCGCGATGGCGCAGCAGGAGCGCAGGTGATTGTGATCTCAGGCCCCAGTGGCGTGGGCAAGGACACAATCATTAACGAGTTGCGTCGCCGACCGATCGGTCAGACCTTCCACTACGTGGTGACCTGTACCACTCGAGAGCCGCGATCGGGTGAGATGAACGGAGTGCACTACCACTTCCACACCGACGAATCTTTCACCGCCCTGCGCGAGGCGAGCGGTCTGCTTGAGTCAGCGACGGTTCATGGGCGCTCGTACGGCACGCCTCGGAGTGAGGTTCGAGAGGCGCTGGAGCGTGGCGAGGATGCGATCCTCAAGATCGACGTGCAAGGCGCGCGCAGCGTTCGCGCAGAGATTCCCGAGGCGATCCTCATCTTCATTGCGCCACCGTCACCTGAGGCACTCGCTGCCCGACTCGCGGGCCGTGGAACTGAGTCGGCGGAAGATCTTGTGACCCGAGCGCGAAATGCGATCGTGGAGATGGATCGCGCTAAAGAGTATGACTACCTCGTACTCAACGAGACTGGCTACCCGGAAGAGGCGGCCGCGCAGGTTGAGAAGATCGTGCTCGCGGAACGTGCCAAGCATCCGGAGCGTCGGATCAGCGTGTGAGTGGGGGCGACGTGCCCCGAACTGCGCGGCCCAGTGATCCGCCGAACACCGTTCGCATTGCGGTGGACCTCCCTGGCCTTCAAGGGGAGCGGCTCTACGATTATTTGCCCCCAGAACATGGCGAAGTTGAGATTGGAGACGCGGTTGTCGTGCCATTTGGTGGGCGGCGCGCGATCGGGATCGTTACCTCAAACGTTGGCGCACTTCCGCCTCCCTCTGGCGTCTCCCTAAAGCGTGCGGAGGCGAAGCTAAGCGGCGACCCCCTGATTGGATCGCTCGGCATGCGCCTCGCCGAGGCGATCGCCACACACTGGCTCGCACCGCTTGCACTGACAGTTCGTTCGCTCCTTCCGCCTGGTCTCCTTGACAAGGTGGAGGTTGCCATTCGCTCGGTGGGGACGCCAAGTGAAGCAGAGGAGCGTGTAGGGATCAGCCAGACATGGGTATCGGTTGACCGACTTGCTGGAGCACGTGGGAGCGGGCGCAGCGCGCTCCTCGCACTGATTCGGAGTGGTGAGCGCGATGGTCGGCTTGAGCGAAGTTGGAGGCTGAGCGCCGTGCATGGTCGCCTTATCGAAGAAGCGTATGCATCACGAACCAGCGCCGCTGACTTACCAGACGCCCGTACTCGCCTCGGACTTCGCCAGCGCGAGTTGCTGGCAGCGCTGGATCGTGCCGAAGCCAGCGGCGATGGAGAGGTACGAGCAGGCGATCTCCCAGGTGGGCTTCCCGCCGCCCGTCGACTTGCAGCCCTCGGTCTCGTGCAGATTGTGATGCGACGACACCAGCGACGTCACGCTGATCGCCGCGACAACGTCATCAGCGATCTCTCTGTCTCCGAGTGGAGCCCCACACAGCGCGCACTCCTGAGCGAGCCGCACCTTGATGGCGTGACGCTGATTGACGGAGCGCCAGGATCTGGGAAGAGTCGTCTCGCGGCCGAGATCGCGTCGCGCACGCTCTCTGCGGGACGTTCAGTGCTCTGGCTCGTCCCTGAGGCAACGCAGGTTGCACTTGCTGCAGATGTGCTTCGGAGTATCACAGGGGTTGAGCCAGAACTCGTGCATTCAGGGGCAAGCCAAGGTGAGCGGCTGGATGCTCACGCCCGGCTGCAGGAGATCGGGCCGCACCTCGTGGTGGGGACTCGCGTTGCGTTGGGCGCGCTGAGTCGTGAAGTTGGCCTAATCGTCGTTGATGAGGAGCATGAGGCGGCCTACAAGTCTGATCGCACCCCACGCCTCCATGCGCGCGATGCAGGGATCATGCTCGGTGCGTTCGCGGCAGCACCGGTTCTACTTATCAGTGCGACGCCATCCATTGAGACCATTGCGCGGGCCAAGCAGCAAGAGTGGCGTCATGTAACGCTTGAGCATCGAAGCGCGGTAATCCGCGTCGAAGTGGTGGATATGCGTCGCGAACTTGAGGACGGCTGGAAATCAATGATCAGTCGACCACTCCTCGCAGCGCTTGAGGCGCTTGATTGGGGTGACGGGGAGCAGGCACTTCTAATCATGAATCGGCGAGGCCTTGCATCGGCACTGCTCTGCAGGGACTGTGGCGCGGCGCAATCATGCCCCTCGTGTGAACGGCCACTCGTCTTGCACAGCGCAGGATCGTTGCTCCGCTGTCACGGGTGTGGGCTCGTCGCGGAGCCACTCACGCGATGCCCCTCGTGCAACGGTGCAAGGATTCGTGCAATCGGCGGTGGGACAGAGCGCCTTGAGGGCGAAGTGAAGCGTCTCTTGCCGTCGCTTCGCATCGGCCGACTCGACGCGGACACAACGGCGAGCATCGGCGCAGGCGATCGCATCTTGGACGCCTTCCGGAAGGGTGAGACCCAGCTGCTGATCGGTACCGCACTGGCGGCCAAGGCGTTAGATCTCCCTCGCCTCGCGCTGGTTGGGATCGCCTCTGCTGACGCGGGTCTCCTCCTCCCCGACGAACGCGCCGCGGAGCGGGTCGTCTCTCTGATCGTGCAGGCGAGTGGCCGTTTGGGGCGAGGGGGGAGCGGTGGGACCGCATGGGTGCAGAGCTATCGGCCGGAAGATCCTGCGATTGCGGCGGCGGTAGAGCTTGCGCGTGGCGGTGACGTGAGTGCGTGGCGTCGGCGCGAAGTTCTCCTTCGTGAACGGGCTGGCGGTGCCCCCTTCCTGCGCACGGCGAAGATCACCGTCTCTGGTGCTACTGCAACGGCTGCTCATACGCGCGCGGTTGCCGTTGCGGAGAAGTTGCGCGGCCAACTTCCAGAGGGTTCCGGGGCGCGTCTCCTTGGGCCGATCCCTGCCTGGGTGCCGAAACGCGCGGGGCGTTGGAGGGAGAACCTCATTCTGCGCGCTGCAGATCCGCTCCCGTTTGTTCGGGCGCTCGGAGGGCGCGATGTCAGCATTGACTTGGATCCAGAGACGCTCCTCTAGGCTCCCCGCCGATTGGTAGAATCAGGCCATGAGTGTGAAGCCGATCCTGCTCCTCGGTGATCCGCGCCTCCGCATGCCCGGGGAGCCCGTAGAAAGTTTTGGAAAGTTGCTGCACAGCCTTCTTGACGATCTCGTGCACACGATGCGCGCCGCGCCAGGCGCGGGACTTGCCGCCCCCCAGCTTGGCGAGCCGCTTAACGTCGCGGTCGTCGAAGCGAAAGGGCGAACGTATGAGCTCGTCAACCCGCGCATCATGCGCGACAAGGGCGATGTGACCGATCTTGAAGGGTGCCTATCAATCCCAGGGTACGTTGCCGACATCACGCGACGTGAACGAGTGTGGGTAGAGGCTCAAGATCGTCACGGTCGTGCATATAAGTTCAGCGAACACGGCTACATTGCGCGCGCCGTGCAACACGAGCTCGATCACCTTAAGGGGAAACTCTACATTGACTATCTTGATTCGCTCGACCAGCTGATCGCTGTAACCGGCGATGAGGATGGCGGCGAGACTGATCCTGAAAGTCCGGAAGGGAAACGCGCGAAGCGTGCGGCGCGCGCCGCAGAGGCACACAGTCACTGATCTGCGGCTCCTGTTGATTGGGAGTGGCGGCTTCGGCGTGCCAGCATTTGATGCTCTCCACGAGAAGCACGAGGGGAGTATTGCCGGCGTGATCACTGCCGCACCGCGGCCGTCGGGGCGAGACGGCGCGCTCGTTGCAACGCCAGTCGCATCGTGGGCGCGGGAGCGCGATCTGCCACTCCTTGAAGTTGAACGACTCCGCGCCCCCTCCACGCAGGAGACGATCGCTCTCCTTGGTGCATCCGTGGGCCTGCTTGCAGACTTTGGGCAGATCGTTCCTGCTGAAATGTTGCGTTCGGTTCCGCGAGGGATCTTGAATCTTCACCCTTCGCTTCTTCCTGCGCATCGTGGCGCCGCACCGATCCCGGCATCCATCCTGGCTGGCGATCAAGAGACTGGAGTGAGTACCATCCTCATGGATGAGGGGCTGGATACAGGGCCGCTCCTCGCAGTGCAGCGGCATCAGTTGCGCGGTGACGAGGACGCACCGGGTCTTGAGACGCAACTCGCGCAACTGGCGGCGGACGGCATCGTAAGGACGTTGGATCGATACCTTGCAGGGGAGATCGTTCCGAGCGCTCAGCCTGCAGCGGGTGTTTCGCTGACGCGACGTTTGCAACGGTCCGACGGTGAGGCTCTGGCGAACTGGACGGCAGAGTACGCACACCGGGCATGGCGCGCGTACCGCCCATGGCCTGGTGTCTGGATCAGCCTCGCCCCAGCGCTCGAGCGGCTGAAGCTTGATGTGATTGGTGCACCGCTCACTGAGATTGAGGCCCCACTTGGAGGCCTCCTCGTGCATGAGGAGGTCCTCCTCCTCGGACTGAAAGGTGGCGCCCTCCCACTCCTTGAAGTGACCCCGATGGGCGGGCGCCGCATGAGCGGAACTGCGCTGATTCACGGCCGACCGGAACTTCTCGCGCCGCATGCGAGAATTCGCTCATGAGCACCGCAGCATCACCCCTCCCCGCGATCAGCGATCTTGATCCGAGGGCCGTTGCGCAACTTGTTTCCGATCTTGGACTTGAGAAGTACCGCTCGGCTCAGATCCTTGATGCGATCTGGCGCTCTGATGCCACGACCTGGTCGGAGGTCACGACGCTGAACCGACGAGCGCAGGAGGCGCTCGCTGGTGTCGCCCGCTTCTACTCTGCAGAGCAGCTCGAACGAGAAGATGTTGAGGACGGGGCAACAAGCAAGCTCCTGATCACGCTCAGCGGTGGCGCGAAGGTTGAGGCGGTACTGATGCGCTATCCACCCGATCCACGGCGCGGCCGCGGAGAGCGAGCGACTATCTGCGTCTCAAGCCAAGCAGGGTGCGCGGTCGGCTGCCCCTTCTGCGCCACGGGTGAACTTGGCTTTACCCGCAACCTGACCGCTGGTGAGATCCAAGATCAGGTGCGTCGCGCGCGACAGATCCTTCGAGGCGAAGGGCGGGAGCTCACGAACGTCGTGTTCATGGGGATGGGGGAGCCACTCCAGAATCTTGACCCCGTACTCGCGTCAATTGACGGCCTCACCGACCCACTTCGGGGCGGCATCGGACAACGTCGAATTGTTGTTTCAACGAGCGGAGTGGTGCCAGGGATCGCCAGGCTCGCAAAGGTGCGGCCTCAGGTGACCCTCGCCGTCTCTCTCCACGCCGCGCGCAATGCTCTACGGGACCTGCTCGTGCCGCTCAACCGTAAGTGGCCTGTAGAGGAAGTGGTTGCAGCCGCAGCAGCGCATGCACGCGCAACTGGGCGACGGACCACGTTCGAAGTGACGATGATTGACGGCATCAACGACAGCCCAGAGGATGCCGCGGCCTTGGCACAACTGCTGCGCGGGAGCAGCGCACACGTCAATCTGATCCCAATGAATAGCGTCGCACACACACCATGGCAGGAGAGTCCCGCCGCACGCATTGAAGAGATCGCAGAGCAGCTGCGCGCCTCTGGCCTCTCGGTAACGGTTCGGAGAAACCGAGGTCGCGAAGCGGGTGCCGCGTGCGGTCAACTCGCTGCTGAACGTGCCGGCGCTCCAGCGCCAGCGGCAGTGGCCCGCCGCAGAGAGCTCTTGGTCGTAGCGAGCGCCGCCGCATTAAAGGGGGAGCGTTCACCAACACCGCTAGCGCCGTCTGGGCCACTTGGAGGGGTTGAGCAGTGACGCGTGGGGTTCAGATTGCAGCGAGCATCTTGAATGCGGATCTCGGTGCGTTGCGTGAAGCAGTTCAGGCGGCGGAGCAGGCTGGCGTTGACCGCATCCACTTAGACATCATGGACGGACACTTTGTGCCGAACCTTACATTCGGGATCGCAACCGTTGAAGCACTGCGTGGGGTGACGTCACTCCCATTTGATGCGCACCTGATGATTGCGAACCCTGCGCTCTGGGCGCCACGATATGCCGCAGCTGGCTGCCAGACGGTTGCCATTCACGTTGAGGTTCCAGAGCGCCATCAAGGGACGCTTGATGCCATCCGAACCGCAGGCGCGCAGGCTGGTCTCGCAGCGGATCCAGGCACACCCGCCAGAGCCTTCGCAGCGCATGATGCGCATCTTGATTTTGCACTCGTGATGACGGTGAAGTCTGGCTTCGGTGGCCAGTCATATCAGCCCGACGCAGCTGCGCGCATCAAAGAGATTCGAGTGCTCCTCGGCGCTGAGCGACTCATTCACGTAGATGGTGGGATTCGGTCAAGCACCGCAGCTGATGCGGTTGCACAAGGGGGGGATGTCCTCGTCGCTGGGACAGCGCTTTTCGGAGCGGCGCAGATGCGCGCAGCGGTAGAGGGGTTACGCCCGAAGGCGTAGCTGAGGTTAGGCGCCCTTTGTTGCCGTTCGTCGGCACGAGGTGCAGACGAGCGCGCGCTTCATCGTCCCATTGGCGAGGACCATGGTCGGCTGGAGGTTGGCTCGGAAGCGTCGGTGTGCGCGTACACGGTTCATCCCGACCGACTGGGGGTTGAACCCAGAGATCGAATCCTTGCCGCAGAGGACGCAGAAGCGAGCCATGACCTTCTCCTTGCTGTACTTGGCGCCCGAGAGGGACGCACCGCCGTTGGTGCCGTATCGTAGCAGGAACGCCGTAGGGCTGAGGGGCCTTGGCTGAGGGAGGGAGTCATGCCGAGCGAGCGACAGCGAGCACCGCAGTCAGGTCTACTCTTCGCCGCCCGCCACGCCCCCCTCTCCCGCGTGGCGGAGACCCGCGAGTGGTGCGCACGATGAGCCGCAAGAGCTGGGACGGCGTGGAGCTGATGGCGGCCCTCCGGTCAGGTGCTGATCGGCTGGAGGCCCGCGTCGCGGAGGTGAACGCGCTCAATGTCTTCCCTGTCCCTGACGGCGATACCGGGACCAACATGCTCGCGACCCTCAAAGCGGCGATCGCTGAAGGGGAGGTGACGCTTGCAACGGGGGTCACATCAATTGACGAGGTCAGCGAAGCAGTTGCTCGCGGCGCGCTCCTGGGCGCCAGAGGGAATTCAGGGGTTCTGCTCTCGCAAATCCTGCGCGGACTACCTCAAGCGGTTAGAGGGCGGAAGCGCGCTCGCGCGGCGGAGATCGCAAACGCGCTCTCGATCGGCGTGCTCCACGCCTACAGCGCAGTTGCAACACCCACAGAGGGGACGATTCTCACTGTTGCGCGCGAAGTTGCATCGAGCGCGCTGGCAGATGCGGAAGGATCGACCGAGCTTCGCCCATTCCTACTCCGCGTTGCCGAGAGCGCTCGCGTCTCGGTGGAGAAGACGCCAATGCTTCTCGCCGTGCTTCGAGAGGCTGGAGTCGTTGATTCGGGGGGCACCGGATTGCAACTGATTCTTGAGGGGATCGCAGATGTCCCCTCGGTTGCTCCTTCGGCAACCTTGGACGATGCAGAGCCCGCGAGAAGTGCGCACGTTCCAACTCCTTCACTACCACTCCCAACTGCGGGCGGAGATGGTGCTCCGGGCGAGTATGGCTACGAGACGGTCTTCATCCTCCGCGCCACAGAGGCTCCACTCGACCTCGTCAAGATCCGTGCTGACCTTGAACGCATCGGAGAGAGCGTACTTGTCGCCGGTGATGCGTCGGTCTGCAAGGTGCACGTGCACAACCTGCAGCCAGATCGGATCCTCGCCTATGGGATTGCTCATGGCGATGTCCGTGGCGTCACGATTGAGAATCTTGACCAGCAGAGTTCCGAACGCGCCACTGGACATGGTGCCTTTACTGACCTCTCCACGCGCGTTGGCGTTGCCAGCGCAACGCCTGAGAGGGGGCCCGAGCCCGGCACAGCGATCGTTGCGGTCGCCGCAGGGAGTGGACTGGCTGCGATCATGAAATCAGCCGGGGCCTCGCAGTTGGTGCACGGGGGTCAAACGGAGAACCCTTCGGCAGCAGAGATTGCCACCGCAATCAACGCAACGGGACGGCGCGATGTCATTGTGTTTCCGAACAACGGGAACATTGTGCTCGCAGCGCGCCAGGCCGCAGACCTGGTTGCGGCGAACGTGACCGTCGTCCCAACGCGTAACGCAGCCGAGGGGATTGCGGCGCTTCTAACCTGGGATCCTTCGCTCCCGTTGGATCTTGCGCTGAAGCAGTTTGAAACCGCGCGAGTCGGTGCGAGAACCTTCCGTATTGTCCAGGCGGTACGCGACGCGGTGGTGAAAGGGGTTAGCGTACGCAACGGCGAAGTGATGGCACTTGATCCTGTTGACGGAATCGTTGCCACTGGACAAGACGAGATTGAGGCGCTCACCCGTGCGCTGCAGGGGGAGAAGGCGGACTTGATCACGCTCTACCTAGGAGCCGATGTTGACGCGGCCGCTGGCGAGCGCATGGCGGAGGCTGCTCGAGGAGTCATCCGCGGTGTGGAAGTGGAGCTCGCGCGTGGCGAACAGCCAATCGAGCGGGTGCTCGTGAGCTTGGAGTGAGCGCCGACCCGAGCGGCTTGCCGCTCAAGGGGCTCGGCCTGCCGGGCGGAGCGAGCTTGCTACGGGGGCTCGCTCGACTAGGGGTCCATAGCGTGGGAGATCTCCTCCTCTATCTTCCGCGGCGCTACGAAGACCGCCGAGCGATCACGCCCGTGGCTGAACTTGTAGGCGGAAGCCCTGCAACGGTTCGCGTGCGGGTTGTTGACGTTCGCGTCGAAAAGACCTGGCGACGAGGGGTGCAACGAACGATCGCCACACTCGCCGACGAGAGCGGTGTGGTGGAAGCGATCTGGTACGGCCGTCGCTTCATTGAGCGTCGCCTCCACCCAGGCACTGAGATCGTCGCCTCCGGCCGCGTGAAGGCGATTGGGTGGCGGGCCCAGCTTGAAGCGCCAGAGTTCAGCGCGCTCGAAGGGGGCGAGAGCGTCAATGCAGGGCGAATCGTTCCGATCTATCGGCTGACAAAGGGGGTGACGGCACTCAGCCTTCGTGCGGCGGTACGCCAGTTGATTGATCAATTCGGTGCGGAGCTCTCAGATCCGCTTCCCGCCGGCGTTCGCACCAGACACGAACTGATGCCGCTCGCCGCCGCCTTGACGGAGGCTCACTGGCCGAGTGAGTTTGAGCAGCGCGATGCCGCACTCCGTCGCCTCGCCTTTGACGAACTTCTCGCGGTACAGCTGTCACTCGTTCGCCGACGGCGCCGTCGAGCGAAAGGTGCGGCGCCGACCATTAAGGTCCCTCAGCGCGACCGCGCAGAGATTGAAGAGGCGATTCGTAGCGGACTTCGACGCGAGGGAGACTCCGCGCCAGCGCCGCTATGGACATCGGATCAGTCAGCGGCGATTGATGCCATCATGACGGATCTCGCCGCTGGCGAGCCAATGCTGCGCCTCTTGCAGGGTGATGTTGGTACGGGGAAGACGGCGGTTGCACTCGTGGCGGCCGCCGCCGCCGCCCGTGCAGGGCTTCAGTGCGCGATGCTGGCGCCAACGGAACTCCTCGCACGGCAGCACGCTGCCACCGCGACGAGACTCTTCGCGCCACTCGGCATTCGCGTAGACCTACTGGTTGGAGGCGCCTCTGCGGTAGAGCGTCGCAACGTTCGCGCGGCAGCCGCCGATGGGAGCACCGCCCTTCTAATTGGGACACACGCGCTCTTCTCTGAAGCGACGCAATTCGCTTCGCTTGGACTCGTCATCGTTGACGAGCAACATCGATTTGGTGTGGAGGAGCGAGCTCAGCTATCCGCAAAAGGGGAGGGGGAGCCGCACCTTCTGCTGATGACTGCCACCCCAATCCCGCGGACGATCGCACAGCTTCTCTATGCGGATGTGGCCTCATCGGAGCTACGCGAACTCCCAGCTGGTCGGCAGCCAATCCGAACCGCGATCCGCAGTAGTGCAGAACTTGATCGCCTGTGGAGCTTTGTCGTCTCAGAGGCTGGCGCAGGGCGAGGGACCTTTGTCGTGGTGCCACGAATCGGCGATGACGATCCCGGTGAGGAGCCTAGCGCTGAGACTGGCGGTGTTGCGCTTGAGGCGGCCGGAGAGGCGGGAGTGGTTGAGCAGGCGAAGCGGATTGCTGCGGCGGCACCAGGCCTCAACGTCGGTGTGGTACATGGACGTCAGTCAACCGCGGTGCGCAGCGGCGTGATGGAGGGCTTCACCCGTGGAGAGGTCGACCTCGTTGTCGGGACAACGGTCGTTGAGGTTGGCGTTGATGTTCCGCGCGCGAGCGTGATGGTGATCATGAGTGCTGATCGATTTGGACTTGCAACGCTGCATCAGCTCCGCGGTCGCGTTGGTCGTGGCGGAAGTGAAGGCTGGTGTGTCTTAGTCAGCGATAGCCAGGACGAGGTGGCGCGTGCCCGGCTTGAAGCGATCGAGAGCACGCGAGATGGCTTCCTCCTCGCCGAGCGCGATGTCGAGTTGCGTGGAGAGGGGGACGTGCTTGGAACCGATCAGAGCGGCCTGCCACCCCTGCGGGTTGCCGCACTTTCGCGCGCCGCGGACCGCGCGCTTGCCGTGGTGGCGCGCGCAGAGGCAGAGGGACTTCTGGACTCCATCGGCCGACCCCTTCCAGCCTCACGTCCACTGATTGAGTCCTACCTTCGTGGATGGCCCACCGCCGTCCTCCTCTCGCGGGAGGGCTGAACGGTGGCGCAAAAGATTCGCATCATTGCTGGAGCGCTTGGCGGACGCCTTCTTGAGGTCCCTGAGGAGGGGACGCGTCCGTTTGCCGACCGCGTTCGGCAGGCGCTCTTTGCAATCCTTGAGCCGCGCCTTCCCGATGCGCGTGTCCTTGATCTCTGCGCGGGGAGTGGTGCGGCGGGCCTTGAGGCGCTCAGTCGCGGCGCGCAACACGTGCAGTTCGTAGAGATCTCTCGCCGTGCCACCGACGTCATTCGTCGCAATGTGGCTTCACTCGGCCTTGCTGACCAGACCGAGATCCAGACGTCTGACGCACTCGCGTCGCTGCGCACACTTGTTGCACGCGGAGCCACCGTTGACCTCATCGTCGCGGATCCACCGTACGACGAAGTGCCCCTGCGCAGTGGCATGCTCGAACTCATCGCTGACCACCCGAGCCCTCTCGCCACAGGTGGCCTTCTGGTCCTCTCTGGACGGCGGGTGAAGGGCGAAACGACACAAGTGGCGCCAAGGGGACTACGATTAGTGCGAGGCCTCACGTACGGTGAGACAGCAATTGACATCTATGAGCATGAGGGGGCGGAGCAGTTGAGATGAGCGATCGCGTCGGGCTCTATCCAGGAAGTTTTGATCCGGTTACATTTGGTCATATTGATTTGATTCGACGGAGCCTTCATGTGGTTGATCGGCTCGTCGTTGCGATCTTGCCGAACGCAACGAAAGAGGCGCTACTCACCCTCGCGGAGCGCGAAGCGTTGCTGCGATCAGTCATCGCCGCGGAACTCGGTGCAGATGTGGCGCGGGTAGAGATCCTCGCTGCATCCAACCTCGCGGTGCGTATTGCAGAAGAGGCGAAGGCGAGCGTCATCATCCGTGGCCTTCGCGCCGGATCGGACTTTGAGGCCGAGCTGCGGATGGCCCATGCAAATCGACTCCTCGCACCGTCAATTGAAACGCTCTTCCTCATGACCGCTCCCGAGCATGCGTCAACCTCCAGTCGACTTGTTCGTGAGATCGCGCGATACGGCGGCCCACTCAACCGACTCGTCCCAGAGGGGGTGATCCCTGTGTTGACTGCAGCGGCGCGACGCCACGCCAACGCCAACGGGTGAGCGACCTCAACGAGGCGACGAACGTTACTGACGGAGCAACGCCTGCGCTCTACCTCATTGACTGCTCCCCCTTGCTCGCAGAGCTACCTGGTGCGAGTTTTGATGTCCCTGAATTCACGCTGACAAGTACGTCGGAAGGAGAGTTGATCCACACAACCGTTCAGGCGCGCGTCGATCGCACGAATCGTGGGGTGCGGCTGATCGCACACGTTCGTGGCGTGCAAGAGGGGGCATGCGCTCGATGTCTGAGCCCAGCACGCGCTGCCCTTGAGACACGAATCGATGAAGAAGTTCTTGAAGAGCGCCATGCCCAGGGTGAAGGGGAGCAGCTCGGTCGTGGCAACTCGGTCGACCTCGGGCGCATCGCCGTAGAGGGCCTCGACCTCGTCCGTCGGCTGGTTCTGCACTGTGACCCTCTCTGCCCAGAGCGATGTGGACACTGCGGCGCCCCACACCAGTCCGAGGAGTGTCCAGAACGGGACGTAGACCCACGCCTCGCCGTCCTAGGGAGCCTCCTGCCGCCAGGCGGTGAGGAACCGGGGGCCAAGGGCTGACCCCAGCAGGGCTGCGCTCAGGCGAGCGGTAGTCGAAGCGCGACGAGGGGGCTCGGATCGGGTAGGCTTCGCTCTCCAAGTCCAACCCCCCGTGCGGGGCGTAGCAGCGAGGTTCATCAGCGATGGGCGTACCAAAGCGAAAGGCATCGAAGTCTCGTCAAGGAGATCGTCGCGCGCATCATGCGTTGACCCTCCCGGCGATGGACCGCTGCGCGCAGTGTGGCGCGACCAAGCGAGCACACCACGCCTGCCTCGCATGCGGCACCTATCGGGGCCGCGAAGTGATCCGACGCCCAGCGCCGGACACGGAACCAACTGACGCCTAGTTCACCCATGGCCGCGCCGTTAGGCCGCGTCCGCCTTGCACTTGATGCAATGGGCGGCGATCACGGTGCCACCGAAGTTGTACCTGGCGGAATCGCCTGGGCACTCGAGAACCCAACCGATGAGTTGATCCTCGTGGGCGATGAGTCAGTCATCCTCCAGATCGCGGGTGGCAAACTCCCCGCCAATGCCAAGATCGTTCACGGACCAGATGTGATTGGCATGGACGAGCATCCTGCGCAGGCACTCCGAGAGCGGAAGAGCGCGTCCATCCTTGTGGCAACAAACCTTGTACGCGACGGCGAAGCTGACGCGGTGGTCACTGCTGGTCATACAGGGGCGGGGATGGCTGCCGCGGTCTTGCGGCTTGGGCGACTTCCTGGTGTTGATCGTCCCGCACTCGCTGTCCAGTTTCTGCTAAGGGAGAAGCCACTCGTCCTGCTGGACGTTGGGGCGAATCCAGATGCCACACCGGAGAATCTCTACCAGTACGCGCATATGGGAAGCATCTTCTCTGAGCACGTTCTTGGAGTGTCGAACCCACGCGTCGCCCTCCTCTCCATCGGAGAGGAGAAGGGGAAGGGGGACCAGCGCATTCAGAAGGCTACCGAGCTGCTTGACTTGGCCAGTTTAAACTTCACTGGCAACGTTGAAGGGCGCCACCTTGCAGCGGACGAGGCGGATGTCGTGGTCTGCGACGCGGTGCTCGGCAACGTCGCGATCAAACTTGTTGAAGGCGTCACCACGACGATCACCGACATGTTCCGCCAAGAGTTTCGACGCCTCCCCCTCGGTCCAATCGCCGCGATCTTGATGCGTCCTGCCATCGCTCGCATCCGCGCAAAACTTGATTACGAGCGCATAGGCGGCGCGATCTTGCTCGGCGTGAAGGGGAGCGTGGTGATCACCCACGGCCGCGCGAAGAAGCGGATGGTCACCTTCGCATGTAGCACCGCCGCTCGCGCAGTTCGCGAAGGGGTGAGTGGTCGCATCGCCAGCGCCCTTGCCGCTGCCCCGTCGGTCGCGGCAGACGGTCTTCCCAGCGGCCCAGCCCCCGCTTGAGATGCCAAGCAAAAGAGTGCCAGCCGCGCCTCGCGATGCAGCACTCCGAATCCGAACCGCCGGACGGAGGGATGCGCTCACGGCACTCTATGAGGCAGAGTTTGGCCTGCGGAGTGCCGCTGAAATCCTGAACCGGCGAGCCGATGCAGGTGAGGTCGAAGGCGAACCGCTTCTCATTGCACGTGCGCTGATCGAGCTGGTGGAAGCGAAACGCCCCGGGATTGATGCTGCGCTGGTCCGCCTCGCGCCTGCATTCCCCCTCGCAACGATGACCCATATTGACCGCACGATCCTCCGAGCGGGCCTCGCCGAGGTGGTACACTCGCGCGCGGCGGCGCCTGCGGAGGCACTCGCAGCCTGGACGGCTCTGGCACGCACGTACAGCGGCGAGCCGGCACGAAAACTGGTGAGCGGTGTCCTTGGCACAGCTCAGCGGGAGGGAATCACCGCGTCAGCGGAGAGAGATGGAGGGGCGACCGATGAGTGATAAGGACCAGATCTTCCAGGAGCTTCAGGGCTACATCGTCGAGCAGCTCGGGGTGGAGAAGGAGAAGGTCACCATGACCGCCGCCTTCATTGAAGACCTCAACGCCGACTCGCTTGATCTCGTGGAGTTCGCCATGGGTCTTGAGGAGAAGTTTGGCGTAACGATTGCTGACGAAGAGCTGACCAAGATTAAGACGGTAGAAGACGCGGTCAACGCGATCGTCGAGAAGAAGGCGTAAGGTGCGGCGGCCCGATGGCCGCCTGGCGCCACCCCTTCGATCGTGAGCCAGGCCGCAGACACCACGCTCGCCCACGCATCGCAACTCGCGGTGCGCCTCGGTATCCCTGCGGGCGCTGAGGAGCTCATTGGGCTCGCCCTTACACACCCATCACGGCGTCATCAGTCTGGTGCGCATGAAGACAACGAGCGACTGGAGTTTCTCGGAGATGCCCTCCTAGGGGCCGTAGTGAGTGCCGCGCTGTATCACGCAGATCCGAGCGCGAGCGAAGGTGATCTCTCTGAGCGTCGTGCATCCATTGTGAGTCGGATTGGACTAGCAGATGTGGCCCAACGGATGCGCCTCGATGAAGCACTCCTCCTTGGCGAAGGCGAAGCACAGCGCGGTGGCGCCCAACGTCCAGCCGCGCTCGCCGCAGCTTTTGAAGCGATCATTGGGGCTGTCTACCTTTCGCACGGGTACCAGGAGGCTGAGCGATTTGTGCTGACACACCTCGCGCAAGAGATTGCAACTCCTCGTGCCTCCATCGGCAAAGGGATCAAGACCATGCTTCAAGAGTGGACACAGGCGAAAAATGGATCGCTCCCGCGTTACGACATCATTGGGACCAGCGGTCCAGAACATGAGCGCGTCTATGAGTGCGCGGTGCGAATCGACGGGAACGAGATTGCACGGGGGAGCGGACCGAGCCGCAGGGCGGCAGAGGCCGCTGCTGCCGAAGCGGCGATTGATCTTCTCGGTGTCACGAAGGAGGCCGTCCGATGAGCCGACTGCGCCTGCGCGAGGTTCGGCTCAGTGGCTTCAAAACGTTCGCTGATAAGACCACGATCGCATTTACTCCGGGGATCACCGCCATCGTGGGGCCAAACGGCAGTGGGAAGTCAAACATCGTGGATGCACTGCGCTGGGCACTCGGTGAAGCGGGGCGCGGGATTCGTTCCAAGCGCGTCGATGAGGTGATCTTTGCCGGATCGGAGAAGCGTCGCCAGCTCGGACTCGCCGAGGTATCGCTCAGCATCTCCAACGACGATGGGCTCTTTGACCTTCCCTTTACGGAGATTGAGATTGCACGCCGCGCCGATCGTGGCGGAGGGCAGGAGTACCTGCTGAACCGAGAGCGCATCCGGCTCCGCGATCTCAACGAACTCCTTGATGGCGCGGGCCTTGCAGAGAACGGTCTCCTCTTCATTGGGCAAGGCGCCGTTGACCAGGCACTCAGCCTCCGCGCCGAAGAGCGTCGGGCGCTCGTTGAAGAGTTCGCTGGGACGGCACGCCATGAGCGCCGCCGCTCTCGTGCTGAAGGAGAGATGAAAGAGGCAACCGAGAATCGCGCGCGCGTTGAAGAGATCCTTGCCGCGCTGCGACCACAAGAGCGCCGCCTTGCAGTACTGGCGCGTCAAGAGGCGGGTCGAGATGAACTTCTGGCCGAAGCTGTTGATCGCATTGCAACCCTCGGTGCCACACGCGCCAGCTGGTTCGCATCACGACGTGGAGCCAGCGGCAGCCGACTCAATGAGGTTCGCGCTGAGCTCGGCGCCGTGCGCGAATCACTCCGCAATGCCGACAGCGAGGCGAACGCGCGTCGTCTCCGCCTCGCTGAGGCGCGTGCCGCGCTTGAGGCGGCGCGAGGAGAACTTGAGTCCGCTCGTACTGCCCGCGAAACTGCAGAGCGCAATCGAGCGCGATCAGATGCTGAGGCGGCAGCGATCGCCCGTGACACGGAACGCCTGAATGCTGAGGTAGCGGAGGCGGAGCGCGAGGTCCTTGCCGTTGAGCAGATCCGAGCGACGGCAGCTCCGGCGGCTGATGCCGAAGCGGCCGCTGCACTCGAGTTGCTTGACGCAGATCTTGCGAGCGCACGTCGCGAACTTCGCGCACTGCAGAGCGACCACGGCGCCGCTGGTGGCGGTGAGTCAATCGCTCGTGCAGAGCGGGCGCGATCGTCAGAGGTGGCCGAGGCGGAGGCTCGAATTTCGCGCATAGAAGCTGAGGTTGAGGCTCTCCGAGCCGATCGCGCTGCTGAGGAGCTTGTCGCTGCTACTGCCCGGCGGGATGCCGCACTTGCAGCACATCGTCAGGCGAGCGACGCGGCTACACGTGCCGCCGAGGAGGCGAGCGCTTCAGAGGCTGCAGAGGCAACGTTGCGAGCGGTTGTCGGCGATCGCGATCGCGCCGCCCGTGCCGCTGAGGCCGAGTGCGCATCCATTGAAGGTCGACTCCGCGCGCTTGAAGCACGACGTACCGCGCTGCAGGAACGTGCTCTTGCGCGCTCCGCCCGTGCGATTGGCGGCCGAAGCCTCCTAGCTGGCGTTGAAATCCGTGAAGAGGGGCGCAGCGCCGTGCTCGCCGCGCTGGGTGCGCTCGCGCGTGGCTTTATTGTCAACCGGAGCGGGGCGTCGCTTCTTGATGATGAACAGGGTGCGCTCCTTATTGAAGGATCGGCGGGAAAACTTGCCGCCGAACATCCAACGCTTCCAGCGCTGAGCGCTGAGGTTGTCAGCGACCCTGATGGGGTGTTAGCGCGGATTTTGAGCGGCGTGGCGGTGGCCCCATCGGTGGCCGCAGCCCTCGATGCGCTCGCTGACCTGCCTGTCGGCGGTCTGATCGTGACCCGTGGCGGTGCGGTGATTCGTGCCGGAGGCGTGGTAACCCGTGAGACTGAGCCAGAGGATGCGCTCCTCGACGCCGAGATCTCGCAACTCGGACGTGAGATTGAGCGACGAACCGCTGCCGCCGCCACCCTGCGCAGCGAAGCTTCCGCGGAGCAGACCGCGTTGGCCGCCGCCACGGCGCTCGCCGTCAGTCGCCGCTCTGCAGATCTCTCCGCACGAAGTACATTGCGGAGCGCCACGGATCTTCGAGCAGAGAGTGAGCGCGAGCTGATCGCGGCAGCCCGCACGGCCG
The DNA here is from genome assembly GCA_964430115.1 of uncultured Chloroflexota bacterium. Classification (GTDB taxonomy): domain Bacteria; phylum Chloroflexota; class Limnocylindria; order Limnocylindrales; family Limnocylindraceae; genus Limnocylindrus. The sequence continues at coordinate 51,409 of CAYSEM010000001.1, read as the reverse complement.
CAGACCGAGACGCACGACTGCAGAAGCTTGAGGAGACGCTACGTGATCTCTCGGCGAGACGAGATGAGCTTCAGGCAAGTGCACACACAGGGTCGGGCTCTGGGAGTGCTGTGCAAGAGTGGCAGGAGAGGATCCGAGAGCTGACCGCACGGCGATCGACGATCGCCAAAGCGGTTGAAGCTGATCGGCAGTCGCTCCGTTCATGGGAGCTCACACGTGCTCGCGGCGATGCCAGTATTGCTGCCGCATCAGCGCGTATCGCACGAGCTGCCGAAGAGCGTGGCGCGATGGAGACGCGAAGCGCAGCGCTCCAGGCAGACCGCGTTGAACTTGTTGGACGCTCAGATGCTGCCCAGTTGGCGGTCGCTGAACGCGAGGCGTTGGTCCAGCGACTTGTTGAGCAGCAGGAGGCGATTGAGCGCGAGAGCGCGGCTGACGACGAGCGGAAGCGCTCGCTTCGCCAGCGCGAATCGGATCTTGATGAGGCGCTTCGACCGCTCGAACGCGACGCACAAGGCCTTGAGTTTGAGTACGAGCGCCTGATTGAAGAGTTGGCGGGCGACCTTGTGGCATTCGGGCGGAGGCTCGCAACAGATCCGCGAATCGCCAAGGGCCTCCCAGATGAGTTGCGTGCGGCCAGAGCTGAGGGTGCACCTGAAGGCGAGCTCGAAGAAGTCTCGAGTGAAGAGCGTTCCGCACAAGATGCGGTTGCGCGCGCGCAGGCGGCGGCGCTTCTCGATCATTGGGGTTCCGAGGGGCTGCGATCCGAAACCCCTGCTGAGCCCGCTGACCCTGAGCAGGTGCGTGCGCTTGAGCGGTTGCGCCGAAAGATCGGACCGCTCGATGCTGCCGGGGCGAGCGTTGCGATTGAGCATCGCGAGCTTCGTGAACGACTTGAGAGTCTTGAAGCGCAGACAAGCGATCTTGACGGTGCCATTGCCAAGGCCTCCGCGCTCATGGCTGAACTCGACGCGCTCGTTGAAAGCACCTTCACGGAACAGTTCACCGCACTTCAAGCAACGTTCGCAGCAAACTTCCAGCTCCTCTTTGGTGGTGGCGATGCTCAGCTCCGACTGACATCAGAGGATGGGGTGCGCCGACCTGGCGTTGAGATTGATGCCCGACCGCCGCTTAAGCGACGACAACAGCTCTCGCTCCTCTCAGGCGGTGAGCGCGCACTTACGGGCGTGGCGTTGCTGCTCGGAATGCTTGCCGTGCGTCCGCTGCCATTTGTGGTCTTGGACGAAGTTGACGCCGCTCTCGATGAGGCGAACGTCACTCGATTTGGTGACGCGATCCGTGAGCTTAGTGAGCGCACACAGGTAGTGGTGATTACGCACAACCGCGGCACGGTCGAGGTTGCCGACAGCCTCTGGGGTGTGACCGCTGGAGAGGATGCGACGAGTCGCGTCTTTGGCCTGCGTCTTGACGAGGCAAAGCGGATCGCTGACGCCGCACGAGCGGAGCGCGAGGCGGCACGTTGAAACTCGCCTTCTGGCGAAAGAGCACCAGCGAAGAGAAGGCGAGCATCAGTGCCGCTGCCGCGCCTTCAGGTGGTGGAATCCTGCAGGCCCTGCGCAGATCACTCGCGCCCGAACCCGATTGGAGTGAACTAGAGCGTGCCCTCATCCAAAGCGATGCTGGAACGGGCGTCGCAGCAGGGCTGATCAGCGCCGCGCGTGAGGTTCAGGGTGGCACGGGTCGTGAGCGGCTGCGCACGGCGCTTATCAAATTGATGCGCGAGGAGTTGCCGGGTGACGCACCAAGTACAGCGAGCAGCCAGCTGGTCATCCTCCTGGTCGGCGTGAATGGAGCTGGGAAGACAACGTCAGCGGCAAAGCTCGCGGCACGTGCAAAGGCTGCGTCGCTGCAGCCCATTCTTGTCGCCGCGGATACGTTCCGTGCAGCGGCAATTGATCAGTTGCGTCTCCTCGCTACTCGAGAAGGGGTGCCGATTGCTGAAGGGAAGCCGGGCGGTGATCCTGCGGCCGCGATTCACGACGCGTTGACTCAGGCGAGCGCGAAAGGTTTGCACCCAGTGATCATTGATACCGCAGGCCGTATGCAAACCAAGACTGGCCTCATGGATGAGCTCACCAAGATGCGCCGAGTGATTCAGAAGCTCGCACCAGAAGCTGACGTTGAAGTGCTCCTTGTCATTGACGCAACGGCTGGACAGAACGGGCTCGCGCAGGCGAGCGGGTTCAATCGCGCAGCAGGAGTAGATGGTGTGATCCTCACGAAACTGGACGCCGGTGCGCGTGGTGGCGTTGCGCTAGCTGTACGTCGCGAACTTGGCCTTCCAGTTCGCTGGGTGGGTGTGGGGGAGCGAGGGAGCGATCTCCTCCCGTTCGACGCAGACGCCTTTGTGGACGGGCTCTTAGGCGACGCGGTCTAGCGCGCGAGGGATCTCGCTGATTTTCTGGACGCGTCCCAGTTTGGTCAGTCCAATCACAACACCGGCCCCGATGGAGGCAGCTGCGCCGAGGTAGAGCGCCGCACCGCTTCCGGCGACAGAGCCGCCGATCACCCCGCCGGCAATGATGCCCGTCAGTCTCCCGAGAAGGCTCACCCCTTCAAACGCGGCGTTGGCGCGTCCCTGCAGGGCGTCAGGGAGGACACGGCTACGAATTGCACCTTGGTTGGCCTCCCAGACAGTTTCAAAGCCATCGCTCAGGAACTGGTGCGCAACAAGAAGGATGATGCCGGTAAGCGAAGCACCTGGTGCGAGAGGGACGAGCGCAAGGCCGATCCCTACGATCACCAAACTCACGCTGATCGCACGACCCGTGCCGAGGGCGAGTGAGATTCGTTCCGTGAGCAGCCCGCCCGCGAAGGACGCGATGCCGCCACTAGCGATGATGAAGCCGACCACTTCGGGGCTGAGACCGAGCGTTCGAACGACATAGATCATGTACGCCGAGCGGAAGAGACCGAAGTAGATCCCAATCGCTGCACTTGAAGCGATCAGGGGTCGCAAGATCGGGATTGCCCACGTGCGTCGAAGGCCCTCATCTGCCTCCACCAGAAAGCTCTGGCGCGTTGTCGCCTTCGGCAGGCGCGGCTCTTGGACGCGGAGTGCGGTCAGCAGGAGCGCGGAGGCAACATATGTGAGCGCATCCACGCCGATGGCGGCTGGGCCTCCAATACTGCCGACAAGGAGGCCTGCGGCACCGAACCCGAAGAACTCTGCAGCGCCTCGGATTCCGAGCACCTTGGCGAGTACTGAGCGCAAATCGGGGGTAGGGACAAGTCCAGCAAGATAGCTTCGCTCGGCAATATCAAAGGCCGTACTGCACGCCCCACTGGCAGCACTCACCAGGATGAGATGGAAGAGCGACACGTCGCCGGTCATGAACGCAGCGAGCGGGATGCTTGCAAGGAGCAGTGCGCGGAGGAGATCGGCGGCGATCATGACTGGTCGACGGGGGAGGCGATCGATCCAAACGCCGGCGATCTGGCTCGCCAGCGTCGCTGCAATTAGGTCCACCGCTGCGATGAACGCGGCCTCTTCGGCAGAGATTCCGAGTCCGATGATTGCGAGCAGTGGGAGGGCTGCACGCGTGATGAACGACCCGAACGTGGAGGCGGATTGCGCCGTCATCAGGATGCGGACATCACGGCGAACGGCAGTGCTAACCCCTGCACGCTGCACGGCGACCCCACCCCTCTTCTTCATTCTCGCAGCGTACACTCCTCATATGTTCGATGCGCTTGGAAGCAGGCTCCGCGCTTCACTGCGACGGCTTGGCGGAAGGGGCCGCATCAGTGAGGCTGATCTCGAGGCGGGTCTGGCGGAGATCCGTACTGCGCTCATTGATGCGGACGTTGCGCTTTCAGTTACTGATTCGCTCATTGCGTCAATGCGCGCCCGCGCACACGACGAAAAGGTGGTCGGCAGCATAGGGAGTGGAGATCGTTTAGTTGCGATCGTGCATGCGGCGCTCACCGAGGCGCTTGGCGGCTCAGGTCGAGAGCTTGACCTGCGCGAGCGAACGGCCAGCATCCTACTCCTCGGCCTTCAAGGCGCAGGGAAGACCACAACCGCCGCGAAACTAGCCCTGCGACTCCTTCGCGATGGGCGGCGCCCGCTTCTCGTTGCGGCAGATCCGCGGAGGCCCGCAGCGGCTGAGCAGCTTGCGCTGCTGGGTGCAGCGATCGGCGTCCCTGTCCACCGCGAACCGATCGGCACCCCAGTGGCAGAGATCGGTCGCCGTGCGCTGGAATCGGCGAAGAAACTTGGACGGGACCTCCTCATCATTGACTCGTCGGGACGGACCACACTTGACGAGGAGTTGATGCGCGAGCTCGCTGACTTGCGCGCAGCCGTGAATCCGCGCGAGCGCATCCTCGTGTTGGACGCCGCAACTGGACAACAGGCGCTTCGCGTTGCTGAGGGGTTCAAGGAGGCGGCGGATCCGACCGGCCTCATCTTGGCGAAGCTCGATGGCGACGCTCGTGGCGGTGCAGCACTCTCGATTGCGGGAGGTGCTGGCATCCCCGTCCTTTATCTTGGAACAGGCGAGCGCCCTGAAGCCCTTGAGCGCTTCCATCCCGATCGCATCGCTGGCCGCATTCTCGAGATGGGAGATCTTGCAACGCTTGCAGAGATCGTGCGCGAAGCTGGTGGTGATCCACGCGCACCCGTTGCAACAAAGAGCGGAAGTGGCGCACCGAAGGGCGAGATGACCTTCTCCGATCTGCTCGAGCAGTTGCGACAGATGTCCTCAATGGGACCGATCGGACAGATCGTCAAGATGATTCCAGGTATGGGGGGTGTCGCTGCCCAGGCTGAAGAGGCGGTGGCGGCGGGGGAGTTGAAGCGGGCGGAGGCGATCATCCTCTCCATGACGCCGACCGAGCGCGAGAACCCATCGCTACTCTCCATCCCTCGACGTCGCCGCATCGCTGCAGGGGCCGGCCGTGCGATTGAAGAGGTGAATCGTCTGGTCAAGCGCTTGGAAGAGATGCGGCTCTTGATCCGAAGAACGGGGGGGATTGACCCTGCCCGACTCGCTGGTGGGGGTGGAGGGCTTCCAGGAAAGCATGCCGGCGGGTATATCCGCCCGAAGGAGGATCGGAAGGCGAAGAAGGCCCGTCGGAAGGGGGGTAGGCGGTAGGTGGCGGCGCCCCTGATGCGCAGGTCACCTTGAGCGGCTACTATCCCCAGACACACACCCCACCGCTTCGGGGTTACTTGCCTGGCGACCGCCAGGCCCACGGAGGAAGATGTACGGATGAGCGTTCGAATCAGGTTGACACGAGTAGGGGCAACAGGACAGCCGTCGTATCGAGTTGTCGCTACCGATCGGCGCCGCGCGCGCGATGGGCGTTCGCTGGAAACCCTCGGCCACTACAACCCCCGCACTGAGCCAGCAACGCTCGTCCTTGATCTACCGAAGGTGGATGCATGGATTTCAAAAGGTGCGCAGCCATCTGAGGTTGTCGGCAAGTTGATTGCTAAGGCACGCGCTGGCGGAGCATCTGCTGGCGGAAAGACAGGCCCGAAGGCCGCAGAGAAGGGCTATACCGCCCCAGGAACTCGACCAGTGGTCGAAGAGCCAACGGTTGTTGTGGAAGCAGCACCAGAAGTACCAACTGAGCTCGCCGCCGAAGCAGCGGCAGAGGTCGCCACTGAAGAGGCAGCGGAAGCAGTTGCGGATGCCACTCCAGCAGCAGCGGTTGAGCCGACTGCTGAGATTGCGGCAGAAGTGCCAGCAGCCGAAGCACAAGCAGGGGAGGCGTAAGTGCCAGCAGCAGAACTTGTTGCCTACGTCGCGAAGTCACTTGCAGATAATCCTGATGGGGTGAGCGTTGAGGTGGAAGAGGATGGCGACGCCGTTGTCCTCCGCCTAATTGTCGATGAAGACGACATGGGTCGCGTCATTGGCAGGAACGGCAGCATCGCCAAAGCAATGCGCAGCCTGCTCAAGGTGATCTCCAATCGGACCGGAGAGAACTACGTCCTCGAAATCGGCTGACGCCGTTCGCGATCTGCGCGTTGCGCAGGTTCGTGGAACGCGCGGGCTTGACGGCACACTCCGCCTTGAGATCCTTACCGATCACCCTGACGAGCGCTTTGTCGTGGGGAAAAAGCTTCGTGTTGAAGAGAGCAATCGAGAACTTACGCTCACTGAGTGGAACCCAGCTTCGCCTGGTGCGTTCGCACGATTCGCTGAGATTCCAGATCGCGGTACCGCACAAATCCTTATGGGGAGTTATCTCTCGCTCCCTCTCGCTGCAGACCCGGGTGAGCCCGGACGCGTGTATTGGGACGAGGTGATTGGCGTTCAAGTAAGCGACAGAGAGGGTGCGGTGATCGGAACCGTGATCGATTGCTACCGAGCTGGTGGGGCAGAGGTCTATATCCTTCGCACGCCGGATGGTGGGGAGCTCGACCTACCAGCCGTTGCCTCGATCATCGTCAGTTTCAAACCGCGCGAGGGCGTGATCATTGCTGATCTAACCGGTTCAGACCTCACTCCACGAGCGCCGAAGCGAGTCAAGCAATCTCGCCCGGTGAACCCGGTGCGAACGCCATGAGCGAACCGACTCCAGCCCTCCGCATTGATGTGGTCTCACTATTCCCTGAGACGGTACGCGCCGCCCTGTCGGCAAGCATCCCTGCACGTGCCCTTGAACGTGGCCTCGCGTCGTTACGCGTCCATGACCTCCGAGAGTGGGGGATCGGCAAGCATCGTGCGGTAGACGACGAACCGTACGGTGGCGGTGCTGGGATGCTGATGCGCCCCGAACCGTTGGTTGACGCGATTGAAGCACTGCGCACCGATGGGAGCACGGTAGTCCTATTGGATGCTGGCGGAGAGCGGCTCCAGCAGTCACGCGTTCGTACTCTTGCAGGCGCTGGCCACCTGATCATTCTTTGCGGTCGCTACGAAGGGGTTGACCAGCGCGTGCGAGCCTTCGTTGACCTTGAGCTGAGCATTGGCGACTTTGTCCTCTCCGGCGGCGAGCCTGCCGCCATCGTCCTCTGTGACGCGCTCCTCCGCCTTGTCCCAGGTGCAATCGATGCCGCATCGCTCGCCGAAGAGTCGTTCTCAACGAACATGCTTGAGTACCCGCAGTACACGCGCCCAGCCGAGTACCGCGGGGTGGCGGTCCCTGAGATTCTCCTCTCGGGTAACCACGCTGCTGTGGCGGCGTGGAGGGGTGAGCAGGCACGCCAGCGGACGGCTGCCCGCCGCCCTGACCTCCTTGAAGGGGCACCGCCGCCCAAGAAGGGCGAGTAGCGGAGGGGTCCGCCCCCCTGTGCTATCCTCGCGCCTCGCACCAGCAGGATCCTGCTGAGCCAACACGGAGAACCCATGGATTTGATCCGAACGATCACGAACGAGCAGATGAAGCGCGATCTGCCTCCGATCAAGACCGGCGACACCGTCAAGGTGTCGGCGAAGGTGGTCGAGGGGAATCGTGAGCGCATCCAGGTGTTTGAGGGGACGGTCATGCGCCTACGCGGCGGCGGACTTGGACTCACGATCACCGTTCGACGCATCGCTTCGGGCGTAGGGGTTGAACGAACCTTCAAGGTGCACAGCCCTCGCATTGAGAAGATTGAGATCGTTCGCCACGGAGTATCGCATCGTGCGCAGCTCTACTTCCTTCGCGATCGCGTCGGTAAGCAGTCATCGCTCCGCGAAAAGCGCGCGGAGGTTGGCGAGATCCTCAACCCTGACTACGTTGAGCCGGTTGTAGAGGCCGCTGTTGAAGAGCCGGTCGCACCCGCTGTAGAAGCGGCAACACCAGAGGCTGAACCTGTTGTGGCCGCGGAGATCGCACCCGCCGCTGAAGAGACGCCTGCTGAAGAGACGCCTGCAGAAGAGCCAGCGGTAGCCGCGGCAGACGATTCGGAGCAGGCGAAGGCGTGACCTCTCCCCGGCCAAGCAGTGGCCGCGGACAAACAACACGCGAGCGAGAGATTCATCATGGCTCACCCGCGCGTGCCGTTATTGGCATTGACGAAGTTGGGCTCGCCCCACTCGCTGGTCCTGTTGTTGCGTGCGCAATCCTCATGCCGGACGGCGAGATCATTAAGGGCGTTCGTGACTCTAAAGCTCTGTCACGCAACCAGCGTGAGCACCTTGACCCGATCATTCGGCGCGCAGCGGTTGCCTATGGGCTAGGTGCCGCTTCGGCGCGAGAGGTTGAACGTTTTAATCCCCGTGCTGCATCTCACCTTGCCATGCAACGGGCGGTCCACGCCCTTGAACGCCGCCTCGGTCGACGAGTTGAGTTCGCGCTTGTCGACGGATCACCTGCGCAAGAACTGAGTGCGCTCATCGGCCCACACGAGACCATCATCAAGGGAGACACCAGCGTCTATTCGATTGCCTGCGCGTCCATTGTTGCAAAGGTGCTTCGTGATCAGTTGATGGTGCGGCTCGCCGAGCGATATCCAGGCTATGGATGGGACTCCAATGCCGGATATCCCGCACCGCTCCATCTTGCCGCTCTTGATCAGCTTGGCGTAACGCCACATCACCGACGAACGTATGCCCCAGTTGCGGCGCAAATCCTCCGAAGCGGCGGAGGCCCCGCCTAGCCAATACGCGGACGGTACGCCCAACCGCTGATTCTCTCCCTGTGTCGAACTATCGGGCGCAAATCGGAGCAGCCGCAGAGCGAGAGGCGGCAGCTGCGCTCGCAAGTGCAGGTTGGCAGATCTTGGCGCGTAATCTGCGCGTCGCAGGGCTAGAGATAGACATCCTTGCGCGTGACGAAACCGGCCGTCTGGTGGCGGTTGAGGTGCGTGCTCGGCTACGAGTCAGGGAGGCCACGCCAACGGAGATCCTTGGCCAAAGGAAGCGCGCCGCACTGCGCCGCCAGCGTGAAGCGATCAGCGGGCTGACTCGCGTTGATCTTCTTCTGGTTGCTGGACCACCTGGGGAACGCCGCCTTCGCCTCGTGCGGGGGGTGGCCGAGCGGGGGACGAGGTGGGAGGAGGGTGGTAGGATCACCCAGCACCCAGTTGGGAGCCCTTGACCTTGGTCAGGGAATACGCACGCGGAGCATGTCGCCTCGCAACGGTGGCCCCTCGGGGTCGCGATGGCGTCCCGCGGTGGCATAACCGTGATGAGGAGAACTATGGCCGCAGTTACGATGCGCGAACTTCTGGAGGTCGGCGCCCACTTCGGGCATCAGACCAGGCGCTGGAATCCAAAGATGGCGCCTTTCATTTATGCCCAGCGAAATGGCATTCATATCCTTGATCTCGCCAAGAGTGCGAAGCACCTTGAGGCTGCACTCGTTGCAGTTCGCGAAGCCGCCGCAAATGGCGAGACGATCCTCTTCGTTGGCACCAAGAAGCAGGCGCAGGCCCCCATTCTTGAGGAGGCGACGCGCGCCGGTCAGCCGTACGTCATCAAGCGCTGGCTCGGCGGAATGCTCACGAACTTCAGCACGATTCGGAAGCGCCTGACCCTTCTCGAGCAGCTCGAGGCACGCGAACAGGCTGGCGAATTCGAGCTGATGTCAAAGAAGGAGGCGGCGAAGCTACGCGACAAGCTTGAGAAGCTGCGCGGAGTTCTTGGCGGTATGCGCCGCATGCGCCGTGCACCCGGCATGGTGTTCGTGATTGACCCGAGCCGCGAAACCCTCGCCGCTGTGGAGGCCAACAAGCTTGGCATCCCGGTTGTTGGGACTGCCGACACCAATGTCAATCCAGATCAACTGCAGTATCCGATTCCAGTCAATGACGACGCGATTAAGTGCATCAAGTTGATCTGCAAGGCGGTCGCCGACGCGGTCATTGAGGGTGCGGCAGAACGTGCTGCTCGACTCCCTGAACTTGAGGCACAGGAGGCTGCAGCTGCGGCCGCCGCGGCACCAGAGAGCCAAGCGGCATCTGATGCACAGGACGATCTTGTTGCGGCACTGAGTGTGGCAGGAACGTTGAGCTTCTCGCCTGACGACGAGCCAGCTCCAGCAGCCGCCCGAGACGAGAGCACTCCAAGCGCGTAACGCAGAGCGAAGAAGAGGAGTACTTCATGGCGATTAGCGCAGAAGCGGTAAAGGATCTTCGCGAGCGAACTGGTGCTGGCTTCATGGATTGCAAGCGAGCGCTGGAAGAGGCTGGTGGAGACGTTGAAAAGGCTGTCACCACGCTTCGAGAGGCAGGGCTCGCCGCCGCTGCAAAGAAGGCTGGGCGTGATGCACGTGAGGGGCTCGTCTCCTCCTACATTCACACTGGTGGTCGCGTCGGCGTCTTGCTTGAAGTCAACTGCGAAACAGATTTCGTTGCACGTAACGAACAGTTCCAGAAGCTTGTGAAGGACATCGGCATGCAGATCGCCGGCCTCAGCCCTAAATACGTCAGCCAGGAGCAGATTCCGGCGGATGTGCTAGCCGCAAAGCGCGCGGAACTGGAAGCTGATGAGGCGCTTGCCAAGAAGCCAGAGTCGGTTCGGGCGCAGATAGTCGAGGGCCAACTTCGAAAGTGGTTCGAAGAGGTGTGCCTTCTCGACCAGCCGTTCCGTGATGGCGAAGAGACGGTTGGCCAGTTGATCACCAACGCGATTGCAACGATCGGCGAGAACATTCGCGTCCGTCGCTTCGTGCGCTACGCGCTCGGCGAGGAGCTCTGAGTCGCGCCATGGCGAGCCACGTGGCACAGCCATGACGCCAACGCCGCGCTACTCCCGCATTCTCCTGAAGCTCTCTGGAGAGGCTCTCCTCGGCGATCAGCAGTACGGCGTCGATTCAAAGATTCTCTCGTTCGTTGCTGAGCAAGTCAAAAGCGTCCGCGCTCTGGGCGTGGAGGTTGGCATTGTTGTGGGTGGAGGCAACATCTTCCGGGGGATGACGGCATCAAGCGCGACGGGGATGGAGCGGGCCACAGCAGACCACATCGGCATGCTGGCAACCGTGATGAACGGGTTGGCGCTACAAGATGGCTTGGAGCGCGCAGGTGTTGAGACGCGCGTAATGACGGCGATTGAGATGAATGAGGTCGCTGAGCCGTACATTCGCCGCCGTGCAATCCGCCACATTGAGAAGGGTCGTGTGGTGGTCTTCGTTGCTGGAACCGGCAACCCGTACTTCACCACCGACACTGCGGCAGCGCTTCGTGCCGTTGAAATTGGCGCCCAAGTCATGCTCAAGGCAACCAAGGTTGACGGAGTGTACGACAAGGATCCCCACGTGCACGCCGATGCGGTCAGGATTCCAGCGATCAGCTATGGCCGAGTTCTTGTAGAGGGCCTCAAAGTGCTCGACGCGGCGGCAGTGTCACTCTGTATGGAGAATGGCCTTCCTATCGTGGTCTTTGACCTTGATACTCATGAGAACGTGCTGAAGGCAGTGTGCGGCGAAGAAGTGGGCACGATGATTTCTAAGGAGGGGACCCGATGAGTGGAAGCGTTGAAGAGCGGATGGCCCGAGCTGTTGAGGCGTTCGGCAAGGACCTCGGTGGCTTCCGCACAGGGCGAGCGAGCGCGGCACTTGTTGAACATATAACGATTGACCATTACGGCGCGAAGACGCCGTTGAATCAGATGGCTGGCATCAGCGTCCCCGAGAACACCCTCCTCGTTGTGCAGCCGTGGGATCCAACAGCAATCCCCGCCATCGAGAAGGCGCTTAATAACGCCCAGCTCGGAATGACTCCGGCGGTTGACGGAAACATCATTCGGCTTCGAGTCCCATCCATGACGGAGGAGCGCCGCAAGGATCTTGTGAAGCAGATGGGGAAGCGGACCGAAGAGGCACGCATCGAGATTCGGAACGCTCGCCGTGACGGACAAGAGGCCATCAAGAAGCTCGAGAAGTCAAAAGAGATTGGCGAGGATGATTCAAGGCGTCAACTTGAAGCCTTGCAGAAGGCGACGGACGCGAAGATTGCGGAGATCGACCGCATGGCCTCCTCCAAGGAGCGTGAGGTTCTCGAAGGTTGACCGAGCGCAGCGTCGATCGTCCGGTTGACGCTCCACCGCTCGTCCACCGTGGACCGGCGGCACAGGGCCTGCCGCGCCATGTCGCCATCATCATGGACGGAAATCGGCGCTGGGCCCGAGCACAGGGGCGCGATGAACTTGATGGGCATACCGCTGGGACCGAAACGCTGCGAGGCGTCATCACTCGTGCCGCGGAACTTGGCATTGCGCACCTCACCGTCTACGCATTCAGTCGGGAGAACTGGAGTCGAGATGACCGTGAGGTGAATCAGCTCTTTGCCTTGCTTGCCCAAACGATTGAACGTGAGACGGCAACGCTCGTAAGTAATGGCATCGCCGTTGATTTCCTCGGTCGCCTTGAGGAACTGCCAGAGGAGGCGGCACGACGAATCCAACGCGCCTGTGACGCGACCGCTGCAGGGAGTGCCATGCAGCTGCACGTTGCGTTTAACTATGGCGGCCGCACGGAGCTTGTGGATGCAGTTCGTACCATTGTCCGTTCAGGAATCAGTGCCGAAAAGGTCGACGAAGAGACGATCGGCGCCGCGCTGTATACCAGCGGTGTTCCTGATCCTGATCTTCTGATTCGAACCGGTGGGGAGGAGCGACTTTCAAACTTCCTCCTCTGGCAGACCGCGTATACCGAACTTGTGACGTGGCCTGGCCTCTGGCCTGACTTCAGCGGTGCAGACCTTGAGTCAGCGATGCGTGCATATGCGGCAAGGACGCGGCGGTTCGGACGATGAGCCGGCAGCGCAACAGCCTCGCTGAGCGCGCGATCGGTTCGCTCTTCATCCTTCCGTTCGCGGCTGGCCTGTTGATCTGGCCATACGGGACACTTCCGCTCACGGCACTCCTTATTGTGCTCGCGGCGCGCGAAGGCGCGCAGATCGTTGGGGCAATCTCGGGTGGTGCGTCGGCTGGGTGGAGCGCGGCTCTCCTCGTGTTGCCGCTCGCCGCACTCGTCGCCGTCGGCCCCATAGAAGCGGTCGCCTGCTGGGTGCTCACGCTGCTCGCACTGATCGCTCTCCAGCTTTTCCGTGCACTCCGTATCAAGCGTGGGAGCGTTGCGCCATACGCTCGTTCGCTCTTCGGTACGATCGCAACGGCTGTCTGGCTCTCTCCTCTTCTTCTCTTACCGCTTTTCGGCTACGCCCGCGGCGACACGCCTGCACCATGGATCGCGTGGCTCCTCGCAGTAGTGTGGAGTGCCGATACGGGGGCGTACCTAATTGGTCGACGCTTCGGGAGGCGAAAGCTCGCGCCACTCATCTCCCCACGCAAAAGTGTTGAGGGGCTGGTTGGGGGACTTCTCACAGCAACCCTCCTCGGCGCCGCCGCCGCCGTCAGCTGGCTTGATGCCCCGCTGATCTGGGCGATCCCTACAAGCTTCCTGGTCGCCGCTGCCGCTGAGGCAGGCGACCTTATCGAGTCACTCTTTAAACGTGCGGCTGGCATCAAGAACTCCGCAACTCTGATCCCAGGGCATGGCGGAGTGCTGGATCGAATCGATAGCCTCCTTCTTGCAGCACCAGTGGCGCTTCTTGCGGCGATCCTTCTCGAAGCTGCGCGGATCTTGATTGCTGGCAGCTGATGGGTAAGCAGCGAGTCGCCATCATCGGCGCAACCGGATCTATCGGCGCGCAGACGCTGCAGGTTCTTCGTGATGCACCAGACCGCTTTGAGCTTGTTGCATACGCGGTTGGACGCGAGAGCGCCACAGTTCAGGAGCTATCAGCCGAGTACCCAGGTGCAAAGCGACTCGTGGGACTCAGTGGGGTGGAACTGAGCGATGCAATCCTGGGTGCGGCACCAGATCTTGTTGTTGCTGCTGCAACAGGGCTTGTGGGCATCCACACCACGATTAATGCGCTGCACGCTGGCGTGGCTGTTGCGATCGCCAACAAGGAGACCATCGTTGCAGGGGGTGAACTGGTGATCGGTGCCGCACGCAGCGCCGCCGCCCAGCGTGGCACGTCGATCCTTGAGCGCCTGCGGCCGGTAGATAGCGAACACTCGGCCCTCTGGCAGTGTCTTGCAGGCGAATCAGTAGATCGCGTGGAGCGTTTCTGGCTGACCGCGAGTGGGGGGCCATTTCGAACGTGGGATGCGTCGCGCATTGCGAACGCGCGATTTGAGGATGCTCTTAAGCATCCGACCTGGAAGATGGGCGGAAAGATCACGATTGACTCGGCATCTCTTGTGAACAAGGGGCTCGAAGTGATTGAGGCGCATCGCCTCTTTGAAGCGCCAATGGATCGGATTTCGATCATGGTGCATCCGCAGAGCCTTCTTCACGGCGCAATAAGCTTTACGGACGGTTCGATGAAGGCGCAGATCGGTGCCCCAGATATGCGCATGCCAATCAGCTACGCGATGAACTACCCCCAGCGCAGCGAGCATCCAGCCCGCGCAGTCAGCCTTGCTGACATGCGCGAACTCACCTTTGAAGAGCCTGATCTGCAACGATTCCCTGGACTTGCGGTGGCGCTTGCGGCGGGGGAGGCTGGCGGGGCGGCGCCAGCGACGCTCATTGTTGCCGACGACATCGCCACCACCAGATTCGCTGCGGGGGAGATCCCATTTGGAGGTATCCCCGCGCTCCTTCGCGATGCGTGCGATCGCTTCGGTGGACGTGCCGCTCCGGAGAGCGTGGAGGCACTCAGCAGCCTACGAGATGAGGTGCAAGCCTTCTCGGTGCAGTGGCGCCCTGCGTGATCGGGTTCTGGCCGCCCCGAGCAACCGAAGCGCAGCGGGCGTAATCTGAACGTATGACTGAGCTGCTTGCTCTCGTGGGCGGAGTCCTAGGACCCTTTCTCGTCCTCCTCCTTCTGGTCGTCCCGTTGATCGTGGTCCACGAGCTAGGGCATTTCATTGTGGCTCGTCGAAGGGGGATCGCCGTCGAGGAGTTTGGTATCGGCTTTCCTCCGCGAGTTGCGTTGCTGCATCGCGGCGCCCGCACCCTTCTCACCCTGAACGCACTCCCGTTCGGTGGCTTTGTGCGCATGGCAGGTGCCACCGAAGGGAGCAGCGAACCTGACGGTTGGGAGCGCGCCTCACTCACGTCAAAAGTGCTTGTCATGCTTGCGGGCGTCGTCGTCAATCTTCTTGTGGCGTTTGCACTGATGTTCGTACTCGCGGGCCCACTTGCCGAGCGAGGAGAGCTCCTGCTAGCCGATGTACAGCCCGGATCGCCTGCCGCGAACGCTGGGATCTTGCCTGGGGAACGCATCTCCTCACTCAATGGCGTTCCGTTTGATCGCTTCGAAACCCCGCTCATAGGACTGCGCGAGGCGGCGGGGACCGATGTGCAGCTTACGGTCCTGAGCAGCGCCAGCGTCCCCCGCGAGATCACGCTTCGGTTGCGCACCCTTGAGGAGGCGGCCGGTCAGGGGGTACTCGGGATCAGTATCGCTGACCTTCTCCCGGCGGGTCCACTTGAACGACCAGTGACCGATGTGGTTCGCCTCGCCGCAGAACGAACCCTCGAAGCAGGGGGGGCAATCATCGGCGGACTCGCCGATCTCTTTAGTGCACCATTTCGCAGTGCCGAAGACGGCCCAGCACTCTCGGGACCGGTTGGGATTGCTGTTGGTGTTGCCGGAGCAGCTGAGCGACTCGGATTCAGCGGGTTGCTTCAGATTGCTGCCCTCCTCTCTGCGAATCTCGCAATCCTGAACTTGTTGCCCATCCCACCGCTCGACGGCGGTCGAGTTGCCGCACTCCTCCTTCGTCGCGCGCTTGGCGGAGAGCGCGGAAGAAAGGTCGAGCAGGCACTTGTCACGACGGGAGCGCTCGCAATGCTCCTCCTCTTCTTCTGGATCACGCTCGGCGACCTCGCAACGGTCTTTGGCGGAGGTGCGTGATGAGTCGCAACCTCCCTGTGGTCCCACGCCCAGCTGCTGATCGGCCTGATTTGCTGCGTCCAACGCGTCGCTCAACACCGTCAGTGAGTGTGGGTGGCGTTCTTGTTGGTTCTGCACATCCGATCGTGGTGCAGTCAATGACAAATACGGATACTGCGGACGTGGTTGCAACGGCGTCGCAGGTTGCGCACCTCGCGGGTGCGGGCAGTCAAATCGTCCGAGTCACCGTGAATAACGAGGAGGCAGCAGCGGCAGTTCCTGAGATCGTGCGCAGGCTTGCCGACGAGGGAGTGACCGTGCCAATTGTTGGTGATTTCCACTACAACGGCCACAAGCTCTTGGCCGCCTATCCAGCAACCGCTGCTGCACTCGCAAAGTATCGAATCAATCCAGGCAATGTTGGCACCAAGCGTCGCGATGAGAACTTCCAAACCATCGTCAAGATTGCTAATGAACATGCGAAGCCTGTCCGAATCGGTGTGAATTGGGGCTCACTCGACCAAGATCTGCTCACTCAGTTGATGGAAGAGAACGCAAAATCTAGTGCGCCAGAGAGTGCACGTGCCGTGACGATTGAGGCCATCGTTCGAAGTGCGCTCCAGTCCGCGGAACTCGCAGAAGAGACGGGGGTGCCACACGACCGCATCCTGCTCTCGGCAAAGACTTCGAACGTTCGTGACCTGATTGACGTGTATCGAGAGCTTGCCTCGCGGTGCGATTATGCCCTCCACCTCGGCCTCACTGAAGCGGGGATGGGGATGAAGGGGATTGTTGCCACCTCGTCTGCGTTGGCGATCCTCCTTAACGAAGGGATTGGGGACACCATTCGCGTCTCGCTCACTCCAGAGCCTGGAGGGGATCGAGCCCTCGAGGTTGAGGTGGCTCAGCAACTCCTGCAGTCGCTCGGACTTCGTGCCTTCTCACCGCAGGTGACCTCTTGCCCTGGGTGCGGGCGGACTACGAGTGTCTTCTTCCAAGAGATGGCCCAGCAGATCCAGAACTATCTGAAGTCGCAGATGCCAGTTTGGCGCGATCGCCACCCTGGCGTTGAGGCGATGGAGGTGGCGGTCATGGGGTGTGTGGTTAACGGACCAGGGGAGTCCAAACATGCCAATCTGGGAATCAGTCTGCCAGGAACCTTTGAGGAGCCAGTTGCCCCCGTCTTCAAGGATGGTGCGCTGCTGACCACGCTGCGAGGCGATCGGATCGTCGCGGAGTTCACCGAGATCCTCGACCGCTACGTCGCCGAGCACTATCCGAGCCGCTAGGCACCCCGCGATACGCCCCGCACGGGGGCTGGGAGCCCGCCTCGTGGCCGATGGCACGGTTTGAGCCTCGCTGG
Organism: uncultured Chloroflexota bacterium; assembly: GCA_964430115.1. GTDB lineage: Bacteria > Chloroflexota > Limnocylindria > Limnocylindrales > Limnocylindraceae > Limnocylindrus. Next base: position 34,292 of record CAYSEM010000001.1, on the reverse strand, counting down.
AGGCGTGCTATGATCCCCTCAATAACGGCCGCCGGACGAGAGACGTGGGTGACCCCCGCGTCTTTTTTTATCGGGGCTGCCAAGCGAGAAGGGAGGCAGAAATGAGCAAGGAGCTTGTTGGCGCCCTCGTACAATTGGGTGCTGAGCGCGGAATTGATCGCGAGAGCGTTTTGCAGGCGGCAGAAGAGTCTTATGCCGCGGCCCTGAATCGCCGACACGGTGCGGCAGATATCCACGTCCGGCTCGACCCAGAGACGGGTTCGATGCGCGTCTTCCGTGCCCGCCGTGTGGTTGAGGAGGTTCTCACGCCTGGGGCTGAATGGACGCTCGAAGAGGCGCAGGCGGCCCATCCAGAGGCCGCGCTTGGCGCGCTCATTGAAACTGAAGAGATGAGTCCAGATATGGGGCGAATTGTGGCCGCACAGGCTCGACAGACCCTGCAGGCGCGACTCGTCCAGATCCAACGTGAACAGGTGATGCGATCATTCGCCGAACGCGAAGGGGAGATCCTCACTGGCGTTGTCATGCGCGTGGACCGCAGGAACCTCGTCCTCGATGTTGGGCGCGCGGAAGCGTACCTCCCATCCACGGAGCTGTCGCCGCTCGACACGTTCCGTATTGGAGAGAACGTGAAGGCGCTGCTTCTTGAGGTTCGCACCACCGTGCGCGGACCCGAGATCCTGCTCACGCGATCGCATAAGAATTTCGTAAAGAAGCTCTTTGAGCTTGAAGTTCCGGAACTCGGCTCGGGCCTGGTTGAGATCACCTCAATTGCACGTGAAGCTGGTCACCGCGCAAAGGTCATCGTGAACGCTCACCAGGTGGGGCTTGACCCAGTTGGCACCGTCGTTGGCCAGCGCGGTGCACGCGTCCAGGCCGTGGTTGAAGAGCTCGGTGGAGAAAAGATTGACATCATTGCTTTCACCGATGATCCCGCAGAGATGATCGGCCGGGCGCTCTCACCAGCTCCCGTGGTCTCCGTAGTAGTTGATGAGAACGCAAAATCTGCCGTCGTCACCGTTCCAGAGCACGCGCTCTCACTGGCGATCGGCCGCGAAGGGCAGAACGCCCGACTCGCTGCGCGCCTAACTGGCTACCGCATTGATATCGCAAGTGACGGAACCGGCAGCCCAGCGGTGGTTGCTCCGGAAGGCGCTGATGCGGTAGCGGTAGAGGGTGAGGCATAGGTACGCGCAGAGCGGTGGAGCGCACGTGTGTGCTTTGCAGGCGGCGCTTTGCCACGCAAGAGTTGCTGCGAATAAGTCGGGACGGAGACGGTGCGCTGCGTACTGGAGAGCGTGGCGGACGCGGAGTGTGGATCTGTAGTGGCGCGCATGAGGCTGGCCTTCACGCTGGGATCCGTCAGGGCCTGCGTGGCCCGGTAAGCGATGAAGAGGCTGATGTGCTCGATCAGGCGCGTCGCGCCTGGATAGAGACAACGAGCGAAAGGAGGGGAGCATGACAAAGCAGAGAAGGAGCGTGCGACCCGTTCGACCTGACCGCGCGAACCCTGAACCGCGGCCACCGAAGCCGCTGCAGGTGCATGAGACTGGAATTCTGGTGCTGCCACCGTCAATGACCGTTGGTGAACTCGCACAGATCCTCCGAGTCAACCCTGCCGACATCATCAACCCCCTAATCCGCAGTGGGGTCTTCGCCACCATGAACCAAGGGATTGATCGCGAGACGGCCGCGCTGATTGCAACGGAGCTCGGGTTCAACGTGGCAGAGCCAGAGCCAGAAGAGGTGGAAGAAGCGCCTACAGAGGCACCAGAGGCTCCGCCAGCGGCAACCAAGCAGATCCTCTTTGAAGAGTCGGCAACCGCAGCCCTTGAGACGCGGGCACCGATCGTTACCGTGATGGGGCACGTCGACCACGGGAAGACGAGCCTCCTCGACGCGCTTCGAAAGACGGCCGTGGCAGCGGGGGAGCGCGGCGGAATCACGCAGCACCTCGGCGCGAGCCTGGTGAAGCGCGGGGATCGGAGCATTCTCTTCCTTGACACTCCCGGCCACGAAGCATTCACTGCGATGCGGGCCCGCGGAGCACGTGTCACAGACATCGCCATTATTGTGGTGGCCGCGGATGACGGGGTGATGCCTCAGACAAAAGAGGCGATCAGCCACGCCCGCGCAGCAAACGTGCCGATCATCGTCGCGATGAATAAGGTGGACAAGCCTGACGCGAATCCAGAACGAGTGAAGAGCGATCTTGCTGAAGCAAATGTGCTTGTTGAGGCGTACGGCGGTGATGTTCCGCTCGTTGCAGTCTCCGCAAAGACTGGGGTCGGCCTCGACGATTTGCTGGACATGGTCCTTCTCGTCGCAGACCTTGGCGACTACAAAGCGGATCCATCACGACCTGCAATTGGCACGGTTATCGAAGCGCAACGCGATAAGGGGCGTGGCCCAATCGCAACGGTGATCGTCCAAACGGGGACCCTTCGGGTTGGTGATGCCGTTGTTGCAGGGGCGATCTCTGGGAAGGTCCGCGCTCTTGAGACCACGGACGGCGCACGCGTGAAGCTATCCGGTCCGTCCACCGCTGTCGTCATCTCTGGGCTCCCTGAAGTCCCCTCGAGCGGGGACATCTTCCGAGTTGCCGCCGATGAGCGAGAGGCACGCGACCTCGCTGAGACCGCCAAGAACGAAGCGACAGCTGCGCGCGACGGTGGCGGTAGGGCGACCATGGAAGAGCTCTACCGGCGCATCCAGTCAGGGGCCGGGAAAGAGGTCCGCGTCATCTTGAAGTCAGATGTAGCCGGCTCACTCGGCGCCATTGAACATCAGTTGGAGAAGCTACAGAGCGACGAGGTGCGCATCAATGTGCTCATGTCGGCCGCCGGTGAGATCACCGAAAACGACATCCTGCTCGCGTCTGCCTCTGATGCAATTGTCCTCGGCTTCACCACAACGCTCACCCCAGGAGCTCGCCGCATGGCGGATACCGAAAAGGTTGATGTCAGGCTCTACGAGATCATTTATGAACTTGCCGACGACATGAAGGCGGCAATCGAGGGGATGCTCGACCCTGAGAAGTCGGAGGTCGTTGAAGGTCGCGCAGAGGTGAAGCAGCTCTTCCCGGGTAAGGGCGTCGTGATTGCTGGTTGCGTTGTCCGCGAAGGGCGCGTAACGCGTGGATCCAAGGTTCGCCTCATGCGTGGCGGGACCACTGTTGCCACAGATGTTGTGGAGTCGCTCCGAAGATTCCGCGACGATGTGCGCGAAGTGAAAGAGGGTCAAGAGTGTGGCATTGGCCTCGGGCCAACGATCACTATCCAAGAGGGCGACATCTTGGAGATCGTTGGGGAGCAGTCGACTCGTAGGACGCTCTAATGACGGAGCGAATGCCGCGCGTTGACGAACTTCTCCGAGAAGAGATCAGCACGCATATCTCTCGTTCGATAAGCGATCCGCGTTTGGGCTTCGTGACGGTCATTGGCGTTGAGACATCGCCCGATCTGCGCCACGCGAAGGTATTTATCAGCACGATCGGTACGGAGGAGCAACGTGCGGCCTCTCTGGCGGCACTGCGAAGCGCGACGCCGTACTTGCGCACGGTCATCTCAAAAAGCCTCCGCATTCGGCGCGTTCCAGCGTTGCACTTTGAACTTGATGCCGCGGGTGAGCGCGGCAGCCGAATCCAGCAACTACTCGGTAGCATTGAACGAGGCGATGATCCGCTCGATGATCTTGCTCCGCTCCCGAGCCCTAGCGCACCTCGACAGACAGGGGAGGGCTTATGACGCTGCTTACCCGAACATCGGCTCTTCACGCGGAGGCGAGCGCAGCAGTACCAGCCGAACTGTTGCAACTGCTGCAATCCACAAAGCGGATCTGGGTGATCCCACATGAACGACCTGACGCAGATGCGCTCGGAGCGGCGCTAGGGCTCCAGTCAATTCTGACGCAGCGAGGAGTTGAGGTTGCGGTCTTCTGTGCAGACGCTCCGGCGAAGGTCTATGACGTTATCCCAACGATTGATCGTGTTCTTACCTCGCCGCCTGAGTGGACTCCTGATGCAGTGATCCTCGTCGACTGTGGCGAGGCGCGTCGCGCCGGACGTGCTGGTGCGCTGATGGAGGCCCTGCCAAGCAGTGTGACCAGAGCGACGATTGACCACCACGTCTCGAACAGCAGCACCTCACCGCTGCAGTGGATTGACCCAACGGCTGCAGCGACATGCGAGATGATCACGCTGATTGCCGTTGCGCTTGGATCTGATCTCGCTGCCGAAGAGGGTCGGCTCGCCGCCACTCTCGCCGCAGGGATCATCATGGACACCGCAACTTTCCAGCACAGCAACACGACCCCTCGGACACTGCAGGTGGCGGGCCTCCTCCTTGAGGCTGGTGCTCCCATCAGTGAGATCTCCCGGCGCCTTTATCGGTCGAAACCGGCGACACAGGTGCGTCTCCACGCGCGCGTGCTGGATCGCATTGAAACGTCAGATGACGGACTAACCGTTTGGGCCGCTGTCTTGAACTCAGACCTGCAGCAGACCAACGCACAGCCAGAGGAGACTGAAGGGATCGTTGACACGCTCGCACAGATCAACGAGGCGGATGTTGCACTCTTCTTCAAGGAAGAGGGGACTGACGCGACGCGCCTTTCGATCAGAACGAAGGAGCAGGGTTTCGATGCGACCAAGATCGCCGCACTCTTTGGAGGTGGCGGGCATGCGCGCGCGGCAGGCGCGAGTATTGCGGCCCCACTTGATGATGCAGTCGCAGCCGTACTTCGCGCTGTCACCTCACTTCGTTCGGGGCGTGGTACCGAGTCTTAGCAATGGCACGTCGACGTCCAAGTACCCCTGGCATTGACGGCATTCTTCTCGTTGACAAGGCGAATGGCCCAACGAGCCACGATGTGGTGGCGAAGGTGCGTCGCATTGCAGGTCAGCCGCGGATTGGGCATGGCGGCACACTTGATCCGTTTGCTACCGGCCTTCTGGTGCTCGTCCTTGGACGCGCAACGCGCCTTGCCGCCCTGCATCAGGGAGGTGTGAAACGCTACGAGGCAACATTCTCATTCGGCGGTGCAACCACGACCGACGACCTTGACGGCGAACTGATTAGAGGCGCTACGACACGAGCGACGCGTGATCAGGTTGAAGAGCTCCTCCCACGCTTTCGCGGCGCGCTTGAACAGGTTCCTCCGAGTCACTCCGCGAAGCGCACTGATGGCGTGCGTGCCTACGAACGCGCACGCGCGGGAGAGGTGGTCAACCTTGCCCCCCGCACCGTTGAGATCACACGTTTCGAGGTGACGTCATGGGACGAGAGTCACCCAGAAGAACCGCTGATGGGTGCTCAGCTGGATGTCAGCTCAGGGACGTATATTCGCGCGATCGCCCGTGATCTTGGCGCGGCAGTGGGGAGTGGCGCTCACCTGGTTGCACTGCGGCGGATCGGTTCTGGTCCGTTCAACGTTGCGCAGGCACACTCAATGTCTGCCATCGCTGAGGCGGCGCTTGCGGGACGACTCTCTGAGTTGCTCTTGCCACTCGACGCAGGCATCGAAACCATTCCACGCGTTGATCTGAACGAAGAGGCGACGCTTCTCTTGCGCGACGGCGCTGCGATCTCGGCGCAACTGTGTGGGACCGCTGTAGAGAGCATCCAAACAGGTGAGCAGGTTCGCCTGATGGTTGCGGACCGACTGGCCGCTCTTGGGCGGCGCACGGACGCTGGTGTGCAGCCAGAACGCGTCTTCATCACCCCAAATGCAACGCCACCAGGGAGACGGCATCCGGTGGAGGCAGGGTGAGTCCAAACCAGGCTGCGAGTGGAGCGCCCCTCCTTGGATGGGAAGAGCTTGAAGGCGTGTCACTCGCGGGTGCGCGAGAGGATGGCGCTGTTCTCACCGTTGGAATCTTTGATGGCCTGCATCGGGGGCATCAACGAATCCTGGCCGCTGCTGAACGCCTCGCCGCGTCCGCAGGGCTTCATCGAATCCACATCGGATTCGACCCACACCCTGATCTTCTCCTTCGCGGTGTTGCGCCACTCCGGCTCCTTGATCCCATCGAGTTTGAGATGCGATTCGCTTCCGCAGGTGTTGAGCGGTGGTGCGACCTCCCGTTTGACGCAGAGATGCGCGACACAGAGTGGGAGCCCTTCCTAGCTCGCCTGGTCGCTGCAACGGGGGCACGCAGCATTGTGCTCTCGCCAGAGAGTGCGCTTGGGCGCGGTAGGGAGGGTCGTCTCGACAGGATTCGCTCCTGGGGGGCGATTCGGGGGATTCAGGTGCACCCGGTTGCGGAGGCGCGTGCAGAGGGGGCCCCAATTCGGAGCACGGCGATTCGTGCAGCGATCGCGGCCGGGGAACTCTCCAGGGCCGCCCGCGCACTCGGCCGACCGCATGCGATTACGGCACGGCGCACCCCAGGCAGCCTCGATCTGCAAGTTGAAGGGGAGGGATTCGCCCTCCCGCCAGCAGGGGAGTACGAGATCCGGATCGGCGTGGCAGCCAACCGCTCGGGTCGCCTCCCCCTCACAGGGCGGGTAGCCCGCGCTCGCTTTGACCCTGCGGAGCGGACCCTCAGCCTTGACCGCACTGCCACCGAGCGACTTCCTGAGGGGGTCACTCGGCTGCGCGCAGCCCTTCTGAGGCGGCTCGCTGGACGGAGCGGGCGCTGATTGCTACGCTCCATGAATCCAAGAGATGTGAATTAAGATGGGGTGGGCCTTGGAGCCCCCCAGACAGGAGAGAGACCTTGCCACTAGATAAGACAACGACGGAGCGAATCGTCGCTGCAAACGGGCGACACGCTCAGGACACTGGCTCTGCCGAGGTCCAAATCGCACTCCTCACGGAGCGCATTGAGGGGCTCACTGGGCACCTTCAGACATTCAAGCAGGACAATCACTCGCGCCGTGGGCTCTTGAAGCTCGTCGGCCAGCGACGTCGCCTGCTGACTTTCCTACGACGCGAGGATGTGGCCCGACACGCCGCACTCACCGAGAAGCTCGGCCTTCGTCGCTAACCCCCGCTCAGCACCGCTGAGCAACTAGATCGGCCGGGCGCCATGTGGGCGCGGCCTGAAGAGGAGCAACATGGAAATCACAACCGTATCCGCCGAGTTTGGCGGGCAGACACTCACCATTGAGACGGGACGAATGGCTCGCCTTGCAGGCGGAGCCGTGACGGTTCGCTACGGCGACACGGTCGTCCTTGGCACCGCAAATCGAAGCGACCCACGGCCGGGCCTCGACTTCTTCCCACTCACGATTGAATTTGAAGAGCGCATGTATGCGGCGGGGAAGATCCCAGGCGGCTACATCAAGCGCGAAGGGAAGGCTTCAGAGAACGCAACGCTCTCTGCTCGACTTACCGACCGACCGATTCGACCACTCTTCCCTGAGGGGTACAAGGACGACGTCCAGGTGGTCATCACGGTACTGAGCGCGGATCAGGAGAACGATCCGGACATCCTCGGAACGATTGCTGCATCAGCGGCGCTCACGATCTCGGAGATTCCATTCCTTGGGCCAATTGGTGCCGTTCGCGTTGGCCTTGTCGACGACAAGTTCATCTTGAACCCAACCTTTGAACAGCTTGAGACGAGCGATCTTGACCTTGTAGTCTCCGGCACAGCCGACGCAATCATGATGGTCGAGGCTGGTGCAAATCTGATCAACGAAGCGAAAATGGCCGAGGCGATCGAGTTTGGTCACGATGCCATCAAGGCGCTGATCTCCCTTCAGGAGCAGCTCCGCGCAAAGGTAGGGAAGGCGAAACGCATTCCATACATTGAGCCTGGCGTAGATAGTGTCCTCACCTTCGCAGAGGCTGCTGCAAACGGCGGTACATTCGTCGTGGTTGACACGGAAACCACCGGACTGGATTCGAAGCTTTCGGATCTCGTTGAGGTTGCGGCCGTGAAGATCAAGGGCGGCAAGATCACTGATCGTTGGAGCACGCTCGTTAATGCGGGCAATCCAATCGTGGGCGCACAGATGCACGGCATCACCACGGCGGACCTGAAGAAGGGGATCGCGCCAAAGGAGGCGGCAGAGAAGTTTGCCGACTTCGCAAAGGGAGCAATCCTTGTTGGTCACAACCTTGGCTTCGATGTTTCATTCCTCGACGAGGCGCTCGGCAAGGGCCGCAGCTTCGCCACGGAGCAGGGGCAGTATCTCGATACCTTTGTCCTGTTCCGTGAGGCATACCCAGAGAGTGAGTCGTTCAAGCTCGGCGACCTGGCGCGCATCTACGGCGTAGCGACGGCCCCAACGCACCGCGCAGGGACCGATGCAGAGGCGACCGCAGAGCTACTCCTCCTCCTCGCCGCAGAGCTGCCAGAGCGACTCGCCACCCTCAAGGAGGGGATCAGCGACTCGATCCGTGCAGCCCGTAGCGGGAAGGGTGAACCGAAGGTGCTTCTCGAAGCGGCACGTCGCAAGGCGCGCCTCGGGAAGAACCTCTTCGGCTACATGCATAAGAAGACCGGTCGTGCCCTCACGATGAAGGAGGGGATCCGCATTGACGGGCGAAAGGTGGATCAGATCCGCCCGATCACCGTTGAGGTAGGACTTCTGCCACGTGCCCACGGCACGGGGCTCTTCACACGCGGCGAGACGCAGGCGCTCAGCATTGCAACACTCGGCCCGATCGCCCAGGCCCAGCGCCTGGATACGATCTCGCCGGTTGCGACGAAGCGTTATCTGCATCACTACAACATGCCGCCGTACAGCACGGGTGAGAACAAGCCGATGCGTGGCCCTGGGCGCCGAGAGATTGGGCACGGTGCACTCGCTGAACGAGCGCTCCTCCCGGTTCTTCCATCCGCGGAAGAGTTCCCATACACAATTCGCGTTGTCTCAGAGTGCGTAACCTCAAATGGCTCCACCTCGATGGCCTCCACGTGTGGCTCGAGCTTGGCGCTGCTTGATGCCGGCGTACCGATCAAGGCCGCTGTTGCTGGTGCAGCAATGGGCCTGATGTCAGAGCCAGGCGGCGAGTTCGTTGTCCTTACCGACATTCTCGGCAAGGAAGACGCATTCGGTGACATGGACTTCAAGGTGACGGGGACTCGCGAGGGAATCTCGGCGCTTCAGATGGACATCAAGGTGCAGGGCATCACGGGAGCGATCATTCGAACCGGTCTCAAGGATGCGCTTGCAGCGCGACTTGCGATCCTGGACAAGATGGATGCGGTGATCTCTACCGCACGACCTGAGCTTTCAGATTTCGCGCCACGAATCACCACCATCAAGATCAACCCTGAGAAGATCCGCGACATCATCGGCAAGGGCGGGGCAGTGATCCGCAAGCTGCAGGATGATTTCCAGGTCAACATCAATGTCGAAGATGATGGAACCGTGCAGATTGCCTCAAGCGACCCAGAGCGCACCAAGCGTGCACTCGATGCCATCAACGGCATCACGAAGGAGGTTGAGGTGGGCACCCTGTACATGGGTAAGGTGACCCGCATCATGGGCTTCGGCTGCTTCGTTGAAATCCTCCCTGGCAAAGAAGGGCTCGTTCGCATCGGCGAACTCGCTGACTACCGAGTCAATACTGTTGAAGACGAAGTTGCTGTTGGCGATGAGATCATGGTGGTCGTCATGGAGGTCGATCGACAAGGTCGTGTGAACCTCTCCCGACGAGCTGCCATGCAGCGCCACAAGGCTGCGCCACGCGAATAACCTTCGTGGGGATAGCCCCGATCACGTTTCCGTTCGAACGACCCGTCGCCAGAGCGGCGGGTCGTTCGTTATACTCGCGGCATGGATAGCAGCGCAGCGCATGGAGCCGGCACGGGGAGCGACGGATATGTCGTTGCCGTCGTTGGCGCGACCGGCCTTGTTGGTCGCACCATGATCAGCGTCCTTGAGGAGCGCAACTTCCCCGTTCGAACGCTTCTGCCGTTGGCAGCGTCTGCAGGAGGGAGGAGCGTCTCTTTCCGTGGCGCACAGGTTCCAGTCCAAGAAGCGATTCCGGATGCTTTTGTTGGCGTCGACATTGCGCTCTTCAGCGCAGGGGCCGACGTGAGCCTGAAGCTCGCCCCTGAAGCGGCGGCACGTGGGTGTACGGTCGTAGACAACTCAAGCGCCTGGCGCATGGACCCAACGGTGCCCCTTGTCGTCTCGCAGGTGAATCCCGATGCACTCAGTGGACACCACGGAATCATTGCCAACCCAAACTGCTCAACGATGCAGCTCGCGCCCCTACTGAAGGCGTTACAAGAAGAGGCGGGCCTCAGACGTGTAGTGGTCGCAACCTATCAAGCAGTCTCCGGTGCTGGGGCGGAGGCTGTTGACGATCTTGCCCAGCAGCGTGCCGCCGTGGTGGCAGGGAAGGAACCGTCCTCAACCATTTATCCCCACGCCGTTGTCCTCAGCCCAATTCCCGCGATTGATGCCTTCCTGGAGGACGGCTCCACGAAAGAGGAACAGAAAGTGGTACGTGAGAGTCAGAAGATCTTGAACCTGCCAGAGTTGCGCATCAGTGCGACAGCAGTGCGCATCCCAGTTGAAGTCAGTCACTCGGAGGCGGTGCACGTTGAACTCGAACGAGCGATTACACCTGTCCGTGCAAGGACAGTCTTTGCACAGACAGATGGTGTCTTTGTGCAGGACGACCCAGCAACGCACACCTACCCGCTCGCTGCGACTGCATCCGGTAGCGACGGCATCTTTGTTGGCCGCGTGCGCGTGGACGCGAGCGTTGAACACGGGATCGCATTCTGGGTTGTGAGCGATAATGTCCGCAAGGGTGCTGCGACGAATGCAGTACAGATTGCCGAGCTGCTGATTCAGCGCCAGCTGCTCTGGGGAAGCGCGCCGCGTGCCTGAAGGGCGAGCGGCGGCGCTCGCCACGCTCGCGCACGAGGTTGAGGCCTGTCGGGCCTGCCCCCTCGGGTCATCGCGAACGCACAGCGTCCCTGGTGAGGGGAGTGCAAACGCCGAGCTGCTCTTCGTCGGAGAGGCCCCTGGTGCGAGCGAAGATGCAGTCGGTCGACCGTTCGTTGGGGCAGCCGGAAAGCTTCTCGATCTCCTCCTCGGGTTCACTGGGCGCACGCGAGAGGATGTATTCGTACTGAATGTGGTGAAGTGCCGTCCACCCGAGAACCGAGACCCGGCACCCGAAGAGATCGCCGCTTGCGCACCGTTCCTAACGCGCCAACTCGCTCTTTTGAGCCCCGTGATCGTTGCTCCGCTCGGCCGACATGCCCTCCGCGCCTTCGCCCCAGATGCGAAGATCTCCGCAGTCCACGGGAATCCGCTTGAAGGTGGGGTTGGGCTTCCGCTCGGCGCGACCCTCTTCCCGCTCTACCACCCCGCTGCGGCGCTCCACAACGGTGCGCTGCGCCCAACGCTCGAGCGGGATATGGGTGCGCTGGTCCGAGAACTCCCTGCGGCACGTGTTCGGTGGGCCTCCGCTCGCGGAGGAGCGGGGGAGGCTAGGCTGTTGCAGCAAGAACCTACTGCGGAGCGGGCACAGCTCCGCCTTTTTGAAAGTGAGGCCGAATGAGACAGCGTGGCTCCGGAACATCGGGGCAGCGTTCTCCTGCACGCCCGCAGGGGAGACCGCAAGGGCGACCGCAGGGGCAGCCGCAGGCTCGACCAGCTGCGCCGGCACGGCCAACGGGTCAACGCCCTGCGCAAGGACAGCGTCCGGACCGCGCTGCCCCAAGCGGGCCACCGCTCCGACTCATCCCCCTTGGCGGAATGGGGGAGATCGGAAAAAACCTCTACCTCTACGAGTACCAGGAGACGATCATTCTGGTCGACTGCGGTCTCGCATTCCCTGACGAGACCACGCTCGGCGTCGACATCATCATTCCGGACATCACCTACCTGCGCGAGCGAAAAAGTGCGGTCAAGGCGGTTCTCATCACGCACGGACATGAAGACCATGTTGGCGCGCTGCCGCACATTCTCCCTGAGCTGCCAGGAGTGCCCGTGTACGCGAGCACGCTTGCGCGAGGACTTCTCGCCAACAAGCTCAAGGAGTACAAGGTCACGGCGAATCCACTCCGTCCCCTTGACCCGGGCGATCAGATTGAGATTGGGCCGTTCGTGATTGAGCCATTCCGTGTCGGGCACTCAATCCCTGATGCAATGGGGTATGCGATCCATACGCCAGTAGGGACTGTTGTGCACACGGGTGACTTTAAGTTTGATCAGACGCCAGCCGACGGGAAGGCGGCCGACTTCGCAATCCTTGCCCGACTCGGCGCACAGGGCGTCTTGGCACTTGTCTCCGACAGCACCCGTGCGGAAGCACCAGGCTACACGCCAAGCGAACAGGTAGTTGGCCAAGCCTTCAAGTCAATCATCAGCGATGCGCCTGGTCGTGTGATCGTGGCGACGTTTGCCTCAAACATTGCGCGTATTCAGCAGGTCCTCGATGCGGCGGGGGAGTTCCGACGCAAGGTCGCGGTTGTTGGGCGATCCATGGAGCAGAACGTGAAGATCGCGCGAGATCTTGGATATCTCACTTTCCCAACCCCGCTGATCGCGAAAGAGGAGATCGGCCGGAGGAGTAAGGAGCCGCTCGTCATTGCAACCACAGGCGCGCAAGGTGAACCGATGGCAGGCCTCGCAAAGATGGCCAACGGGGAACATCGCAATGTAGAAATTCAGAACGGCGACACGGTGATCGTGTCGGCCTCGCCAATCCCTGGGAATGAAGAGGCGGTTGGGAGAACGATCGACAATCTCTTCAAGTCTGGTGCGAACGTGATCTATCACTCAATCGCGCAAGTGCACGTCTCCGGACACGCGTCGCAGGAGGAGCTCAAGATGATGCTCGCGTTGACAAAGCCGCGACACTTCGTTCCAATGCACGGAGAGATGCGGATGCAGGTTGCACACGGTCGGCTTGCCACGCAGATGGGTGTCAGTGCGTCAAACGTCTTCATCATTGACAACGGTACGCCGATTGAATTCTATGCGGACGGGAGCGCACGTCGCACGACACCTGTTGCTCACGGCGCTGTCTTCGTTGACGGGTCCTCGGTTGGGGAGATCAGCGAGATCGTGCTTCGGGATCGGCGCACCCTTGCGGATGACGGGATTGTTGTGATCTTCGCGACGGTTGATGCGCAGTCAGGAAAGCCAGTTGGGCGCCCAGTGCTTGTAACGCGTGGCTTCCTAAACGGTGATGAGGACAACAAGCTGGTTGAGGCAACGATCAGCATCGCGCTGAAGGCGATTCAACATAAAGGTGATCGCAGTGCAGAGACAGGCCTGATCAAGGCGCAGCTCAGCGAAGCCGTTTCTAGATTCTTGAGCCGAGAGACGAGGCGACGACCACTCGTGGTGCCGGTCGTCGTCGAGGTCTAACGTGGCACGGAACGGACGCCGCACTCGAACCAGCGGAGGCAGAGTGATCAGCGGCGCAGCGGCGCGCACGCTCGTCTTCTTGGCGTTTGCAGTGACTGGCGTGGTGCTAGCAGTTGGGCTGATCCTCCCAGGGCGCGGACTTCTCGCTGACGCACTGCGTGACGTTCTTGCTCCATGGTTCGGGGCTGGCCGATGGATGCTTCCACCTGCGCTGATTGCATTCGGTGTCTGGTATGAACGCAGCGGTGAGAAGTCTGCTCGTGACGCCCTCCGCGCACTCCTTGCCATCGCCGCGCTTCCAGCACTCTTGGCAATCGTTGAGATCCTCCTTCCCGGTCGAGGCGGCATCATTGGAGCGATCGCCGGTGGAGGTGTTGCGATTCTCCTCACACCTATCGGCGGCCTTGCCGCGTGGAGCGCACTGCTCATTGCGATCTGTCTGATCCTCGCTGAGTCCACCGTTCGCAGGATCTTCACAGCGATCTTCGGCGGGGCGAAGGCGGGAGCGCTCGCCAGCGCTGAAGTGATCGCCCGCGGGGTGGAGGAGCTTGCGGAGCGTCGCGAGCAGGCTCAGCGCGATCGTGACGCGGCACGTGCGACCGTCGCAGTCGCCTCTGAAAGCGGCGGCGACGCAGTTGATCAGCTAGCGGACGAGCACGATGCGGATGAGGCAAGCGATGACGCTCACCGCGCTGACAAACCAACACGCTCGGCCGCCCCTCGCCCAGTTCCTGCTCCTGTGCCTCCGCTCTCAGCAACGTTCGCTCCCGCAAAAGTTGCGGGATCATCGGTTCGCGACGGGCTCTCGGCGCGATCCGAACAGGGGAGCAGTCGTTCAGCCAGCGCAGGAACGCGCGAATACACGCTCCCTGGGTCCGAAATCCTCACAGCACACGCTCCGGTCCGTGCAGGAGCCGGGATGGACCATGAGACGAACAGTCAGATCATCGTGTCCAAACTTGCAAGTTTCGGAATCACGACGCAAGTTGTGGGCATTAGCGCTGGACCTGTGGTGACGCAATATGAACTGGAACCGGACGCGTCGGTACGAGTAAGCAAGATCGAAGCACTCGCTGACGATCTCGCAATGGCGCTCTCTGCGCGATCAATTCGAATTGAAGCACCAATCCCTGGACGCTCCGTGGTTGGCATTGAGATCCCAAACCGCGACAGCAATGTTGTTGGACTGAAAAGCATTTTTGAGGAAGTAGAGTTTGCAGACTCCAGTCAGGGGCTAACCTTCGCGCTCGGCCGCGATGTGGCGGGGGCAGCACGAGCTACAGATCTCACCAAGATGCCGCATCTGCTGATCGCAGGCGCCACTGGCTCAGGAAAGAGCGTGATGGTCAACGCCCTAATCGCGTCGCTCCTTTTCCGCTGTCGACCTGATGAGTTGCGACTCATCTTGATCGATCCAAAACGCGTTGAGCTTTCTGGATACAACGGACTCCCACATCTCCTTGTTCCGGTGATCACCGAAGCAGAGAAGGCATCCGCAGCGCTTCGATGGACAGTGCTGGAAATGGAGAATCGATATCGACTGTTTGCCGAAGCGGGCGCTCGTAACATTGCGGCCTACAACGAAGGCCGCGTTGACCCGAACGACCGCATCCCATTCATTGTGGTCATCATTGACGAGCTCGCCGATCTGATGATGCAAGATGGTCGGAGCACCGAAGAACCGATCGTGCGCATCGCGCAGAAGGCCCGCGCGACCGGCATTCATTTGGTTCTCGCTACACAGCGGCCATCGGTGAATGTGGTCACTGGTCTGATCAAAGCGAACATCCCGAGCAGGATCGCATTCTCAATGGCGAGCCAAATTGACTCTCGCACAGTACTCGATGCTCCTGGCGCTGAGGACTTGATTGGACGCGGCGACATGTTGTTCCAGCCTTCCGATGCACCGAAACCGATTCGACTCCAGGGCGTGTTTGTTTCAGACCAGGAGATTGAAGGGGTCGTGAATCACTGGCGAGCTCAGGGCCTCCCAGATTATCAGCTTGAGATCGTTGAATCCGCCCCGAGTACGGGTGGAGGTACAGCCGGCGCTGCAGACGACAGTGATCGCGATCGACTCTTCGATGAGGCGGTGGCAGTGATCCAGGAGCACGACCGAGCGTCCGCCTCGCTTCTTCAACGCCGACTTCGCATTGGATACGCCCGGGCAGCCAGAATCATCGATCAGCTAGAAGCGGGTGGCTACATTGGCGCGTTCGATGGATCGAATGCGCGTGTCGTGCACCGCGGTGGCGGTACGGCGAGTGCCGCAGATAGTGAGTCGAATGAACGAGGCGAGTGAACTCCCACCAAGTGTGACGCCTGGTATTGGAGCGAGACTTCGCGATGCACGCGAAGCGCGCGGACTGACCTTTGATGCGGTTGCAGCCGAGCTGCGGATCCGCCCGGTCATCCTTGCCGCGATGGAGCGCGAGGATCATGCGGCACTGCCAGAGCGCGTTTATCTTCTTGGGCTCCTCCGAACGTACGCGCGCCACCTTGGGCTTGACCCTGCAGCGGTGTCAGCCGCATGGGGCGGTGAGGTTCCGGCGAGTGCAACAAGCGAACCAGTGTCTCCTACGTGGGGAGGGGTGAAGGAGAGAGGAGCGGCATCAAACGGACTTCGCGCAGCTCTGCGGAGCCTCTTCGGACTCGGAATCGTTGGCCTCGGTATTCTCGCCGCAACTGCATTTCTGTTGATTCAGTTGATTAGATTCGCCAGCCCCCCAGGTCTCAGTGTGGTGAGTCCAGCCGAAGAGGTTCTGACTCTCTCTGCCGAGACGCGAGTGGCCGTGATTCGTGGAACTGCTGGCGCAGGGACGATTATTCTGATTGAGAGTGGGGTGGGTGACTCGGTCACCACCGAAGCCGATCCTTCAGGGATCTGGAGTGTTGAGGTTCCTCTCGGCGGAGGGCGCAACGAAGTTGACATAAGCGCCCTTGATCCTGCTACGGGCTCCTCAAGCGGAGGAGCGGTGAGACGCGTGTTCATCGTCAGTCTTCCGGTCAGTGATGCTCCTCGCCTCGAACTAACGAGCCCTACGGCAGGGCTGCGCGTGAGTGGCGGTGCCGTCCCAGTGGCCCTGACGTCCGATCCGAACTCGAACGTGAGCGTGGCCGCCACCGATGCAAGTGGCGAAGAGGTCGTAGCCACCTTCACCGCCAATAGCAGCGGCGCAATCCAGGGTGATCTCTCGCTTCCAGCAGGCTCTTGGAGCATCAGGTTCCAGGCAACTGGTCCGAATGGGACGGTGAGCGAGGTGCTTCGTGAAGTGGAGGTTGTCTTTGCAGGCGTGACGGTCACCGTGAGCGGGAGTGGGAGCGGGACGTGGATTCGTGTCTGGACCGATGGTGCGATTGATTCAACCATCGGACCCACGGGCATCACGCTCCGCGACGGCGAGAGTCGCACCCTCAGGGGAGACACCGCCATTGATATCCGCTTCGGAAATCCACGTGGCGCCGCTGTCACGCTCAACGGCCGTATGCTTGATGCACTAGGGGCGGCAGGGGTCCCTGAGAGCTGGAGCTTCCGAAGCGACGGACGCGTCCTTGGCTCAACCCGAAAGTAGGAGGTAACGATGCCAGCAGACAACTCGTTTGACGTGGTCTCTGATTATGACCGCCAGGAGATGAAGAATGCGCTTGATCAGACCCGACGCGAAGTGGCCACGCGATACGACTTCCGTGGGGCAACGGCCGAGATCGAGGAGGAGAAGGATGAGCTGGTCATCAGGGTTGACGGCGAGCTGCGCCTGAAGGCGCTCCGCGACATCCTTGAGTCAAAAGCGGTGAAGCGGGGGATCGACCTGCGCACCTTCGGCTGGGGGAAGCCAGAGGCTGCGGGGAGCGAGACACTTCGGATTCACGTGAAACTTCGCAGCGGGTTGGATGACCCCACGGCAAAAAAGATCACCAAAGCGATTCGCGACACCTTCCCGAAGGTAAAGACACAAATTCAAGGTGAGGCTGTCCGTGTGACAGGGAAATCACGCGACGAACTCCAGGCGGTGATTGACTACTTGCGCGCCATGGAGGTCGATCGGCCTCTCCAGTTTGAAAACTACCGCTGAGGTGACCTGGTGACCCGCCGGATCGACGAGATCGGCGCGGGACTGGCCCCCGCTCGGCGAGGCGCTCCGCTCTCCCTCCCGCTCCGACTTCATGTGGTTGGCGTCGGGGGGTCGGCCGCAACAGCCGCCGCCCTCCACGCCGCCGCCCTTGGCGTTCAGGTCACTGGGTACGACCGTGAGCTCTCACCTGACACGGCGCGTATGCTCACGGCGGCAGGGGTGGAGATCTGTGCCGAAGGGGATCTTGACGCGGTCCGCAGTGCGAACATCGTGGCGGCATCAAAGGCGATCACGAGCACGCAACCGGACCACCCTCAGCTCAAGGCAGCGCGGGAGGCGGGCCTTGCGATCGTTTCCGTTCAGCAGGTGATCGCAGATGCCGCCGCCACACGCGGTGGCGCCCTTCTGGGAGTCGCTGGGACGCATGGGAAGACCACGTCCACCGGATGGCTCCTCGCAGCGCTCCGAGCCTCTGGGCGTGATCCATCGGCTTTTGTCGGCGGCCCCCTCGCAGAGGGGGAGGGGAGCCCTGCAGGGGCACCCATTCATCTCGGCACCGAGCCTGGCTTCATTGTGGAAGCGGACGAATACGGCGGCAATTTTGACCCGTACCTGGCTGATGGAGCCCTCATCCTCAACGCCGATTGGGACCACCCAGACATCTTCGCCGACCGCACCGCCGTCGTTAGAACCTTCGTTGATTGGGCGACTCCGATACTTGAGCGAGGACCCCTCGTCGTGAATGTTGCCGACCTCGGAGGATCCGAGGTTGCAGCTGCGCTCCGCGGTCGCGACCACGGGAATCTCCTCACGTACGTTGTCCGTTCACACAGACGCGCAGAGACAGGCACTGCCGAGCACACTGACGTTACCGCTGAGTTAGTCGAGTCCGGGGAGGGGAGGGTCGCTCTTCGAAACCTCACCTTGAGCCCAGGTGCAGAGAGTCTCGCCCCAGCTGCAAAAGGGTTGCTCGGCCTCGAGCTTCCGATCGGTCTCCTAGGGGCTCACAACGCCGCGAATGCGCTGGGAGTCGCGCTGCTTGCGGCATCAGCCGGAGGGAGCCCAGAAGGGATCCGCACTGCCCTTGCGACCTTCCCTGGGGTCGGTCGGCGGATGGAGGTCCGCTATGAGCGTGGAGGGATTACGATCCTGGACGACTACGGGCACCATCCCACCGCCATCGACGCGACAATCTCAACCGTTCGACTTCGCTACCCAGGTCGCCCGCTCGTGCTCGCGATTGAACCGCTGACATACCACCGCACCGCAGCCCTCCTGGAGCCGATCGCGCACTCGTGTGCCGCTGCAGATCGCGTATTCGTTGCTGACATCTTTGCGGTGCGCGATACGGACCTCTCAATCACAAGCTCCGCGGCGCTCGCTGCGGCGATTGACCGACGCGGCGTACCAGCGGAAGCTCCCGGGTCCGTTGAGGCAACTGCTGATCGGATCGCTGACACGCTTCCCGCTGGTGCTGTCGTGCTTGTGATGGGGGGCGGGCGCTCGACCGAGCTTGCCACCCGCCTCGCGAAGGCTCTCGGGGGCCGCTAGCTCCCTTCAGGCCCGCCTGCGTACTGATCAGGCTTCGGTGGTTCGCTCCCAGCAAGACGAGCCGCGTGCTCTTGCGCGGTAGGACTCAGTGGGCGGGCGAAGAGCGGGTGGCCCTCAGAGGTGAGGCAACGCCCCGTCGCAAGGTCCCACTGCCAGCCGTGAATGCTGCAGGTGAACGTCTCACCGTCCTCCGTGCCGAATCGCGTGAGGTCCGCCTTCATGTGCGGGCAGCGGCGCTGCACCTGCCAGCCACCTACCTCGAAGGTCCCCTCTGTGGGGCCATTCTCCGCATAGAACCCCTCCGCGTACTGGATCCGTGCCACGGAGAGGCACTTGAACCACGTGTAGATGTAGTCGTTGTACGCGCCACGCCGCCAGGCACTGAACCGCAGCGAAAGGAAGAGCGAGTTGACCCAATCATCCGTGCGCGTTCGAATGAGGTGATCCAGCAGTAGGCGGGGGATCGTGAAACGGAAGTCAACCTCACGCCCATCGTCAGCACGCACCTCGCGCTCCGGGAAGTCGAGGAGCACGCTCTCATCGTCAGTTTCAATGCGCACAGCGGCTCCGATCCCATCACAGACTCGAGGGCCGAGTGCCATGAGGGGCTCAAACCACGCTTTCAGCTCCGAAACAAGATTTGTACGCGGACCGACCCAAGAGGCTTTTTCTGCAGCGATCCGTGGGGCGACTACCTTCGCGTACGTGCGCAAATACGCTTCTTTGTCCGCAAAGACATCTTGCACAGACGCTTCTCCATGCAGGTGCTCCACAGAGAAGCGCCCGGACGAGTCAAACTCGCCGGAACTGCCAGGGAGCATCAGTACTGCAGCTTGTCCCGCGCGCTCAAGATGCTCGACCATCAAGCGCTGATCAGGAAAGATGGAATCGTCCGCATTGGAAACGTCGTTCCAGCGGAAGAGGTCGTCGTCAAGGAAGCATGGGGGGCCAGCGGAAGGGATAACGACACGTGGGCCAATGATCTCAACGTAGCGTGCCGCGCGGGCAAATTGAGCGGCACGCTTCTTCTTCGCGAACGCCTGCTTTGCGCGTTCAGGGAGCTCGTAGACCATTGGATACCAGATCGCCCCGCTGAACTGAAGTAAGCAGATATCGATTGCCCCCTGGACCAAGAGACGATCGGGGTCGGTGGGGCGGCTGTCATTCAGGTTCAGCACGCGCTCTTTCCCATCATCTACGAGTAAGGCCGAATCGCCAATCGGGCCGTCCGTAGGCGCCGTGAGCGCCTCAACCACGATCGTCAGACCACCGTGGCGTACCGGAACCCCAGATGCGGTCTCGATAAAGGTGTGGAACCCAAGGCCGACAAGCGCATCCCTAAGCTCAGGGAGCGGGTAGGCGGGGAGAATCACGGTGGCATCCTTGTTGCACCAGCGAGCGAGCCACTCGGGGTCAAAATGGTCACGGTGAAGGTGGCTGATGTAGAGGTAGTCGGTCGCCCCAAGAGCCGCATGATCGAGACCGTCATTTCGCGGGTACGGGAACCAGCTCGCGTAGTAGGCCGGATTAAACCACGGGTCACAGAGGATCGAGCCGTGCGCGGTATGGATCTTCACGCCAGCTTGAGCGATGAATTCAATCCGCATGGGGAAGAGGATACGCGTTTGCCGTCCCGTTCGTGCTCAGCCTCACCGCATCTTCATCACATAACTATCATTATCGGAAGCACTAGGGGGAGCAGCCATGAGGCCAGTTAGCCCACCCACCTCGGCTACAGCACTCGTCCGATCGCCCGCCGCTTCAGCGCTTGCAACGCCTTCGCAACCTCAACTGGGGCGAACCCTGTGACGCGGAGTGCCGCGTCTTCATATGCAACCTGAATACCGGTCTTCGCTCGAAGCGCCTCAACCTCGCCAACCACCCCGTATGGCAGTTCGAGATCCACCGCGACTCCTTGTCGCTGTAGGAGTGCCTCAAGTTCGGTGCGGAGCTGCAGGAGTCCCTCCCCTGTTGCGGCCGCCACCTTGATCGCCCCCTCAATGAGCGCCGCCGCATTCGGGCGATCGCACTTGTTGGCAACCGCAATTCGCGGCTTCTCGTCAACGTTCAACTCTTCCAGGACCTCCTGAACCGTGGCCCGGTGCTCTGCCCAGTGTCGATCCGAAGCGTCAATGACCTCAAGGAGCAGATCGGCGCGCTCGACTTCTTCAAGCGTTGCACGGAAGGCATCAACGAGCTGGTGTGGCAGCTTATGGATAAAGCCCACGGTGTCAGTGAGGACGGCGTGGGCTCCACTCGGCAGTTTTAGCCGTCGACTGGTTGGGTCGAGCGTCGCAAAGAGCCTATCTTCCGCAAGCACCTCCGTGCTTCCCACAAGGCTGTTCAGCAGCGTTGATTTACCCGCATTGGTGTACCCCACAATTGCGACAGTAGGCACCGCGCCCGCGGCCCTTGACTTTGCGCCGGTCTCTCGACTGCGTCGAACCTGGTCTACGCGCGCCTTCATGAGAGCAATCCGATCACGGATCAATCGTCTGTCAGTTTCAAGTTGTGATTCGCCGGGTCCTCGCGTGCCTATGCCGCCACCAGTGCGCGAAAGGTGCGTCCAGAGTCGTGTGAGGCGCGGGAGTTGATACTCTAACTGCGCAAGTTCAACTTGCAGACGACCCTCATGCGTGCGTGCATGCATTGCAAAGATGTCAAGGATCAAACGGCTGCGATCAATGACTTTCACTTCTAGGATCTCTTCTAGTCCTCGCTGTTGAGTTGGTGAAAGCTCGTCATCTGCGATCAGAAGTGTGAATCCAGTCTCCACCTTCGCGGCGAGGAGTTCGCGAGCCTTCCCTGCTCCAATGTATGTGTCTGGGTCTGCGTGACGCCGCTGCTGCCACTCTGCACCAACAATATCAGCCCCCGCGGTGCGCGCGAGGCTGGCAAGTTCTTCAAGACTGTCAACCGCTGGCCAGCCAGCATCTTTGCCGGTATCTACGGCGATAAGGAAAGCGCGCTCTACAGGCGGCGCAATCGAGATCTGTGCTCGCTTCTGTCGCACCCTCTTCTCCCCCACCTACTAGCCACCCTGCTCAATCAAGCTGCGCGCAATGGGGTAAAGGGCTGCCGCAACTTCTTCGGGAGTTTGGAGTGCACCCGCGTGAATTGTGTGCGTGATTGGCTCTCCGCGGTACCACGTACGCTGTCGACGCGCGTAGGCCCAGCTTCGCCCTGACGAGTGCGTGACCGCCTTCTCTTCGCTGATATCGCCCGCGAGATACTGCAGCGCCTCGCGATACCCAATCCCTGAAAGCGCGGGCGTCCCCGCTGGGAGTCGTGCTGCCAGCGCCTTAGCTTCCGCAACAAGACCTCCGGCAAACTGTGCTTTAGCTCGCTCCACGATCTTCGCCCGGTGCGCAGCAAGGTCAGGCTCATCGAGAAGGACATATGCGTTCGGACCTGACCACGGCTCCTCTTCTGTTGCCATTGAATCACCGCCCAACTGTGCAATCTCAAGCGCTCGGAGGATTCGCCGCGGGCTCGCATTCGCAACTGCATCTGCCGCCGCTGGGCTGAGCCCCCGGAGCTGCGCCTCAATGTGCTCGCGCCCTTCCTCGGCTAGCTCGCGCTCTAGCCGTGCTCGAAGCTCTGGATCATGTGGGCGGGCTCCGCCCGTCAGGAATCCGCGCAGGAGTCCGCGATGATAGAGGCCGGTGCCACCCACAGCGATTGCGATCTGTGGCGCTTCACCATCAGGTGTACCCGCCGCAGCCTCACGCGCGATCGCGAGCCAGTCATACAGCGTGAATGGCTGATCCGCCTCCGCAACATCGATACCAGCGTGCGGTCGTGCCGCAAGCACCTCCGCAGGTAGCTTGTCCGTCCCAATGTCAAAGCCTCGGAACACTTGTCGTGAGTCCGCGGAGATCAGCACCGCACGTGCTCCATCTCGCTCAAGCAACTTATCGAGTGCAAGCACAGCCGCACTCTTCCCAACCGCCGTTGGGCCCGCTACCGCGAGGAGGGGCGTTGCCCGCTCAGCGGGCGTAATCAACCGCCCGCGTCTCGCGAATCACCGTGACACGAATCTGCCCAGGATACGAAAGCTGCTCCTCAATACGTTTCACCACATCCCGAGCAATCTCTCTCGCACGATCGTCATCCACGCTGTCTGGTCGGACGAGAATGCGAACCTCTCGCCCCGCTTGAACTGCATACACCTTCTCTACGCCTTCAAAGCTCATCGCAATATTCTGTAGGTCCTCAAGCCGACGTAGATGCGCTTCAGCCTGATTGCCGCGCGCTCCAGGGCGTGCCGCGCTGATCGCATCCGCAACCTGCACGATCGGTGCCTCACGTGCGGTGCACTCAACTTCCTGGTGATGCGCAGCAATCGCGTTGACGATTCCCTCCGGCATTCCGTGCCGACGCGCAAGATCCGCGCCGATCGCTGCGTGGGTGCCTTCAATTTCGTGATCAAGCGCCTTCCCAATGTCGTGCAGGAGCCCGCCGACCTTCGCCGCGCGAATGTCCATGCCAAGCTCCCCTGCAACCGCACCTGCAACCTGCGCAGTTTCAATCGAGTGCAGCAGCACATTTTGACCGTACGAGGTACGCCACTGCAACCGACCAAGGATGCGGAGGAGTTCTGTTGGGATTCCAGTCACGCCAACCTCGAGCGCAGCTGCTTCGCCATTCTTAAGCGCAGTGGCATCCACCTCGCTCTGCGCCTTCTCAACAACTTCTTCGATGCGCACCGGGTGGATTCGACCGTCTTGCATCAGGCGCTCAATGGTGACCCGTGCAACTTGGCGACGCACCGGATCGAAGGAGGAGAGCGTCACCTGCATCGGTGTCTCATCAATGAGCAGCTCAACGCCAGTCGCGGCTTCTAGCGCGCGGATGTTGCGCCCTTCGCGGCCGATCAGACGCCCCTTCATCTCTTCGCTTGCGAGCTTGATGTGCGTCACCGAATGCTCCGTGCTGTGATCCGCGGCGACCCGCTGCATTGCCGTCAAGATCATGTCTCGTGCACGATCCGCGGCCTCTTCAGAAGCTCGGCGCTCAAGGGTTACGCGCAGGCGCTGCGCCTCAGTCTCTGCCTCTTCTGTCAGTCGCACGAGGACCTCTTTGCGTGCCGCCTCAGCGTCAAGTCCGGCCACTTCAGCAAGTCGCGCGTTCACAGAGGCTCGTGCCGCATCAAGGTTCGCGGCCTCTTCGAGGAGGCCGCGCTCACGTTCCGCAATAGAAACCTCGCGTTCAGCAAAGAAAGCTTCTCGCTCACCGAGCGCTACCTCTCGCAGACGGGAGCGCTCTGTTTCAGCAGTGATCTGCTCTCTTTCTTGTCGAAGGCCATCCTCGGCTGCAACGCGCATTCGGGAGATCTCCCCTTTCGCGGAGATGATCAGTGCACTCTGCTGCTGTCGAGCCTCCTCCACAATGCTGCGGGCCCGAACGGTGGCCGCGCGGATCCCTGCCGCGGCGATGAACTGACGAATGAGAACGCCGAGGACTACGCCGAATACTGCGGCAGCGACGGGAATGACCCCGTTAAAGTCTTCCATTGGTCCCTCTTGTCAGCCGTGCTCCGCGGGCTGACGCGCGGTAATTGGTCACTTGACCAGCCAACTGGCTGGGGTCTGAAGGCTACGGCTTTGGCTACGCGCGGTCAAACGCCTCGTGGCGCCCCTCAGAGGGCTGCCGCAAGGCATCCAGGGGGCTACGAGAGGGCATTAAACTGCCTCGTCTACCTCTTTAATCCGCCTCGCCTAGCTCCTCAGGGGGCTGAGGGGGGAGACTCCCCTCCCCCAACCCAGCAACCCGCTCACGCGCGATGCGCCAGGAGAGCCCAGACGGGAACCCACGCCGCGCAAGCGCCTGGGCCACGCGCTGCACTTCGGCACGAGCATCGCCTCCACGGAGGCGCACCTTTGCAGCTGCCGCGTATGCGGCGCGCTCTTCAGCGCTGAGCGGTGTCTGTTCTCCTTCACGGAGCGGCTCACCTTCTGCTTCGTCTGAGCGCTCTGCGAGCACACGGACCGCAATCTCTTCAGGGACACCGCGTCGACGTAACTCTTGCGCCAGTGCACGATCACCACGCTGTCGAGAACGGTCACGCGATTCAACCAACGAACGAGCGAGTCGTTCATCGTTAATAATGCCAACCGCTTCCAACCGATCAGTAGCGGTGATCACGTGTTCCTCTGGGTACCCAGCAGTGATCAGCCGCTCAACCAGTGAGCGTTTACTTCGGGGGGCACCTGAAAGCGAACGCGCAGCGGCCTCTAAGACCGATGCGGCGTCTGCTGCTGCGTGGCGCTCCTTGATGAGCGCCGGATCTTTGCGGCGTCTCACCGCGCGTCGCGACTACTCTCCGTCGCCAGGAGGTGCAACCGGCACGTCAAGCGTGGCGGTGGCGGCTCGAATCTTCGCATCAATCTCGGCAGCGACTGTTGGGTTCGCCTTGAGGAAGTCCTTCGACTGCTCGCGTCCCTGCCCAAGGCGAACATCGCCGAAGTTGAACCACGCACCAGTCTTGGAGACAATGTCCCCCGCAACACCAACGTCAAGGAGGCCGCCCTCCATGCTGATCCCTTCGCCGTACATGATGTCGAATTCGGCGATGCGGAATGGAGCCGCAACCTTGTTCTTCACCACTTTCACACGCACACGTGATCCAACTGACTCTGTGCCGGTCTTGATCGTCTCAATGCGACGAATGTCGAGTCGAACGGACGCGTAGAACTTCAGTGCGCGACCACCAGGGGTGGTCTCTGGACTGCCGTACATTACGCCAATCTTCTCACGTAGCTGATTGGTGAAGAGGAGCGTTGTGTTTGAACGCGCCACCGCGCCAGTGAGCTTTCGCAACGCTTGACTCATCAGGCGCGCCTGAATGCCAACGAACGAATCGCCCATCTCGCCTTCGATTTCCGCACGTGGCACGAGTGCCGCCACGGAGTCAATCACAACAATATCGACGCCACCTGACCGGATCAGCGTCTCGGCGATCTCCAGCGCCTGCTCGCCAGTGTCTGGCTGTGAAACGAGGAGCTCATCAACATTTACGCCTGTCGCCGCCGCATAAGCCGAGTCAAGCGCGTGCTCCACGTCAATGAAGGCGGCAACGCCCCCACGACGCTGTGCCTCAGCAATGATGTGCTGGCAGATCGTGGTCTTACCAGATGATTCTGGTCCGAAGATCTCACTGATCCTTCCACGTGGCAGGCCCCCTACGCCGAGCGCAAGATCCAACGAGATTGCACCGGTTGGAATGGTGTCAACCTCAAGTCGCTCTCGCGAGCCAAGCTTCATGATCGCGCCGCGACCGAACTGCTTCTCAATGGTGAGGATTGCGGCGTCTACCGCACGGCTCCGCTCTGTGGACGCCTTCGCGTCAGCTTTCGCTTCGGACTTGTCGGGCGTCGCCGACTTCGGGCTCTTGCTTTCGCTCTTCTCAACCATCTCTATTCCCTGCCTTCTCTTGCTGTTGCCCTCTGTCGATTGACTCCGCGAAGCCTGCCATCCTCGGCGTACCGTGGACGCATCGCGCCGCGAGCGGGCTCTTCGGAGGGCTCATCGCCGACTCCTAAGCGAGGGGTCCCCGGCCCCCCAGCCGCGGCGCGAAGCCGCGGCAGCTCGGCTGCGAGTGTACCCGAGCGGAGTGCCAACCGAATGGCACACATGAAGGCACTCAGATGGCGCAGGTTGTGGATCGTGAGGAGGCGATAGCCGAGCAGCTCCTCCGCGCGGAAGAGGTGTGCCAGGTAGGCACGGCTGAACCTGCGGCAGGTCGTGCAGTCACAGGCGGCGTCCAGAGGCTGGTTCTCATCTAAGTGCCGGGCGTTGCGGAGATTCATTCGACCCCCAGTGACCCAGGCCTGGCCGTTGCGCGCTACCCGCGCTGGGAGAACCGAGTCAAAGAGGTCGACGCCGCGCAGTACCGCTTCAAGCAAGTCAACCGGCGATCCGAGACCCATCAGGTAACGCACGCGATGATCGCCATCTAGTGCGGCAATCGTTGCCTCGACTGCGGCGTTGCGCTCTTCCGGAGTTTCATCGCCAGCAAGTCCGCCGAGGTTGATCCCTTCGAAAGGGAGTGACCGAATGTAGGCGGCTGACTCGGCCCGCAACTCAGGGTCAATACCACCCTGCGCAATGCCAAAGAGCGCCTGGTCGCCCCGCGCGTGCGCGCGCAGAGAGCGAACCGCCCAACGATGAGTCCGTTGCATGGCGCGCAGGACATCGCGGCGTTCGGTTGAACCTGGCATGACTGGCTGATCAAACGCCACCGCAATATCTGGACCGAGGGCCTCCTGGATCTCCACGGATCGCTCAGGGGTAAAGAGGTGCTCGCTCCCATCTAAGTGGCTATGAAAGCGTGCCCCCGCCTCACGGATTCGCATCAGCGGTCCGAGCGAAACTACCTGAAAGCCACCCGAGTCAGTCAGTATTGGCTTACTCCAGGCGGCAAACTTGTTCAAGCCGCCGAGGCGTTGAATTCGTTCGTGACCCGGTCGCAGATAGAGGTGGTACGTGTTCGCCAAGATGATCTGCGCACCGATCGCGTGCAGGTCATCTGGGTCGAGTGACTTCACGGTGGCATTCGTCCCGACGGGCATGAAATCTGGCGTCTCAACAACACCGTGTGGCAACGTGAGCGTGCCGGCGCGAGCGTTAGAGTTGGGATCCGTTGCGGTGACGCTGAAGCGCAGCGAACGTGCTGCGCGCGCTGGAAGCGTTGACGGATCAGAGAGTGCGGCGAGCCGCGCGCTCTCGCTCAGCTCCCACTCCAGAGCGAGGCACTGCTGCGTCCGAGATGTGCACGGCCGCGCTCAGTGACCACGCGCCCCTGCGGAGTGCGGTCAAGGAAGCCGATGCGGAGCAGGTATGGCTCAAAGACGTCCTCAAGCGTGTCCGGCGACTCGCCAAGGAGCGCCGCCATCGCCGCAACGCCTACTGGGCCACCGTCAAACTTGTCGAGCATGACTTGCAACAGCTTTCGATCCGTTGCGTCAAGCCCAGCGTCATCAATCTGAAGTCCAGCAAGCGCCGTTGCGGCTCGCTCCTTCGTGATCTCTGTGGAGCCGGCCACCTGAACCTCATCACGTACCCGACGAAGGAGACGATTTGCAATCCGTGGCGTCCCGCGGCTTCGCGCTGCAATCAGTGAGGCCGCATCTTCCGTGATGCTGACGCCAAGGATCCCAGCCGAACGTTGCACGATTTCGGTGAGTTCGCCATCCGTGTAGAAGTCCAGGCGCTGCGATGCACCGAAACGATCGCGGAGTGGCGCAGAGAGCATCCCGATGCGCGTGGTTGCACCGATCAACGTGAAGGGTGGCACCTCCAGGCGCAGCGGTTGTGCAGAGGGTCCCTTCCCAATCACGATGTCAATGGAACGATCTTCCATGGCGGGATAGAGAACCTCTTCCACGGCGCGTCCGAGGCGATGAATCTCGTCAATAAAGAGCACTTGTCGTGGCGCAAGGTTCGTCAGGATTGCGGCGAGATCTCCGCCATGGTCGATCGCCGTTCCTGAGGTGAAGCGAATCTGGACGCCAAGCTCGTGCGCAACGATCGCGGCGAGCGTGGTCTTCCCAAGTCCGGGTGGGCCGTGCAGTAGCAGGTGGTCGGCCGCCTCGCCGCGCTCACGAGCAGCCTGTAGCAGCGTTGTCAATGAACGTTTCGCTTCGCCCTGGCCGATGTACTCCCCGAGCGAGGCGGGACGCAGCGAAACTTCAAGGCTTCGCTCCTCAGCATCGTTGATCGCTGGCTCAGTCACCACGCACCCCCTCCCCGCCTATGCCCGCTCACGGAGCGCGGCGCGCAGCCGCACATCAAGCGGCTGACCGCGCATCGCGGCGTCCTCATCCACCGTAGCAGCGAGCTCACGCGCATCACGCGGCGGGAATCCGAGACTACGAAGTGCCGCTGCAAGATCACCTCCGTCACGCCCCTTCTCGCCCGACTTCTGCGTGCCGTCGCCCGCTGCGTCGCGCGCGATTCGGTCAGCGAGCTCCACGATGATACGAGCGGCAAGGCGACGACCAACTCCAGGGGCGGTTGCGAGCAGTTTCTCGTCACCATCCACCAGCACACGGCGCAGCCCCTCGGCGCCATGGGTGTCGAGGAGGGCAAGCGCGACCTTTGGGCCAACCCCACTCACATCGAGCAGCGTTGCAAACAGGCGCTCTTGATCACGGCTTGTAAATCCCACAAGCGACTCCTGGTCTTCCCGCACGATGTGATGCAGGTAGAGCTCCACGGTGGCACCTTCGCGAAGTGTGGAGAGGAGACGAGGAAGGATCCGGATGCGGAGGCCAAGGCCGCCGCTTACGATCACCACGGCGTCATCTTCGGTCCAGCGCACACTCCCAGCAACGAACGCGTACACGGCTACCTCCGCTCTCCACGCAGTGCCCTGCGCACTGCGCGATCGAATCCGCTCTCTTGGGAGGCCCCAGAAGACGCTGAACGATCGAGTCGCGCGGAACCAGCGAGTTGCTGCATCCGGGCGGCACCACCGCCCCAGATCGCCAGACCAAGCGCGTCGGCGGCATCATCCGCGAGAGGCGTTCCAGCGATATGGAGCAACTGCGTTACCGCACGAATCACACCACTCTTCGTGGCGCGCCCATCACCTGCGATCGCACGCTTCATTTCGGAAGGTGTTGCCTCCACCACTTCAATGAGCAGTTCAGCCGCGATCATCAACGCAAGTCCGCGCGCGGCGGCAACTGCGACCGCCGATTGAAGATTCCCTTGCGTAAAGAGGCGCTCAATCGCAATCCGATCTGGGCGCTCACTCCGAGCGATCTGCGTGAGCTCAGTCCTGATTTGGAGGAGACGTTCCCCGAGCGACTGGCTTGGTAAGGTGGCGATGATCCCATGCGCAAGGTAGCGTGGTCGCTCCCCGCCACTCTCCACCATCCCCCATCCGAAGGTTGCGGTGCCAGGGTCCAAGCCGAGGACCCGCAGGCTCATCGCGTCAGCTCAGCAAAAAGCTCTGATGAGAGCTCAAAGTTTGCAGTAACTCGCTGGACATCATCCAACTCTTCGAGCGCATCAATCAGCTTCATATTCTTTCGCGCGTCATCGGCATTGACGTCAATCGTGGATTTCGCCACGATGCTCGCTTCGGCAGACTTCACACTCACCCCAGCGCTTTCGAGACCGGAGCGAACGCTCTCCAGTGCCGATGGGTCTGCGTACACAAAGACACTCCCGCCCGCCTCGTCAACATCGTCAGCGCCAGCCTCAATGGCGGCCTCGCCGACCTTTGCAAAATCTCCGCCGCACTCAATGATGCCGCGTGCCTCAAACTGCCAGGCTACTGCCCCGCTGCTCGCGAGCGAACCGCCCGCCTTCGTGAAGAGACTGCGGACCTCGGAGGCAGTGCGATTTCGATTATCTGTTGCCGCCTCGACGAGGACCGCCACGCCACCGGGACCGTAGCCCTCATACGTGATCTCTTCGTAGGCATCTGTCTGTCCAAGCCCCGACGCACGCTCAATTGCACGCTTGATGTTGTCATTTGGCATGTTAAGCGATCGCCCCTTTTCAATGGCGAGACGAAGTCGTGGGTTGGAGGCTGCATCGGGCCCACCAATGCGTGCAGCAATTGTGATCTCGCGAGAGACCTTCGTAAACTGCGCGGCACGCTTCGCGTCAGTCGCGCCCTTGGCGCGCTTGATCGTTGACCATTTTGAGTGACCAGACATGCGCTGAGTATAGGCGAGGGGCTCAGCCCGCTCGCAACATCCGATAGTCGCGTCGCCCCTTGCGCAGGAGGAGCGATCCATCGCTCAGGCGGCTGAAGCTGCTCCCTAACGCGTTCGGATCGGCGGCGGCATCACCGTTGATGGAGACGCCCCCCTGCTCCACGAGTCGACGAGCCTCGCTCTTTGAGGCGGCGAAGCCGGCCGCGATCACTAGGTCAATGAGGGTGGCGTCTGCCGCAGAAGGGAGTAGCGCGGTTGGCAACTCCGCCGCGAGGGTGGCGAGTCCGCTCGCATCAAGTGCGCGTGGGTCGCTCCCCCGTCCTTCAGGGCCTCCAAAGAGGGTCTCTGCAACCTGGCGCGCACGCAACTCTTCGCTCTCACCGTGAACGAGTGTTGTTACGGCTGTTGCGAGGCGCCGCTGCCCCGCACGTCCGCCCGGATTTTTCGCATGCTCTTCAAGGAGCGCGTGGATCGCTGCGCTCTCATCCAACGTGAGGCGCTGCAAGAGCTCCTCGAGCGCCTCGTCCGGCTGATCCATAAAGAACTGGCGGAATGCGAATGGGCTGGTGCGCTCCGCACTGAGCCAGACAGCCCCCTCTGCCGTCTTTCCGAACTTCTCACCACTCTTTGCGAGCAGCAGCGGATAGCAGAGGCCGAAGGCAAGCGGGGCCCCTTCGCGTCCGTCGCCATCCACGCGACGGATCAGTTCGCTCCCTGCGGTGATATTCCCCCACTGGTCGCTACCGCCCATCTGAAGCTCAACCCCGTGGAGTTTGCGCAGCATGAGGAAGTCATAACTCTGCAACAGCATGTAGCTGAACTCCGTGAAGGAGAGGCCGCCTTCGAGCCGACTCTTGACGGAGTCTTTGGCAAGCATGTAACTGACGGTGAGGTGCTTTCCAGTGTCGCGAAGAAAATCGATCATTCCGAGTCCACCGAGCCACTCAAGATTGTCGAGCAGGAGTGCGCCTGATGCGCCAGAGAAGTCAAGGAGTCGAGCGAGCTGTGCGCCAATCGCGCCGCGATTCGCATCGAGCGTGGCGCGATCAAGGAGGTTCCGTTCTGCCGAACGACCAGACGGGTCGCCGATCATCCCCGTCCCGCCACCTACCAGCGCAATCGGGCGGCCGCCCGAAAGCTGCAGACGCCGCAGTGCAAGAACGCCCATCAAGTGCCCCACATGGAGTGAATCGGCGCTCGGGTCAAAGCCAATGTATGCGGCGATTGCGGGATCCTTTGCCACTCGTTCGTCCAGCCCAGCGCTCACCTCATGGATGAGACCGCGCTCGGAGAAGTCGGCAAGCAGATTGGAGCGATACGAAGCGGCCACGACCCTATGCTACCTTCAGAGCGATGAGCATGGCTGGTTCGAACCGCCCTGAAGGTGCCGGACGGGCGCGACGCCGTAATGGCGGCCTCGCCGTCCTCCTCCCGCTCGCCCTCTTGGCCATCAGTCTCTTCATTGCCACCATTGCCTATTTTGGCATCACCCGCGTCTATGACCGGGTCCTTGCCGACCTGCCAGATCCGCGCGATTTGGACTCAATCGTGCTCGGCGAGAACTCTGGTGTCTTCGATCGCACCGGTGCCGTTAAGCTCGCCGACTTCGGTACCGATCTCCGCGATACGATCTCCTTTGAAGCGATCCCGGCGCGCGTGATTGACACGACTACAGTGATTGAAGACAAGACATTCTGGCAAAACTCTGGGTTTGACCCGCTCGGATTCATTGCTGCAGCGCTGGACACGCTCGGAGGTTCTGGGCGCGGCGGTTCCACCATCACTCAGCAACTTGTGCGCGCCATCCTGCTCCCTGAAACCGCCTTCCAGGGGAGCATCTACGAGCGGAAGGTCAAGGAGATCATCCAGGCGATCCGGCTCACCAAAGAGTTCCCAGAACGCGCAGGGAAAGAGCAGATCCTCACCGCGTACATGAACAACAACTATTACGGGTCACGCGCGTACGGGATCCAGGCGGCGGCCGTAGAGTACTTTGGAATCAGTGACCTTTCGCTCCTCACCCTTGGGCAGGCGGCACTCCTTGCCGCGATTCCTCAGGCTCCTAGCGAATATGATTTGCGCAACGTCGCGGTACGCAATGTGAACGGCATCCTTGAGGTGCCTCTCGACGCGCCCGTTGCGCTCCGTCGAAACACCGTGCTGAACCTCTTGCGAAACGCCCGCAACGACGGGATTCCGCTCGAGGATCCAAGCGTGACGGATGAAGCGATAGATGCAGCGCTCACTGAATCAATCACCCTGATCGAGCCGCCGCTACGAAAGGTTCGCGCCCCTCACTTCATCAACATCGTGCGCGAGGCGGCGGCGGGGATCGTCTGCCCAGATGATCCAGCAGTCTGCACCAAGCTCGATACCGATGGCTACAAGATCACGACCACCCTCGACTGGAGCATGCAGCAGAGCGCTGACAAGTGGGCGGCGGCCGTCCTCTCAGCGGACATCGTGGATTACAAGCCGTACCTAAGAAGCCTCGGCATCCCAAAGCCAACTGACTGGCTCAAGAAGATCCGAGGGTCAGACATTCACAATGCCGCAATCGTAACGATGGACGCGCGCACGGGTGACATCCTCGCCTACACAGGTTCCGCGGATTACTACGCCGAATCTACGTCGCCTGCCTTCCAGCCACAGTTCGACGTCCTTAAAGCGTATCGGCAGCCCGGTTCTGCGATCAAGCCAATCATCTACGGCTATGCGCTTCAAGAACGCGCTATCACGCCAGCGACCCTCTTTATGGATGTTCCCGTTGACTTCGGCCAAGGGTGGACGCCAGGCGAGTGGGACAACCTGGAGCGCGGTCCAGTTCGCATGCGCCATGCGCTGCAGGGATCGCTGAACATTCCAGCGGTCAAGACGGCGCTCCGCGCAGGAGCTGATCGTATCTGGAACGACATGCGCAACGGAGTGTTTAGATTCCTTGGGGACGACAACTACGCGGGTGCGTCCATTGCGATCGGTACCCTTGAGTCCCGCTACGTAGATGTGCTCTCAGCCTATGGCGCACTCGCGAGCAAGGGCGATGCGGTGCCGAGACGCTACGTGCTGCGCATTGAGGACCGCAACGGAGAGCTGATCTGGAAGGCGTCAAGCCCAGAGAGTGAGCGCCGCAGCGTGATGGAGCCCGCAGTGGCAGAGATTGTCACTGACATCATCGCCGCAAACACTGACCCTTCACTAAATCCTGTGTGGGCCTCGCGTCGACTCATCGCCGAAAACGGCAAGCGCCGTCCTGCAACGATGAAGACAGGAACAACGGATCAGGCGAAAGATCTCGCCGCCTTCGGCTACCTTGCGGCACCATCGGACCCGAGCGCGCAACACCTTGTCACCGGGGTGTGGACAGGTAACTCTGACGCGTCGCCAACGACGGTTCTTTCGCTCTCGGCGGCGGGCGGTCTCTGGCAGTCGTACTTCACAGAGATCTCACGCAGCCTACCGATCGCACAATTCCCAGAGCCTGAGGGCGTCGAGAAGATCGTCATTGACGCTCATACGGGTGAGCTCCCTGGCCCATGCACCACGATGACGATTGAAGAGTACTTCCTCCCGGGAACCGCTCCAACAACCGCATGCAGCATCTACCGCACGCTCGCGATTGACCAGGCAACCGGCCTCCTCTGGGATAGCGGATGTTCTGGACCGCAGATCAACAAGGAATTTATGGATCTCAGCCT